>NZ_LSJS01000193.1 GCF_001557325.1 Erythrobacter donghaensis
GGGGCGTCGGGGTGGCGCACCTCGAAGCGCCCGCCGATCCCCTCGGCGAGCTTGCGCTTCTGGAACCACTCGTTGGCGAGCGCCATCTTCTCGTCCTGGCCCGCGGGCATGATGTCGAGCGGGAAGGCGCCGGGCTCGATGACGCGGTCGTCGGGCACGTGCTCGAGGGAGACGAAGCCGTGGGCAAGGTGCTTGAGCGGCACGAGCTCGTAGAGCGGCATGTCGGCGGGCGAGGGGTCGATCTCGCCGATCATCGCGCCTTCGTCGTGGTGGAGCACGCGGTAGGACAGGCTGCGGTCCTCGGGCCCGAAGGTGTCGCCATCGGGGATGACATAGCCGCCGGGTGCCATCGCGACGTTCAGGAAGGCGAGGATCGTCTCGAAATTGGCAGTCCAGGGCA
Source organism: Erythrobacter donghaensis (assembly GCF_001557325.1). GTDB lineage: Bacteria > Pseudomonadota > Alphaproteobacteria > Sphingomonadales > Sphingomonadaceae > Erythrobacter > Erythrobacter donghaensis_B. The sequence goes on from NZ_LSJS01000193.1 coordinate 401, forward strand.
GGACGCTTGGCTCGACGATGATCTCGCGGCCGAGCCAGTGGCGCGCGCCGAAGGTGCGGATGCCGGCCAGCGGCGTGTCGCCGGGCGCCGCGCGCGGCCCGAACAGCTGGGGGTGGATGTGGAGCGGGCCCGGCACGCTGTCCCCTGCGGCAATGTGCTCGAACACCTCGCCCCCCAGCAGCAGCCCCGATTGCGTCCAGTGCAGCGCACACGGCATGGCGTGGTCGATCGCGATCCGGGTGAGCAGGGTGAGCACCGCAAGGCGCCGCTCGAATTGCTCGCGGGTCGCGCCCGAACGCGGGCGGCCGATCGCCTCGAACATCGCGGCGATCTCCGGCTTGTCCTCGACCCCGGCCATCACCCCGTGCGAGACCTCGAGGATGACATGGCCGTAGGTCCGGGCGATGCGGCTGCGGATGTCGGGCGTGACCATGCCGGTATAGGGCGAGGCGAGCGGCCCCTCGAAATGCCGCTGATCGCACGGCCCGTTCATGTACTCGAGCGTGACCATCAGCTCCTCGGTCCCGCCATAAAGCCGGTAGAAGCGGCCCGGGTTCTGCTCGGAGAGGTGGAAATGCAGCCCGGAGCGCATCCCCTCGATCCGCAGGAAATCGCGCATCACCGCCTCGAGACGATCGACACGGGTATCGTACATCAAGACGGACTGGAGACGGTTGGGATAGAGCATGGCGATGGCGGCCCGGGTGTGGATTACAGCCGCAAGGTGCTAGCCTGTCAGGGTTAATTCCCGGTTGAAACGAGCAGGGGACGACCGGCGATCCCGCATTCTGCGAGAAGGCTGTCGATCGCCTTGGCCACCCCGAAGAACCCGGCCCTGGCGAGCGGCCAGGTGGCGCGGTCGAGCTCGCCGAGCAGGGTGACGAGGCGGCCTTGCTCGGCAAACGGGGCGAGGTCGGGGCCGAGCGCGTCGCGGGTCCATCCGGCGGGGACATGTGCCACCGCGATCCGCTCCACCCCGGCGCCTGCGAGCAAGGGCGCGAGCGGCTCGCCCGCGCGCCAATGCGCCGCTGGGCAGGCGAAGGCAGCGACGGCCTCGGCCATGCCGTTGGCGAGGGCGCCTTCGGTGAAGGTCTGCGCATGGCTCCCTAGCGCGCCGGGCGAGCGTGCTTCGGGCCGGGCGGCGCCGATCACGAGCGCGGGCGCGGCGGGGAGGGCGAGGGGGGCGTGGTGCGCGGCCTCGTCGTGCAGCAGCAGCGCGAAGGGCTGGGCGAAGTCGGCGGCGCTGACCGGCGGGGGCAGGTCGAGTTTCTGCCGACCATAGTCCTGCGGCTCGGTGAGCGGCTCGGCCTCGTCGCCTGCGAGCCCCGGCGCGGCGAGTGCCCCCTCGGGGCGGCCGGTGGTGTAGCGCGCGATATTGTCTGCGCGCGCGAGGTAGTGCTTGCCTCTGGTGTGCAGCCCCGCGACCCAGCGCCACGACAAGGTGTTCGAGGCCGCGTCGGCGTCCATCAGGTGGCGAAGGAAGAAGTCCGCTCCCAGCCGCCAGTCGAGCCGCAGGGTGAAGATCCAGATGCTCGCGAACCACATCCGCGCGTGGTTGTGGAGGTAGCCGGTCTCCACCAGCTCCTTGGCCCAGACGTCGAAGGCTTGGATGCCGGTGCGGCCCTCGACCGCCTCGCCATAGGCCTTGCGCAGCCCCGCATTGGCCGCGAGCGCCGCGAGCGCGTCGTCGCGGCCCGTGCAGTAATCCGCCCAGATCGCCGGGCGCTGTTCGAGGTAGCCCTTGAAGTAGATTCGCCAGAACACCTCGGCGATGAATTTTTCGGCCGCGCGGGGGGAGTGCGCACTCAGCACCGCCTCAAGCACCTCGGTCTCGCCGATCAGCCCTGCATGGAGCCAAGGCGACAGCTGCGAGACATTGCTCCGTCCCCCTGCGCGCGGGCCGTCATCGGCGTTGCGGGTTTCGGCATAGCGGCGACCGGCGGCGGGGAGAAAGGCGGCGAGGCGGGCGCGTGCGGCGGCGCGGGTCGGGGCGAAGTCCATGGGCGGGCAATGCCTTGGCGGAGCCGAGGTTCCGGCCTATCCTCCTGGCCGAGGAGAGACCCGATGCAACCCCGCCTTCTGCTGCTCGCCGCGCTCGCGCTTGCCGCCGCTGCCTGCACCCCCGCCCAGACCGACGGCATCGACCCCGAGGGCAAGCCCTTCGACAAGGTCGCTCCGCAAGAGGCCGTCACCATGCTCGGCACCGAGCCGTTCTGGAACCTCGCGGTCACGGGCGAGGAGGGGCTGTGGACCACGCCCGACAACCAGCCCGGCACGCGCTTTGCGGTCAAGCGCTTCGCGGGCAATGGCGGCCTCGGCTTCTCCGGCGCGGTCGATGGCAAGCCGCTCACCGCCACGCTCACCCCCGGCCAATGCAGCGACGGGATGAGCGAGCGCAGCTTCCCTTATGTGGCCACTATCGCTTTGGGCGGTGAGACATTGCGCGGCTGCGGCTATACCGACAGCCAGCCATTCACCGGCCCCGAAGCGCCGTAAGGCGCGGGCGGGGCGCACGCGACGAGGGGGAGAGCAAGCCATGACCATCACCGGAGGCTGCCTGTGCGGCAGCGTGCGCTACACCTGCACGGCCGAACCACTTCTGTGCGTCACCTGCCATTGCAAGAACTGCCAAAAGCAGGCCGGGAGCGCGCTCTCGGTCATCATCGGGGTTCCCGAGAACGCCGTGGCGTTCGAGGGCACGCTCAAGACCTACAACGACACCGGCGACAGCGGCGCGACGGTACGGCGGCAGTTCTGCCCGGAATGCGGATCGCCGGTCTTCACCCGGGTCGACAGCCCGCCGGGGATGATGTTCATCAAGGCCGGGACGCTTGACGACACCAGCATTCTCAAGCCCGCCTTCCACTGCTACGCCAAGAGCAAGCAGGACTGGGTCGACCTCGGCGACACGCCCGCCTTCGAGACGGTGCCCCAAGGCCTCTAGCGCGGCTCTAGAACAGCCCGGGCAGCTCGCGCTGGGCGGGTGCCGGCGAGGCGGGCTGGAGCAGCTCGCGGCTCGGCAGGTTCAGCCCGGCGCGGGTGTTCTGGCCGGCACCGTTCCCGCTGCTCGCCGATGCTGTCGCGCCGAAGGGCGTGCAGGCCCGCCCGGCGAGGAAATCGAGCGCCACTGCGGTCGAGGCTTCCTGCGGATCGCCGAAAGGCCGTGAGACATCGTCGCCCGCGCGGCAGGTGTTGGGCACGAAGGGGCCGAGCCCGAAGAAGTAGTCGCCCTGGTTGTTCGCGTTCACCGTCTGGAAGGTCACCGCCCGCACGCGCAGGTCGCAGGCCGCCAGATCGAAGCCGAACTGGCCGACCGGCTTGCCCGAGGTATCGGCACCGATCAGCGCGACATTGTTGCCGAGATAGGGCAGCATCGCATTGATGATCAGCTCGCTCGCCGAGGCGCTGGCTTCGGTGGTGATGAAGGCGATGCGGGTCGGTGCGATCGCGTTGGGCTCGCTGCGGAACAGGCGGGTGGTGTTCTCCGAGGCCTTGGAGGGGCGCAGCACGGTGCGGCTGAACACCTGTCCGGTGCGGCCCCGGCCCATCAGGTCGCCCATCGTCTCGGCCACGCTGACCAGCCCGCCGCCGTTGTAGCGCAGGTCGATGATCAGCTCGGTCACGCCTTGCGCCGCGAACTGCCCGTAGGCGGCGCGCAGCTGCTGGGCGGCATCGGAGACGATGAAGGTGCGCAGGTTGAGGTAGCCGACCCGCCGCCCGCCATCGTTCAGGATGGTCACGCCGTAGCGATCGGAAATCGGATCGAGCGCGAACTCGGTCTTGGTGATGCTGGCTTCCACCGTCGCGCCGCCGGGCTGGACGAAGCGCAGCACCCGCGCGAGGCCGTTGGTCGGCGGGCCGAGCGCATCGATCACGGCCTGTGGCCCGCCGCTCGCCATCAGTCCCGAGACGCTTTGCAGGTTGGCGCTGCTGGTGCCGATCGCGGTGATCTCGCTCCCCCGGTCGAGCCCGGCGGCAAGACCGTTGGCGCCTTCATAGGCCTCGACCACGAAGACCCGGCGCGCGGCGCTGTCGAAGCTGAGGCGGATACCGAACCCGGCGCTGGAGCCGGAACTGATCAGCGCGTTCTCCTGCGCGATCGAGGTGGCGAAGGTGAAGCCCTGGTCGCGGCCCTGCGCGCGCGCGGGGGCGACGCGCGCGTCGAGGAAGCTCTGCACCGAATTGAAGCTCGCCGGGTTGGCGGCGGCGAGCAGATCGGGGAACAGGTACCATTCGTTGAGCACGCTGTCGGCAAAGTCCTGCTGGGCGCGCAGCGAGCATGCGGCCGAGGTCGGGGCCGGAGTCGGGGTCGGCGCCGGGGTGCCGCCGCTGCCGGTGGGCGGCGCGGAGGACGAAGACCCGCCGCCGCCGCACGCGGCAAGCTGGAAGGCCAGAACGAGACTGAGGGCAGTGCGACCAACACGCATGGCAGGAAACTCTCCGGGGCGTTCGCGCGACCCTCAGGGGTGGGCGCGCGGCGACAGAAATGCCTCGCCAAACGCACAAGAGCAAGCGCGCCCGATGGCTTACGTGCCGTTCCGGAGCAAAAAAGCGTGACCTTTTTGCCTGCATTTGCAGGGTTTTCCGCAAAAACCGCCGAAAAGGCCCTTGCCCCATCTCGCAAGCCGCATCCGAAGGGACTAGCACGAGGGCGAGAAAAGACAGAATCATGACGGATTTCCCCGCCTGGCTTGCACCCCATGTGCCCGCGTCCGCGCGTCATCCCGGTCTCGCGATCGCGCAGCTCGGCAGTGCCCAGACGCTTGCGCGCGGGGGCTTTGCCCTGACCAGTCCGGCGTTCCGCAGCGGTGAGGCGCTCGATCCGAGCTTCACCGCCGAGGAAGAGGACGCGGTCGCCCCGCCGCTCGAATGGAGCGCCCCGCCGCCGGGCTCGGCCGAGCTGGTGCTGGTGGTCGAGGATGGCTCGAACGGGGCGGCCGAACCTGCCTGCCACTGGCTCGTCTGGGGCCTCGCCGCCCAGCGCGGCAAGCTGCTCGAGGGCGAGGTGCCGCCGCGCACCGGCAAGAACGCCGCGGGCAATTCCGAATGGCTGCTGCCGTCCCCGCCCGAAGGCGAGACGCGCCACTACCTGTTTCAACTTTTCGCGACCGAACTGCCGCTGGTGCTGATGCCCGGCGCGGGGCGGGCGGAACTGCTCGCATCGCTGCAAGGGTCGGTCACGGCCTGTGCGGTGCTCCACGCCACTTTCACCGGCGGCGGGGAGGACGAGGATGCGGGCTGGGAAGACGATGATTTCTGATCAACCTGCCACTTACATAAGGGAGTAGATGATGGCTGGAACGACCAACGCACTGCAGAAGCCCGTGACGCTTTCGGGCGATCTCGAGGCCGTGATCGGCAAGGGCCCGATGACCCGCGCCGAAGTGACCTCGAAGGTGTGGGAATACATCAAGGCCAACGGCCTGCAGGACACCAAGGACAAGCGTCAGATCAATCCCGACGCCAAGCTCGGCGCGGTGATCGGCAAGGACCAGATCTCGATGTTCAAGATGACCGCTGCGGTCTCGAAGCACCTGAGCTGAGCCTTACGGGCATAGGGGCTTCGGCCCCGCATCAGCGGCGCGCGATCCGGTAGGGTCCGCGCCGCTTTTGCATGGGGACGCCCTTCCACGACAGGGCGATGCTACCCTGTTTGAGCAGCGCACCGGTGGCTGCGTGAACCGCCTCCATTTCGGCGCGCCAGTCGCCCTGCGGCCCGGCGAGCAGCCGCGCGGCCTCGCTCGGACAGATGGTCGCGCCCTCGGCCCGCCGGCTCAGCAGCGCTAGGATCGCCGCTTCGGGCGTCATGCTGCCTTGCGGCGCAGCGGCAGGCACTCGCCCACCCACAGCGCGAGCCAGATGATGGCGGGCTGCGCGAACATGCGCGGCACGTGGTAGCCAAGGCCGAGCCCGCCGTCGGGCCGTGCCATGTCGAGCGCGAAGTGGTTGATGTTGGCGGGCCACACGCACAGGGCATAGGCCGCAAGTCCCCACCCTGCAGCCTGCCGCAGCGGCTTCGAGAAGGGCTGCACGAGGCCGATGGCGCCAAGGATCTCCGCAACGCCGGTCCACAGCACCACCGCCTCGGGCGCGGGCACCCATGCGGGCATGATGGTGAGGAAGGGCGCGGGCTTGAGGATGTGGATCACCCCGGCGGCGAGATAGAACACCGCCATCACCCAGCGCAGCACGGCCTTCGTCACGCGCCCGGTTCCCAGCCCGCAGGGGCGAGCCTGAACCCGGCAAAATCGAATCCCGGTACGACGACGCAGGATACGAGGCTGTAGCCATGCACCGCCTCTCCGAAAGGCCGCGCCGCCTGCCATTCTCCCGGCGCGACGAGGCCCTGCAATTGCTGGCCCGCCGTAATGTCGTTCCCCAGGATCACCGCGCGCGCGGGGCCTGCGTCCGTGGCGGAAAGCCGCAGTTCGACCGGATCGCCCGCCTGCCACAGCCACAGCTCGGCCGCGTCGACCGTGTGCCAGTGCGAGGCCTCGCCGGCGCGCAGCAGGAAGATGATCGCGGTGCCTTGCGCGCGGCCATCCGGCCCGGGCGCGCCACGCCACGTCTCGCGATACCACCCGCCCTCGGGATGCGCTGCAAGGCCCAATTGTTCAATCAGATCGCGCGCGCTATCCATGCCGCATACCCCCTGCCTGTTGATGCAGGCGCTCTAGCTTCGGGAGCCTCCCCCATGCAACTCTCCGTGCCGTCCCGCCTGGCCCTTGCCGCCGCGCTGCTGCTCGCCAGCCCGCTCGCCGCGCAATCGGCCAAGCCCCCCGCGATCGACGATGCCACTGCAACCGCCACCGCCAACGCCGCGCTTGAGGCCGCGCCGGTGTTCGACGGGCACAATGACGTCCCCAACCAGCTGCGCGCGCGGCTCGCCAACCAGATCAACGCGCTCGATTTCGAGGACACCAGCATGATCGCGCCCGCGCCCTCGGGCGCGGCGATGCAGACCGACCTCGCGCGCCTGCGGCAAGGCAAGGTCGGCGCGCAGTTCTGGTCGGTCTATGTCCCCTCGAATCCCGACGAGCCCGAGGCGGTGCAGCAGGTGATCGAGCAGATCGACGTCACCAAGCGGCTGATCGCGAGAAACCCCGATGCGCTGCGCTTCGCCACCACCGCCGACCAGGTCGAACGCGCGATGGCGGACGGCAGGATCGCCTCCTTGCTGGGGATGGAGGGCGGCCATTCGATCGGATCGAGCCTTGCCGTGCTGCGCCAACTCCACGCGCTGGGCGCGCGCTACATGACGCTCACCCACAATTCCAACACCCCCTGGGCCGATGCGGCGGTCGACATGCCCAAGCATGACGGGCTCACCGCTTTCGGCATGGACGTGGTGCGCGAGATGAACCGGCTGGGGATGCTGGTCGACCTCTCCCATGTCAGCGAGGCAACGATGATGGACGCACTCGACGTCGCCCGCGCTCCGGTGATCTTCAGCCACTCGGGCGCGCGGGGCGTGAGCGGGCATCCCAGGAACGTGCCCGACTCTGTGCTCGCCCGCCTGCCCGAGAATGGCGGGATCGTGATGGTGGTCGCGCTCCCCGGCTTCCTCAACGAGAAGCGCCGCCAGTGGTTCGCCGTCCGCTCGGGCGAGGAGGCGCGGCTGAAGGCGCTGTGGCAAGGCCAGCCTGCGAAGGTGACCGAGGCGATGGCCGCGTGGGATGCGGCCAATCCCGAGCCGCCGACCGGGATCAAGGAGATGGCCGACCACATCGATCACATCCGCAAGGTGGCGGGCGTCGAGCATATCGGAATCGGCGGCGATTTCGACGGGATGCCGTCCGGCCCGGTCGGCTTCGAGGACGTGCGCGGCTACCCGCTGCTGTTCGCCGAACTGGCGCGGCGCGGCTATTCCCAGGTCGAGCTCGAACTGATCGCGAGCCGCAACATCCTGCGGGTGATGCGCGCAGCCGAGGCCTATGCGGCAAGCGTCGCGGATCAGCCGCCGATCGAGACGCTGATCACTCCGCCCGCCGGAGCGGAGTGACGCAGGTGCTTCAATGGGCGTTGGAGAGCGCCGGGACGATCCAGACAAGGCTCATCGCGATCACCGCAAAGCCGAGGCTGAAGGCCAGCACATAGCGCAGCCCCGTGTTGCTGACCGCGCCGCGCGCGGCTTCGTCATTGATGCGGAGGCCATCGTTCTCGTCGGCCATTGTCGCTCTCCCCTTGTGTTTGATTTACGTTAGGGAATGTTCTTCCGTAACGTCAACCAATCCGGGCGGCGACAAATGGTTCCCGCAGCGCGATGGTTCGGGCAATGTCGTTGAAGTCAGCGGGCGCCTTCGCGATCGGTTGTTGCCTCGTCCACGCCGTTCTCCGGGTCATCGGCGAGCACACCGTCGATCGAGCTTTCCGCGCCGACGTCATTCTGACCGCGCAGGGCCTCGTTCTTGCGCTGGACATTCCACTGGCTTTCGACCGGCCCCTGCGTCAGCGCGCCGGTGACCCAGATCAGCGTCAGGGCGATGATCGCGCCCCCGAGGCTGAACAGCAGCACCCAGCGCACCACGCCTTCCTTGCTCCCGCCCTTGGCGTCGGTTTCGTCGATGCGGGTGCGGCGTTCGGGATCGGGCATGGGCGTCTCCTGCGTGAAGGGCAGGGGACTATGCCGCGGCGGCGCGTATGGTTCGCTGTGCTGTGATGGGGTGGAGCGGAAACGGGGCAGGGCGCCCCGCAGCTCCGTTCAGTCGCGCAGCAGCTCGTTGATGCCGGTCTTCGAGCGGGTCTGGGCGTCGACGGTCTTGACGATCACCGCGCAGTAGAGGCTCGGACCCATGCTGCCGTCGGGCAGGGGCTTACCGGGCATCGAGCCGGGAACGACCACCGCATAGGGCGGAACGGCGCCCATGTGGACTTCGCCCGTCGCACGGTCGACGATCTTGGTCGATGCGCCGAGATAGACCCCCATCGACAGCACCGCGCCTTCGCCCACGCGCACGCCCTCGGCGACTTCCGCGCGCGCACCGATGAAGGCGTTGTCGCCGATGATGACGGGTTCGGCCTGAAGCGGTTCGAGCACGCCGCCGATCCCGGCGCCGCCCGAGATGTGCACATTGGCGCCGATCTGCGCGCAGGAGCCGACCGTAGCCCAGGTGTCGATCATGGTGTTCTCGCCGACATAGGCGCCGATGTTGACGAAGCTCGGCATCAGCACCGCGCCCCTTGAGATGTGCGCGCCGCGCCGCACGACCGCGCCGGGAACGACGCGGAAGCCTGCATCGCGAAAACGGTTCTCGCCCCATCCGGCGAACTTCAGCGGCACCTTGTCATAGGCGGGCGCGCCGGCTGCGCCGCCATCCATCACGCGGTTGTCATTGAGGCGGAAGGAGAGCAGCACCGCCTTCTTGAGCCACTGGTTGACCTGCCAGCCGCCGTTGCCGTCCGGCTGGGCGACGCGCGCCTCGCCGCTGTCGAGCAGGGCGAGAGCTTCAGTCACCGCCCCGCCGACGGCGTGACCGGGGGTGACGGCAGCGCGGTCTTCCCATGCGGTTTCGATAGCGGTGATCAGGTCGTCATGCATGGGTGTGCTCCGGGCGTGAGATTACATTCGCGCGCCTAGCCGCGAGCGCGATGCTCGGCAAGCGGAGGCTTCAAGGGGCGGGGCAGCATACGTAAGCTGCCCCCGGCACCTGCGCGTTACTCTTTCATCCCCGCCGCCAGCGCGAACTGATACGCCCGCTCCACCAGCGGGCGCACCCGCTCGCTCATCGCCTGGGCGTGGGCGCTGGAGGCGGTGCCGTCGATCACGCGCTTCTTGATGCCCTGCATGATCCCTGCGAGGCGGAACAGGTTGTAGGCGAAGTACCAGTCCATCGGCGGGACGGGGTAGCCGGTGCGCGCGACATAGCGCTCCACCGCTTGCTCGACCGTGGGAATGCCGAGCGCCTCCAGATCAAGGCCGAGCAGCCCCGCGCGGCCATCGGCGGGCTGGAACCAGTTGAGCATCAGGTAGCTGAAGTCGGCGATCGGATCGCCCAATGTCGACAGCTCCCAATCAAGCACCGCGATGATCCGGGGTTCGGTCTTATGGAAGATCACGTTGTCGAGCCGGTAGTCGCCGTGCACCACGCTCGAGCCGTGCTGCGGCGGGATGGTCTGCGGCAGCCAGGCGATCAGCGCTTCCATTTCCGGCATGTGCTCGGTTTCGGAGAGCTTGTACTGCTTGGTCCAGCGGGCGATCTGCCGCGCGCAGTAATCGCCTGGCTTGCCGTAGTCGCCCATGCCGATCGCCTGCGGATCGTTGAGGTGCAGGTCGGCCATGGTGTCGATCAGCGCGTGGTAATGCGCGCGGCGTTCTTCGGGCGAGAGGCCGGGGAGCGCGCCGTTCCACAGGCTCCGCCCATCGGCCATGCTCATCACGAAGAACTTGGAGCCGATCACCTCCGGGTCTTCGCAGAGCCCATAGGTGCGCGGGACGGGGAAGCCGGTGGGGTGGAGCCCCGTCATCGCCGCATATTCGCGATCGACCGCGTGGGCGCTGGGGAGCAGCTTGCCGAAGGGCTGGCGTCTGAGGACATAGGACGCGCCCGGCGTGTCGATCCGGTAGGTCGGGTTCGATTGGCCGCCCTTGAACTTGGTGTAGCTGATCGGGCCGTGGAAGCCCTCGACATTGGCTTCGAACCACGCGGTGAGGCTGGCAAGGTCGAGCGCGTCCTTCTCGGTCACTGCGACCGTGCCGACCATTTCCTTGTCGAAATCGATGTCCATCAGTCGAACACCACCACAGTGCGCGCGGAAGTGCCCTTGCGCATGGTGTCGAAGCCCTCGTTCACCGCCTCGAGCGGGATGCGCTCGGCGATGATCGTGTCGAGATCGAGCAGCCCGCGCAGGTAGAAATCGACGAGGCGCGGCAGATCGACGGGGAAGTGGTTCATCCCCATGATCGCGCCCATCAGCTTCTTGCCGCTGAGGAGGTCGAAGGCACCCAGCCCGACCTTGCAGTCGAGCGGCATCATGCCGAGGATCACCGCGGTGCCACCGCGCTTCAGCGATGCGACCGCGAGATCGGCCGAGGCCTGACGCCCGACCGCCTCGATCCCCCAATCGACTCCGCCGGCGGACAGCGCGATGATCTGCCTGGCAGCATCCTCCGCGAGGGCATCGACGGTGTGGGTCGCGCCCAGCACCTCGGCGAGCGCGCGCTTTTCGGGGAGGGGATCGGCGGCGATGATCTTGCCAGCGCCCGCGATCTTGGCGGCGTTGACCACCGCCAGCCCCACGCCCCCGCAGCCGACCACCAGCACGGTTTCGCCCGGCGTCACCTTGCAGGCGTTGAAGATCGTGCCCGCCCCGGTCGTCACCGCGCAGCCCAGCAGCGCGGCGCGGTCGAAGGGCATGGCCTTGTCGATCGCGACGCAGGCGTGCTCGTGGATCAGCATCTGCTCGGAGAGGGCCGAGAGGTTGAGCATCTGGTTGACCGGCGTGCCATCGGTGAAGGCGATGCGCGGCGCCTCGCCCTTCTGGCGGCGCGTGTCCCCGCCGAGGCACAGCGCCATCCGGCCCGTCACGCAGAACTCGCAATGGCCGCAGAAGGCGGACAGGCAGGAGACGACGTGATCGCCGGGCTTCACGGTGCGCACTTCCGAGCCGACCGCGCGGACGATCCCCGCCGCCTCGTGCCCCGGAATGCAGGGGAGCGCGTGGGGGTAATGCCCGTCGATGAAGTGCAGGTCCGAATGGCACAGCCCGCAGGCCTTGGTGTCGATCAGGACCTCGTGCGGGCCGGGTTCGGCATAGGTGACTTCGGCGATGCGAAGACCCTGGCCGGGTTGTTCAAGGATGGCGGCTTTTGCCAATGATGTTCTCCCGAATTTCCACCCTCCTCTTCAGAGGAGGGCGCGAGACTTGGCGGCTTGCCGCCTAGTCGCAGCGGGGTGGTGCAGCGGCGTCGAAGGAGCTCGCTACGCTCGCCACCACCCCCCGACCCCCTCCTCTGAAGAGGAGGGGGAGATTGGTGCTTACCGCGCCACGCCCATGTCGCCCGAGCTGAAGCTCTGGCCGTCATTGGCAGCGCGCCCGTGGTTGCCGCGCAGGGCGTTCGCCGTCGGGCCGGGGACCGGCGCGTGCTTGGCGAATTCCATGTGCGCGATCGAGCGGGCGTGGACCTCGTCCGGACCGTCGGCGAGGCGCAGGGTGCGCTGGTGGGCATAGGCCGAGGCGAGGCCGTAATCCTCCGACACCCCGCCGCCGCCGTGGGCCTGAATGGCGTCGTCGATGATCTTGAGCGCCATGTTGGGCGCCTGCACCTTGATCATCGCGATTTCCTGCTTGGCCGCCTTGTTGCCGACCTTGTCCATCATGTCGGCCGCCTTGAGGCAGAGAAGACGGGTCATGTCGATGTCGATGCGGGCGCGCGCCACGCGCTCTTCCCAGACCGAGTGCTTGTAGACCGGCTTGCCGAAAGCCTCGCGCTCCTGCAGGCGGCGGCACATCTTGGCGAGCGCCTCTTCGGCGACCCCGATGGTGCGCATGCAGTGGTGGATGCGGCCCGGCCCGAGGCGGCCCTGCGCGATCTCGAAACCGCGGCCCTCGCCCAGCAGCATGTTCGAGACAGGGACGCGCACGTCCTTCATCTCGACTTCCATGTGACCGTGCGGGGCATCGTCATAGCCGAAGACGGGCAGGTGACGGATGATGTTCACGCCGGGGCTGTCGATCGGCATCAGCACCATCGATTGCTGCGCGTGGCGCTGGGCCGAGAAATCGGTCTTGCCCATCACGATCGCGACCTTGCAGCGCGGATCGCCGAGGCCCGAGGACCACCACTTGCGCCCGTTGATCACATAGTGATCGCCGTCCCGCTCGATGCGGGTCTCGATATTGGTCGCGTCCGAGGAGGCGGTGTAGGGCTCGGTCATGAGGAAGGCCGAACGGATCTCGCCGTTCATAAGCGGGCGCAGCCACTCTTCCTTCTGCTCGCGCGTGCCGTAGCGGTGGAACACTTCCATGTTGCCGGTGTCGGGCGCCGAGCAGTTGAACACTTCCGAGGCCCAGCCGATCCGGCCCATTTCCTCGGCGCACAGCGCGTATTCGAGGTTGGTGAGGCCCGGCCCGTCGAATTCGAAGGTCTCGTCGACATGGTGGTGGCTGTCATTGCGCGGCGGCATGAACAGGTTCCAGATCCCCGCTTCCTTGGCGAGCTTCTTCTTGTCCTCGATGATCTGGATCACCTTCCAGCGCCCGCCCTCGGCGTCCTGCGCCTTGTAGGTGTCCATGTTGGGGCGCACGTGCTGCTCGATGAAATCGCGCACGCGGTCACGCCAATAGGCCTGCCGCTGGGTGGGTTCGAAATCCATGGGGGGTTCCTCTCGTCCTCAATTGCAATCGAATCTTCGGGTGACCGTGGCAGAGCATCGCGCACCCGCCAAGCTCTCTTTTGTGGTGTCTCAGGCGCCGATCGAATGGCCCTCCGGGTCGGCGCGGGCGGCTTCGGCGAGCGGGTCGGTGCGGCGGCGGTGGGCGAGCCGTTCGAGCCGCGCCTCGTGCTCGGCGCGGCTGATCGGGAAGCGGGATAGGAAGAACGCCGACACCAGCGCCAGCCCCACGCCCGCCACGCCGAAGCACACGATCAACCGCGTCAGCACCTCGGGCGGCACGCTGCCGGGCGCGGCATTGGGCGCGAGCCCGGCAAAGGCGATGATCTGCCCGGTGACGAAGATCCCCGCCCCGGTCGCGCATTTCTGCACCAGCCACCCGCCCGAGAAGAACGAGCCCTCCGCGCGCCGGCCGGTGCGTTCCTCGAAGGCCTCGACGATCTCGGCCATCATCGAGGTCGCCGAGACCAGCGAGACCACTCCCAGCGCATTGGCGAACACCAGGAAGGCATAGAACCCCGCGGTCGAGGCAAGGGTGCCCGGCTGCGGCCACAGACCTGCCAGCAGCAGGCCATAGGGCACGATCCCGATCACCGCCGCGCCGACCGCGCTCAGCGCCGCGCTCGCGGCCTTGCCGAGGCGCCGGTGCATCGGGCCGACGATCACGAACATCAGCACCACGCTTGCGAACAGCATCAGCGGATAGGCGACGAGTTGCGCGCGGGTCAGCTGCCAGACGAACAGGTTGAGGTAGTTGGAGATCGAGAAGGTCATCCCCTGCGCCACATAGGCGGCAAGGCCCCCCGCAGCGAAGATCAGGAAGGCGCGCTCGGAAAAGGCCTCGGCGATCTCGGCAAAGGCGTGGCGGAAGGTGAAGGGCGGCGGCTTGGTCTCGGGCAGACGCGCGACCAGCGGGTGCAGCCCGGCGGCCGAGCCGATCACCGACACCGCCATCAGCACCGCGCCGAAGATGCCGAAAGCCTGATAGCCCTCGATCGCCAGCATGCCTTCGGCGCCCGGCATGAACACGGTGTAGGCCAGCACCATCATGCCCAGGCCCCCGATCCAGCCCGACAGGAAGCGGTAGCGGAACAGCGTGGTGCGCTCGTCGTAATCGGCGGTGAGTTCGGGGACGAGCGCGATCGAGGGCACCTCGCAGGCCGACAGCAGGATGCGCACCGCGACGGCGATGGCGACAAGGCCGGCAAAGCTCGGCGCCGCGCCGCCCGGCGGGCTCCACAGCAGCACCCACAGCACCGCAAGCGGCACGGGCGCGGCATAGAGCCACGGCAGGCGCCGCCCCCAGCGGGTGTAGGTACGGTCGGACAGGTTGCCGAGCAGCGGATCGACCAGCGCATCGACCAGCAGCGCGATCAGCAGCGCGAGGCTGACCAGCGCGGCGTCCATCCCCAGCACCTGATTGTAGAAGATCAGGAGGAAGAACGAGAAGCCGTTGTCCTTCACCCCGAAGGCGACCGAGCCGAAGCCGGCGATCAGCTTCACCCGCATCGGCAGCTTTGCGCCGGTGACTCCTGCGCCCGCGCTCATGCGGGCGCGTCCCCGTCCGCGAGGAATCCGCTCACCATCTCTCTCCCTTTTTCGGTTGCAAGACTAGACCGATTGGCCCCCGCGTCAATCGCGCTCGCGCTGACGCTACGGCACGCGCGCTCAAGCGAAGGACGCTTGCAGGGGCGTGCGAATTGCTCCTAACGTAAGCGTCAAGTGAGAGACGAGAGAGGAGAGTCGGTCATGGCCGATCTTGAGCAATTCCGCACCGAAACCCGCGCATGGCTCGAAGCCAACTGCCCGCCCGAAATGCGCGAGCCGGTGCGCGGTGAGGACGACATCTATTGGGGCGGTCGCCGCGCGACCTTCAAGAACGATGCGCAGAAGGCGTGGCTCGAGGCGTGCATCGCCAAGGGCTACACCGTGCCGATGTGGCCCAGGGAATATGGCGGTGCGGGGCTCAGCGCGCCGGAAGCCAAGGTGCTGCGCGAGGAAATGGGCCGCATGGGCGCGCGCCCGCCGCTCAGCTCCTTCGGCATCTGGATGCTCGGCCCGGCGCTGCTGCACTTCGGCACCGAAGGCCAGAAGCAGCGCTTCCTCAACGAGATCGCGCGCGGCGAGATCCGCTGGTGCCAGGGCTATTCGGAGCCGGGCTCGGGCAGCGACCTCGTCTCATTGCAGACCTTCGGGGAAGACAAGGGCGATCACTGGGTCGTCAACGGCCAGAAGATCTGGACCTCCTATGCCGACCAGGCCGACTGGATCTTCTGCCTCGTCCGCACCGACAAGGAGAACAAGTACGGCGGCATCACCTTCATGCTGTTCGACATGGCCTCCGAAGGCGTCACCACCAAGCCGATCAAGCTGATCTCTGGCTCTTCACCTTTCTGCGAGACCTTCTTCGACAATGTGCAGGTGCCCAAGTCCTACGGCGATGACGTGCCCGCCTATGTGGGCACGATCAACCGCGGCTGGGACGTGGCCAAGTATCTGCTCGGCCACGAGCGCGAGATGATCTCGGGCGCCGACGGCGGCGAGCGCGCGGCGGCGATCGGCGCGGCGATGAAGCGCCATGCCGCCAAGACCGGCGATGACATCGACCCCGTGCTGCGCGCCGAGCTCGCCATGTTCGATGTCGATGCGCTGGCCTATGCCGCGATGGGCGAGAAGTTCCTCGACGAGATCAAGGTCGGCAAGGCGCACCCCGCGCAGCCGAACATGATGAAATATGCCGGGACCGAGCTGAACAAGCGCCGCCACGAACTGATGATGGCGGTCGGCGGCAGCCGCGCGCTCGAATGGGAGAGCGAGGCGACCGAGAACGGCAAGCCCTCCAAGGCATGGCTGCGCACCAAGGCGAACTCGATCGAGGGCGGTACGAGCGAAGTCATGCTCAACGTCATCGCCAAGCGCATCC
Organism: Erythrobacter donghaensis; assembly: GCF_001557325.1. GTDB lineage: Bacteria > Pseudomonadota > Alphaproteobacteria > Sphingomonadales > Sphingomonadaceae > Erythrobacter > Erythrobacter donghaensis_B. The sequence continues at coordinate 16,655 of NZ_LSJS01000193.1, forward strand.
TCGATCTGCCGGGGGCTTGAACGAAGCGTCGCCCCGGACTTGATCCGGGGCCGCTCGCAACGCGCGCCAGGCCGATGGCGATCCCGGGTCAAGCCCGGGATGACGATTTGAATTTCCGGGAGAGGGAAAACCAATGCCCCTGTATCACAACGAAGATCAGGCGATGCTCGCCGACACCGCGGCCGGGTTCATGGCCGAGGAAGGCAATATCGCCAAGCAGCTGCGCCACTGGCGCGACCGCAACTGCAAGGACGGTTTCGGCCACGCCCTGTGGAAGCAGATGGCCGAAATGGGCTTCACCGGCATGCTGGTGGACGAGGCCGACGGCGGCCTCGGCATGGGCCATGTCGAGGCGGGGATCGTGCTCGAGGAAATCGGCCGCAACCTCACGCCTTCGCCCTTCCTGACGTCATCGGTGCTGGCGGCGACTGCTTTGAGGCACGCCTCGGCCGACCTCAAGGGCCGCTACCTGCCGGGTCTGATCGCGGGCGATAGCGTGTTCGCGGTCGCCATCGACGAAACCGCCAAGCACCGCCCATCGCGCATCACCACCCGCGCCGAACGCTCGGGCAATGGCTTCAAGCTGTCGGGCGCCAAGAGCTTCGTCATCCACGGCGCGAGCGCCGACATGATCGTGGTCGCAGCGCGCACTTCGGGGTCTGACGAGGACGCCGATGGCATCACTCTCTTCGCCGTCCCCAAGGACGCGGCGGGCATGAGCCATGACTCGGTCCGGCTGGTCGATTCCTCGATGGCCACCCACACCAGGTTCGACAATGTCGAGCTCGACGGCGATGCCGTGATCGGCGAGGTGGGCGGCGGGCGTGCGGTGCTCGATGCGATGCTGCTCGCTGGCCGCGTGGGCGCGGCGGCCGAGGGCGTCGGGGTCGCGCGCGGGGCGATGGACATGACGGTCGACTACCTCAAGCAACGCAAGCAGTTCGGCAAGCTCATCGGCGAGTTCCAGGCCCTCCAGCACCGCGCCAGCCACCTCTATTCCGAGGTCGAGATCGCCCGTGCGGCGACGATCAAGGCGCAGCAGCTGCTCGACGGCGGCTCGCAGCATGCCGAGCTGATGGCGAGCGTCGCCAAGGCGAAGGTCGCCAGGACCGCCCGCCTCGCGGTGCAGGAAGGCGTGCAGATGCACGGCGGCATCGGCATGACCGACGAATACGACATCGGCCTCTACATGAAGCGCGATCGCGCGCTGGCGGAGTTCCTCGGCGACGCGCATTTCCATGCGAACCGCGTGGCGGAATTGAGCGGGTATTGATCAACTTCGCTCCTCGTCATTGCGAGGAGCCGCAGGCGACGCGGCAATCCATGGATCACGCTCTCCGCGAGCGGCAAGGTCAGTCGATGGGTTGCTTCGCTCCGCTCGCAATGACGAATATGGGAGCAGTAATGTAATGGACATTCAATCACTTTTCAGCCTCGAAGGGCGCATCGCACTCGTCACAGGCGGCAGCCGCGGGATCGGCAAGATGTTCGTCGAGGGCCTGCTGGCCGCCGGGTGCGCACGGGTCTACATCTCGGCGCGCAAGGTCGAGCAGATGCAGGCCACCATCGACGAATTCGGCGCGGACCGCGTGATCGGCATCCCCGCCGACCTCAGCCAGATGGACGGCATGGTGAGCCTCGCGAACGAATTGAAGGCGCGCGAGAGCCGGCTCGACATCCTCATCAACAACGCGGGCGCGGCCTGGGGTCAGCCCTATCTCGAGTTCTCCGAGGCTGGCTGGCACCGGACGATGGACCTGAACGTCAAGACCCCGTTCTTCCTGACGCAAAAGCTCCACGACCTGCTCGTCGAGGGCGGCAAGCAGGGCCATCCGGCCAAGGTCATCCACGTCTCCTCGATTGATGGTCAGCGGATCAACCCGTGGGAGACCTATGCCTATCAGGCCTCCAAGGCCGCGGTGATCCAGCTCACCCGGCGCATGGCCGCGCGGCTGATCCACGACAATATCGTGGTGACCTCGATCGCGCCGGGCGCCTTCCCCTCGGAAATGAACCGCGCTGCCAAGGATGCGCCCGACGCCTCGGCCTCCGGCATCCCCGCCAAGCGCATCGGTACCGCGGAGGACATGGCGGCGGCCGCGATCTACCTGTGTAGCCGCGCGGGCGATTACGTGGTGGGCGAGACGCTGACGGTCGATGGCGGCGTGGTCAACGCGCTGCTCCCCAACCACTTCGCCGATCCGAGCGGCGGCGGGCACTGAGCCGCGCCCGGCGAGACTGGAAAAAAAAGGGGCCCACATCCCCTCTCACAAGGGATGTGGGCCAGGAAGGCAGAGGGAACAGCCCCTCCGCCCGGGTCGCACCGTCACTTCGTGTGCCCGGACGCCGTCCGGCCTTGCCCCCCCATTGGCAGGCTGTGCGCGCGCGGTCTGTGATGGCCATCACGGCCTCGCGCGTCGCCGCGATCTATCCTGCGCCCTGCCGACCGTTGCGGGGGGGCTTGCGCGCTCCTAACCTCGGTCAATCGAAGGGGGCCAAGATGGACAAGCTCGACGATCTCATCGCCCGGCTCGCGCCCGACACGCTGCTGCGTGCGCTCGCGCCCGACCAGCTCGAACAGCTGCTGCGCGAGGCCACCCGCCGCGACCTGCGCCCCGGCGAGCCGATCATCTCGCAGGGCGACGAGGACGGCGATTACGCGGTGGTGGTGCTGAGCGGCGGGCTCAAGATCACCATGGTCAGCGCCAGCGGGCACGAGATCATCCTGAACTATTGCGGCCCCGGCGAGCTGGTCGGCGAGATCGCGATGCTCGATTCGGGCCCGCGCACCGCGACCGTGATCGCGGCAGTGCCCTCATCGGTGCTGCTGCTGCCCTCGCACACCTTCCTCGCTGCCGCGACCGCCAACCCGGTCTCGGCCGCGGGCGTGATGCGCGAGCTCGCGCGGCGGGTGCGCCAGCTCAATCTGGTGATCGAGAGCGACCGCACCTTCTCGATGGCCCCGCGCCTCGCGCGTGCGCTGGTGCGGCTGGTCGATCCGGCGCGCGACGACGGGCGGCTGCGCTACGATCCCAACCAGAGCGACCTCGGCGCCTTCGCCGGCCTCGCGCGCGAGAATGTCAGCCGGTTGCTGTCGGACTGGGAGGCGCAAGGCGTGATCGCCCGCGAGGGGCGCGCGCTCAAGGTCAGCAACCTGCCGTTCCTGCAAACCCTTGCCGAGTTCGGCGACGACTCGTGAGGGCGCGGCTTACCAGGCGATCGTGATGCCGCTGCCGGCGCGCACGCGCTTCGACATGTCATCGATGATGAGGCTCGCCGGAATGACGCGGTACTCGGTGCCGGCGAGCTCGGGGGGAAGGCTGGCGGAATTGACCAGCCGCACCCGCAATTGCGCCTCGTAGCCCGAAGCGTAGGAGCCTCCGTCGGTCCCGTAGATCCCCACGACGCTGGTCGTGAGCTCCGCCGAGCGGCGCGAGAGAACGACGATGCCGTCCTTGCCTTCGCGCTGCGCAGTGAGTGCCGCGCCGTACATCGCCAGCTCCTCGACCATGTGGATCGGCGCGGTCTTGTGGACGAAGCGCACGGTCCAGATGTCGCTCTTGTCCTCCTGCGCGCGCGACAGGCCGGTGTCGCTGAGGAAATAGCCGTCACCCGCCGGCTTCATCACCGGCATCATCTTCGCGGTCAGGCGGCGCGGCAACAAGGCGGCGACCTGGCGGTTGGTGGGAACGATCGCCTGGCGCCGCTCCTTCTCGATCTTGGCGAGGAACTCGGTCGCCGCGGCCTCGCGCCCGGCGAGCTGGTCGGGCGTGGTGAGGTTGAGCCGCCCAAGCACGGTCAGGAAAATCGGCAGGTCGGAAAGCGGGCCCTTGGCGAAGCTGGCAAAGGCCTCGTCGGGATCGCGCGCCGGGACACCCTCGGCAAAGGCCGCTGCCTGCCGCCATAGATCGAGCTTGCTCTTGCCGCGCTTGGCGAATGGCTGGCGCCCTTCCCAGGCTCTCATGTCCTGCTTGCGCGGCGGCTTGCCGTTGGCGCGTTGCGGCGGAGGCGCCAGCGCCTCGGCAAGATCCTGATCGGCCTCCTGAAACACCAGCGCAGCCTCCGGCCCGCGCCCGTCCATGGTCAGCGCGAAGGCCAGCGCGCCGCTCAGCTCGGCGCGGTCCTCGATCGCCTCGAGCTGGCGCCGCGCTTCGCCCTCCACAACCCAGCCGCCGCGCTTCTTGGGCAGATCCCAGGTGATCGCCGAGGCATAATTGATCGCTTTCCCGTGATCCGCGCGCAGCAGCGCATCCCAGAAGAGCAGCTGCGCGTTTTCCGGGGCAAGAACGATGTTCGCGCGGAACGAGGCTTCGGCAGTCGCCTCGTCGACCCGGAATTGCAGCAGGGTCGTCAGCCGCTGGATGCTCGCCGACCACGGCCGAACGGCGCGCAGCTTCTCCAGCGCGGCGAGCGCCTCGTCCTTGCGCCCGAGCTTGCCGAGCGCCAGCGCGCGGATCGCCGCGTTGCCGAGCCCGATGCTCACCGCGAAATAGGGATCGCCCTTGGCCGTCTCGTCGCTTTGCGTCGTCGCGGCGAGCGCGAGTTCGGGCTGCCCCGCCTCGAGTGCATGGAGCGCCTTGGCCTGTTGCAGGTTGGCGCGGCGCAGCCACTGGTCGGGCTGAAGCTGCGCATCGAGGAGCGCCCGGTCGCACGCGGCGATGCCCTGTTCGCCCAGCCTGATGCTCTGGGGGCGCAGATCGACCGTGGCGGTGGCGAGCCCGAACATCCACGTGCCTTGGGTCATGCCGTCGGCCTTCTTGGTGGGCGCGGAGAAGCCGTCGCACGTCTCGAAGTCGTCTGCCATGGCCGGCTGCGGCGCGATGGCCAGAGCGATTGCGGCGGCCCCAGCCGCGAACCCGGTGATTTTCATGATGCCCCTGCGTCAGTCCGGACGACGCAACCCCTGAATCGCCCGCGCGCCCTTTCTGGCTTCGCGCGGGCTGCGAATCAACCGCAAATTCCGCGACATGGGTCCGCCGACGCTACCCCATCAACCCGCGCACGAAGGGGATCAGCCCGGTCTGGCGGGCGCGCTTCATGCGCTCGGCCTCGAGAATCGCGCGGACCTTGTCGAAGCAGATGTCGACATCGTCGTTGATGATCACGTAGTCGTAGCCGTCCCAGTGGCTGATCTCGGCCCGCGCGCGTTCCATGCGGGCGGCGATCACCGCGGCGCTGTCGGTGGCGCGGCTCTTGAGGCGGCGGTGCAGCTCGTCGAGCGAGGGGGGCAGGATGAACACCCGCACCACGTCCTGCTGATCCTTCTGGTAAAGCTGCTGGGTGCCCTGCCAATCGATGTCGAACAGGAAGTCCTGCCCTTCCTTCAGCCCGGCGCGGATCTTGCCCTTGGGCGTGCCGTAGCGGTGGCCGAAGACCTCGGCCCATTCGTAGAAATCGTCCTCGTCGATCATCGCCTGGAACCGCTCGGGAGAGACGAAGTGGTAATGCACCCCGTCGATCTCGCCCGGGCGCGGCTGGCGGGTGGTGGCGCTGACCGAGAGCTTGATCTCCGCGTCCCGCGCGAGCAGCATGCGTGACAGCGTGGTCTTTCCCGCGCCCGAAGGCGAGGAGAGGATGAACATCAGCCCGCGCCGGTGGAGCTGGTCTGCGGCATTGTGTGAGGAATCGCCCATGGGCTCCGTTGCACCAACCGGGGCGGCGAAATCAAGCGTGGATCAGGATTCGCCTGAGGGCGCAGGCGCCGGGGCGGGCGTGGGCGTGGGCG
>NZ_LSJS01000194.1 GCF_001557325.1 Erythrobacter donghaensis
GGTCGGGGGCGCCGGGGGCGGGCTTGCCGGTGTCCTTCTGCTCGGGCCCCGGGGGCGAGACCTTCGCGGCGGCAGCCTTGTCGGCAGCCCTGCCTGCGCCGGTGTCGCCCTGCTTCTCGGTGACCTTGGGCTCGGCGACCGCGGGGGCCCCGCGCGATTTCTCGTCTCCGGGAAGCACGTAGTCCGCGCCTTCCCAGGGCGAGAGGAAGTCGAAGGTCCGCATTTCCTGCGCCAGCACGACCGGCTCGTACACCACGCGCTTCTCCTCTTCGGAATAGCGCAGTTCGGTGTAGCCCGTCATCGGGAAGTCCTTGCGGAACGGGTGCCCCTCGAAGCCGTAGTCGGTGAGGATGCGCCTGAGGTCCGGGTTGCCCGCGAAGGTCACGCCGAACATGTCGAACACCTCGCGCTCGAGCCAGCCCGCGTTGGGCCACAGCGTGGTGACGGTCGGCACCGGCGTGTCCTCGGAAGCCGAGCATTTCACCATCACGCGGTGGTTCTTGGTGAGGCTCTGGAGCATGTAGACGACTTCGAAGCGCTCGGGGCGGCTCGGGTAGTCGACCCCGGCAATTTCCATGAGCTGCTGATAGGCGTGATCGTCACGCAGGATGCGTAGCACCTTGTTGATCGCATCGCGCTGGACGCGGAAGATCACCTCGCCGTGGGCTTCGACAGCCTCGATCAGCCAAACCGAGATGGTCTCGCTGACGGCGTCGATCACGCCTTCGTTGGAAGCGAAGCGCGGTGCGGAATGGAGAACGGCCATGCGCCCTTACCTCTCGATCGTGCCGACGCGGCGGATCTTCCGCTGCAATTGCATCACGCCGTAGAGCAGCGCCTCGGCGGTCGGCGGGCAGCCGGGGACGTAGATGTCGACTGGCACGATCCGGTCACAGCCGCGCACGACCGAGTAGCTGTAGTGGTAATAGCCGCCGCCATTGGCGCAGCTGCCCATGCTGATCACATACTTCGGGTCCGACATCTGGTCGTAGACCTTGCGCAGCGCCGGGGCCATCTTGTTGCACAGCGTCCCGGCGACGATCATCACGTCCGACTGGCGCGGGGAAGCGCGCGGGGCGGCGCCGAAGCGCTCCATGTCGTAGCGCGGCATGTTGACGTGGATCATCTCGACCGCGCAGCAGGCAAGGCCGAAGGTCATCCACCACAGCGAGCCGGTACGCGCCCACTGGAACAGCTCCTCGGTCGAGGTGACGAGGAAGCCCTTGTCGGTGACCTCGGTCTGGAGCGCGGTGAAGAAGCTCGCGTCAGGCGCGCGCACCTCGCCGCCCTGGGCGGTGGTCAGCTTCGAAATGTCGGGCAGTCCTTGGGGAGGAGAAACGATATTGGTCATTCCCAGTCCAACGCCCCTTTCTTCCATTCATAAGCGAGGCCCACCGCGAGGATGAACAGGAACACCATCATGCCGCTCCAGCCCACCCAGCCCGTCTCGCCGAGGCTGACCGCCCAGGGGAACAGGAAGGCGGCCTCGAGGTCGAAGACGATGAAGCTGATCGCGACGAGGTAGAAGCGCACGTCGAACTGGCTGCGCGCGTCCTCGAAGGCGGGGAAGCCGCATTCATACTCCGAGAGCTTCTCGGCATCGGGATTGTGCACGCCGGTGAGGCGCGAGACCACCATCGGGGCCACGACGAAAAGCACCGATAGCCCGAGGGCGACCAGCACGAATAACAGTATCGGCAGATACTGGCTGAGGTCGATCACGACGATGTCCAAGCTGTTAATCCCGTGGCCCCGCCCTAGGCCTGTCGCGCGCGGGGCGCAAGCCTGCGACTCGGGGAAAAGCCCGCAGGGGAGTTGCAGGAAATCGAACAGACGTTGCGGGCGGCCACTCCCCTCAGCGAGCGCCCAGCGGCAGGCGGCGGATCACCGTGGGCAGCGGCTTCATCCCCTCGCGCAAGGCGCCCTTGTCATAGCGATCCCACTGGCCGGTCGCGACATAGTAGAGCACGCCATCGGCAATGCTCCCGCCGAGCGGCTCGGTCCAGTCGGGATGGGCCTGTTCGAGGATGCGGTGGCCCACGATGCGGGTGCCGTCGTCCGACAGGCGGAAAGCGCAGATCCGCATCGGGCTGGTGCCGTTCTGGACCGCGACGAGCTCGCCCCGATGGAGCCAGAGCCCGTCGACGCCGTCGAGCGCGGCGGGCACATCGCTGGCAAGCCGCCGCACTGCACCGCTGCCGAGCTCCACCGCCGCAAGCCCGTAGCGGAAATCGCTGACATAGAGCCGCGCGCCATCCGCGCTCACCGCCAGCCCTTGCGGCGAGCGGAAGGTGCCGGGTGGCACCAGCGCCTCGAGCGCCGTCTTGCCGGGCACGCGACGATAGACACCGCCACCCACCGGATCGCTGGCATAGACCGAGCCGTCCGGCCCGACTGCGAGGTCGGACACCGCCACACCCTCGGGCGCGGGGATCATCAGCAGGTCGCCCATGTCGCCGGTCAGCCCGATCAGCCCGGTGAAGCCGGCAGGATCCGGCGCGGCCCCGTCGATGTTGGCCGAGGCGACCCAGCCCAGGCTTCCGTCGGGCGCACTGGCCAGGCCAGACAGGGCCTGCGCCCGCGGAACCGGGACTTCGATCCACTCGCTGTTCGGGCCGAGCGCAAACAGCGTGCGCCGCGACACCGAGCTTGCCAAGGCGCCCTCTTCCCCCGGCACCACGATGACGCTCTCGATCAGGCCGGCCTCGGCGGGAAGCGTGCCAAAGACGGTGCTCGCCGCGATGACCTGCGGCGCCCCGGCAAGCATGGCGCGCGCCGCCTCGGCATGGGCGGGGCCGATCAGGTCGGGGATCTGTGCCCGCGCCCGCTCGCTGAAGACGTGGCCCCGTGCCGCGAGCCAGCGCAGGCTGGCGAGCGCCCCCTCGCCCTCCCCTGCCTGCAATTGCGCATTGAACAGCCGCAGCCGCACGCTGGCGCTGTCGGGAAAATCGCGCGCCAGCTGCTCGAGCCCCGCCACATCGGCGATCTGCCCGGTCGCCGCGTCGACCGCGCGCCACGCCGGCGGAGCCTCGGCGGCAAGCGGCGCGGCCAAGCACAATGCAAGCGCGGCAGTTAGCGCCCTCATTTCATCATGCGCGCCGCGGCTGCCTCGGTCGCCTTGCCATAAGGCGGCTTCAGACCGCCCAGCTTGGCGATGTCGATCTTGGGCTGGTGATAGACCGCGCGGGCATGGCTGAACTCGCGAAAACCCTCGATGGCGTGGTAGCTGCCCATCCCCGAGGGCCCGACCCCGCCGAACGGCAGGTCCTCCATCGAGACATGGAACACCACGTCATTGGTGGTCACCCCGCCCGAAATCGTGCGGGTCAGCACGCGCTCCTGCTCGGCCTTGTCGTCGCCGAAGTAGTAGAGGCCGAGCGGGCGGTCGTGCTCGTTGATGTAGTCGACCGCCTGATCGACCGACTTGTAGGTCATCACCGGCAGCACCGGGCCGAAGATTTCCTCCTGCATCACGGTCATGTCGTCGTTCACGCCGCGCAGCACGGTGAGCGGCATCTTGCGCTGGTTGGCATTGGCGAAATCCTCGCCTGCCGGGTTGACCTCGATCACCTCGGCGCCCTTGCCCCGCGCGTCCTCTACGAGGCCCTGGAGGCGCTCGAAATGACGGTCGGAGACGATCGAGGCGTAATCGTCATTGTCGAGCACGCGGGGATACATCGCCGCCGCCGCCCCGGTGACGCCCGCGACCGCCTCGTCGGCCTTGTCCTCGGGGACGATCAGGTAGTCGGGCGCGAGGCAGATCTGCCCTGCGTTCATCATCTTGCCGATTGCGATGCGCTCGCCCGCCTTGGCGAAGTCGGCGCTGCGGCCCATGACGACCGGCGACTTTCCGCCCAGTTCGAGCGTCACCGGCACGAGGTTCGCGGCCGCCGCCTGCATCACCCGGCGTCCCGTCGCGGTCGAGCCGGTGAAGACAAGGTGGTCGAAGGCGAGCGAGGAGAACGCAGCCGCCACTTCCGGCCCGCCGGTGATGCAGGCCACCTCCTCGGGCTGGAAATATTGCGCGGTCAGCTCGGCCATCAGCGCGCTGGTGCGCTCGGTGAACTCGGACGGCTTGATCATCGCCCGGTTGCCCGCCGCGAGCACCTGCATCAGCGGCCCGAAGGCGAGCTGCACCGGGAAGTTCCAGGGCGAGAGGATGCCGATCACTCCCTTGGGCTCGTAACGCACCTCGGCGCGCGCGCCCATCAGGCCGAGCGGGAATTGCACCTTGCGCTTCTCGGGCTTCGACCAGCTGTCGATGTGCTTCAGGGCATGATTGCCCGCGCCCACGGTCGCGGCGATGTCGGTCAGCATCGATTGATGGTGCGAGCGGTTGCCGAAATCGGCGCTCATAGCCTTGGCGAAGGCCTCGCCGTGGTCCTTGACCAGCGCCATTGCGCGGCGGATGCGGTCCTTGCGCTGGCTCAGCGGCTCGGGGCGCGAGGCGGTGAAGGCGGCGCGCTGGCGCGCCAGCAGGCTTTCGAGTTCAGCGCGGCGATCGTCGGCCATGTCGTTCTCCCGTTCGGACATTGGTTTCGATTTGCGACGTGTTGTTGCGGAATACCTGTGCGAGCGCAAGGCGAATGGATGCCTCGCGATTGCCATGCACGCCTGCCATCACTACATCGCGCCGGATACCTCTCCGTCAAAGCAAAGGACTTTGCCATGACCCAGCTCTCCCCCGCCGATCCCGTCGTGATCCTCTCCTACGCCCGCACCCCGATGGGCGCGATGCAGGGGGCGCTGGCCGAGGTGGCCGCGACCGATCTGGGGGCGATTGCGGTCAAGGCTGCGGTGGAGCGCGCCGGCGTCAGCGGCGAGGAGATCGACCGCGCCTACATGGGCTGCGTGCTGCCCGCCGGCCTCGGCCAGGCCCCCGCGCGCCAGGCGGCGATCAAGGCGGGCCTGCCGCTCTCGGTGCAGGCGACCACCGTCAACAAGGTCTGCGGATCGGGAATGCAGACCGTGATCATGGGCGCCGAGGCGCTCGCCAGCGGCACGATCGACGTGGTCGTGGCAGGCGGGATGGAGAGCATGACCAATGCCCCCTATCTCCTCAAGAAGCACCGCTCGGGCGCGCGGCTGGGCCATGACACCGCCTATGACCACATGTTCCTTGACGGCCTTGAAGACGCCTACGAGCCGGGCCGCGCGATGGGCACCTTCGCGCAGGAAACCGCCAACCAGTACCAGATGACCCGCGAGGAGATGGACGCCTACTCCATCGAATCGCTCGCCCGCGCCAACAAGGCGATCGCCAGCGGCGCCTTTGCCGACGAGGTGGTGCCGGTGACCGTGAGCACCCGCGCGGGCGATGTCGTGGTCGAGCATGACGAGGCCCCCTCCAAGGGCCGCCCCGACAAGATTCCGCAGCTGAAGCCCGCCTTTGCCAAGGACGGGACGATCACCGCCGCGACCTCGTCGTCGATCTCGGACGGTGCCGCCGCGCTGGTGCTGACCCGCGCGAGCGTCGCCGAGGCCAAGGGCCTCACGCCCGTCGCCCGCGTGGTCGCCACCGCCGCCCATGCCCAGGCCCCGGCGCAGTTCACCACCGCGCCGATCCCGGCGATCCAGAAGGTGCTGGCCAAGGCCGGCTGGGGCGTCGACGATGTCGACCTGTTCGAGGTCAACGAGGCCTTCGCCTGCGTCGCAATGTTCGCGATGCGCGACCTCGGCATTCCGCACGAGAAGATCAACGTCAACGGCGGCGGCACTGCATTGGGCCACCCCATCGGTGCGAGCGGCGCGCGCATCATCGTGACGCTGATCGCTGCGCTCAAGGCGCAGGGCAAGACGCGCGGCGTCGCCTCGCTGTGCATCGGCGGGGGCGAGGCCACCGCGGTCGCTCTCGAGCTGGTCTGATAGTCGACCGCCGGGCGGCGCTATTCGTCGCCCGGAAGGTCCTGCGAGCCCCACAGGCGCCCGGCGGCGATGAAGCCCTTGCGGCCTGCGATATCGACCTCGCACCACCCGGCCTTGCACTTCGTCATGCCCGCAATCACCCCCGGCTCGGCGCGCCACTTCACCGCCGAGGCGGGATCGGGCGCGGCGCGCACCTCGGCAAGGCCGGTGCCGATCACCATCCCGCCGCGCGCAGGATCGAGCTGGCTCGCCGAGATCCAGCCCTGCGTGCCCTCGTGATCCTCGACCAGGCGCCAGCCTTCGCGGACGCGCACCACCTTCACCGGCAGACCTTTGCGCGTATAGACCCACGAGACCGGATATTCTGCGCTCGGCCCAACGCGCATGTTGACCTTCTCGAACCGCAGCGCCGCCCAGTAGGGCAGCGCCCGGTCCTGCGCTGCGAGCGGGGGGACGAGCGTCCCGGCGGCAAGCACCAGCGCGAGCGCGCAAGCGATGAGGCGGCGGAATCCCTGCATTCCCGAGCGATAGCGCCTTACGCTTCACCGATTCAAGCCTCGCGTGACGATCCGCGCCTTGACCGCCAAGGGTTTGAAGGATTAGCCCTCGCGCCATGACCCAGCGCCCTCCCCGTCCGCTCGCCAGCCCGCCGCGCGTGATCGTCACCCGCCACCTGATGCCGGCGGTCGAGGGGCGCATGCGCGAGCTGTTCGACGTGGTGCTGAACGAGAGCGACGTGCCGCTGACCCGCGACCAGCTGGCCGCCGCGATGCAGGATTGCGACGTGCTGGTGCCGACCGTCACCGACAAGATCGACGCCGATCTGATCGCGGGCGCGGGCGAGCGCCTGGGCCTCATCGCCAGCTTCGGGGCGGGCACCGAACATATCGACCTTGCCGCCGCCGCCGCCCGCAAGATCATCGTCACCAACACCCCGGGCGTCTTCACCGATGACACCGCCGACCTCACCATGGCCGGGATCATCGGCGTGCCGCGCCGCATCCGCGAGGGCACCGCGCTGGTGCGCAGCGGCAAGTGGACCGGCTGGGCACCCTCGGGGCTGCTCGGGAGGAAGCTCGCGGGCAAGGTGCTCGGCATCGTCGGGATGGGCCGCATCGGACAGGCGGTCGCCCACCGCGCGCGCGCCTTCGGGCTGGAGATAACCTACACCAACCGCAAGCAGCTCCCCGAGGCCTTGGAGCGGATGCTCGGCGCGCGCTACGTCGCCGATGTCGACACGCTGATGGCCGAGGCCGACATCCTCACGCTCCACTGCCCGCTCACCGAGGAGACCCGACACCTGATCGACGCGCGCCGGATCGCGCTGATGAAGCCGGGCAGCAGCATCGTGAACACCGCGCGCGGCGAGCTGATCGACCAGGAAGCGCTGATCGCCGCGCTCGAATCGGGGCATCTCGCGGGCGCCGGGCTCGACGTCTATCCGAACGAGCCCCATGTCGATCAGCGCCTCATCGCCCACCCCAACGTGATGACCCTCCCCCACATCGGCAGCGCGACCGCCGAGGGCCGCGAGGATTCGGGCCACAAGGTGATCGCCAACATCCGCATGTGGGCCGACGGGCACAGGCCGCCCGATCAGGTTCTGACCGCGCTGGTGCGCTAGCCCGCCAGCGCCTGCCCCAGTTCGGTCACGACACGCTCGATCGCAGGCCGGGTCGAGGCGAGCGCGAAGTGGTGGAAGGGAACTTCGACCTCGGCATCACGCTCATGCGGCTGTCCGCGTGCCGATGCTGGGGCGATCACCCCGTCCTTCCTCGACCACAGCGCGATCGTCGGCACGGGAGGCTTCACCGCCGGATCGTCGGGCACCGGCGGGGCATTGACCTTGTGGTCGTTGATCGCCTCGTAGAGCCGCCAGGCATTGTTCGCGCGCCGGTCGCCCGAGAAGGGCGTGCCCAAAGTCATCACCAGCTCGACCAGATCGGGGTGGCGTTGCGCCAGCACCCGGGCATAGAGCCCGCCGAGGCTCCAACCCAGCAACGCGACCTTGCGCTGCTCGGCTTCTGCGATCGCAGCCAGACGCTCGACCGCGCGGGCGAGGGTCTTGGGCTGAATGCCGGTCAGAAAGCCCATCATGGAGGCGTGGGCGCGGTAGCCGCTGCGCACCAGGGTGCCGCGCAGAAGCGCGGTGGCGCTGTCGTTCGTGAGGATGCCGGGGATCACCATCACCGGCTGCCCCGCCCCATCGCGCGCGTCGGCCGCGGCGTGCGGGCGGCGCAGCGGGCTCAATGCAATCGGCACGGTGATCGGCAGCTCGCGCAGCCAGAGCGAGAGGGGCGGCGGGGCGGTGTCGTCCATCCCCGCGCCCTAGCGCAGCGTCAGTCGCCGGTCAAAATCCGCTCGACCAGCTCGCCCACGCTCGGCGTGTAGCCGTTCGAGAAGAAGGGGTCGGTCTTGAAGCGGTAGGCCGCGTGGCCCGCGAAGGCGAGGTTGTTGTCGGGGTCGTCGCCGTGGGCGATGTCCTGTAGGGTCTTCTGGATGCAGAAGCTCCGCGGATCGGCGAGGCGTCCGGTGGTGAAATCATCGTGGTCCTTCCAGCTGGAGAACTGGCAGTGCGAGAGGCACCCCATGCAGTCCTGCTGGTCCTGGCGGATCGTCTCGCGCGCCTCGGGGGTGACGAAGACGATCGTCCGTTCCGGGGTCTTCAAGGGCTCGGTGTGCCCGGCGCGCATCCACATTTCGGCGCGCGCCTTGTCCTCGGGGCGCACCCAGAAGCTTCTTGCCTTGCCGTCCTCGCCGAGCTGGACGGTGCCCTCCTCCTCGCCGCGCTTGAAGTAGGGAATCTGGCGCTCGCTGCGGTGCATCAGGTCGTAGAGGAACGGGGTCTTGACCGCGCTCGAATAGAAGCCGGTGGGCGAGAACTTGTGGAGCAGCACATCGCCCGGCTCGACCGTGCGCAGCATGTCCTTCCAGATCTGGGGGATCGGGCTCTCGCGGGTCAGCAGCGGCCGCGTGCCGAACTGGAAAGCGATTTTCCCGAGCTCGGGATTGTCGATCCAGTTCTCCCACTCGCGCAGATACCACACGCCGCCCGCCATCACGATCGGCACGTCATCGGAAACGCCCTCGGCGCGCATCGTGTCGCGCAGCACCTTGACGCGCGGGTACGGGTCCTCGGGCTTGGTCGGATCCTCGGCGTTGGAGAGGCCGTTGTGCCCGCCCGCCAGCCACGGGTCTTCATAGACCACCACCGCCATCAGCTCGGCGACCTTGTGGTAGGAACGCTTCCACAGCGCGCGGAAGGCGCGGCCCGAGCTGACGATGGGGAGGTAATTGACGTTGAAGCGCGCCGCGATCTCGGCCAGCTTGTAGGGCATCCCCGCCCCGCAGGTGACGCCCGTCACGAGGCCCCGGGTGCGCTCGAGCACGCCTTCGAGCACGGCCTGCGCCCCGCCCATTTCCCACAACACGTTGATGTTGATCGCGCCCTTGCCGTTCGCGATCTCGAAGGCCTTCTTGACCTGCGTCGTGGCGCCTTCGATGGCGTAGCGGATCAACTCGTGGTGGCGTTCCTCGCGAGTGCGGCCGCGGTAGATCTGGGGAATGACGTTGCCGTTCTCGTCATAGCTGTCGGCGTTGACCGCGCTCACCGTGCCGATCCCGCCCGCGGCCGCCCATGCACCCGAACTGGCGTAGTTGGTTGCCGACACGCCCTTGCCGCCTTCGACCAGCGGCCACACTTCACGCCCGCCGTAGACGATCGGGCTCAATCCCTTGAACAATGAAGATCCCCTCTGCGCCACTGTGGCGCGGTATTTCGAATTCTTGCCATAGTGCGCCTCTCCTTGCGCCGCAACCTCACGCCCCGCGCGCCGTCAGCCCGCGTCGCAGACCTTGATCGCCTGGGGATCGGTACGTTTGGCCCCACGCTCGAAGCGCGCGAAATAACCCTTGATATCAGGGCGCTCGATATATTCGACCAGCACATAGCCGACCGCCTCGAACTCGCAGAACAGCACTGTGTGCGGCAGGCCGTGGCGGCCCACGGGACTGTCGCTTTCCACGACCACGATCTGACCGCCATTGTTCAACGCGGGCCACATGTTCCACAGGAAGGCATAGGGCTCGGTCACCTCGTGGTACATGTGCACCATGAAGATCCGGTCGAAGCTGTCGGGGGGAAGCTGCGGGTTGTCGATATCGCCGAACTTGATCGAGATGTTCTCGAGCCGCTCGCGCTCGACCCGTCGCCCGAGCCGGTCCAATGCCTCGCGACTGATGTCCTGTGCCAGCACGCGGCCATCGACGCCGACCCTTTCGGCGAGGCGCACGGTGTAATAGCCCTCACCCGCGCCGATATCGGCGACGGTCATGCCCGGGCGGATGTCGGCGAGGTCCATCACCACCTGCGCCTCGTTGCGCTCGTCGCGCGCGTCCTCGTTGGAGAACTGGTTCGAGACCACCGCCGCGACCGGACGGTCGGGCGCGGGGAAAACGAGCGCGGTTTCGGGGCGGTCCGAGGACGCCGGCGCGATGGCATCGCACCCGGCAAGCAGCAACGCGCCGAGCGTTGCAGCAGCGGGCAGATGCACAGGCCGCCGCGCCCGCATGGCCTACTCCACGTCCTCGAACTCGACCTTCTCGCCGGTCACCCGCTGCGCGAGCGCCGCCGAGATGAAGGGGTCGATCGCCCCGTCGAGCACCGCGTCGGGCGAAGTCGAGACCACGCCTGTGCGCAGGTCCTTGACCATCTGGTAGGGCTGCAACACGTAGGAGCGGATCTGGTGGCCCCACCCGATGTCGCTCTTGGCCGAATGCTCGGCGCTCGCCGCTTCCTCGCGCGCGCGCATTTCCGCCTCGTAGAGCCGCGCCTTGAGCATGTTCATCGCGATTTCGCGGTTCTTGTGCTGGCTGCGGTCCTGCTGGCTCGCCACCACGATGCCGGATGGCTGGTGAGTGATGCGCACCGCGGAGTCGGTGGTGTTGACGTGCTGC
Organism: Erythrobacter donghaensis; assembly: GCF_001557325.1. Taxonomy (GTDB): domain Bacteria; phylum Pseudomonadota; class Alphaproteobacteria; order Sphingomonadales; family Sphingomonadaceae; genus Erythrobacter; species Erythrobacter donghaensis_B. The sequence goes on from NZ_LSJS01000194.1 coordinate 10,822, forward strand.
CCGCCGGCGCCGGATGCGCGGTAGGTGTCGATCTTCAGATCGGCGGGGTTGATGTCGATCTCGAAGCTGTCGTCGATCACGGGATAGACCCACACGCTCGAGAAAGACGTGTGGCGGCGGGCCGAGCTGTCATAGGGGCTGATGCGAACGAGGCGGTGGACGCCGCTCTCGGTCTTGGCATAGCCATAGGCGCCGTCGCCCTTGATGAGCAGCGTCGCGGACTTGATCCCGGCCTGTTCGCCCGCCTGGTATTCGACCGTCTCGACCTTGAAGCCGCGCCGTTCGGCCCAGCGGCCATACATGCGGAAGAGCATCTCGGCCCAGTCCTGGCTCTCGGTTCCGCCCGCACCCGCGTGAATTTCGAGGTAAGTGTCGTTACCGTCCGCCTCGCCGGAGAGCAGCGCCTGCACCTTGTCGGCATCCGCGCGGTCGGCGAGCGCGGCGAGCGTGGCGAGGCCGTCCTCGACGATGCTCTCCTCGCCCTCGGCCTCGCCCAGCTCGATGAACTCGATCGCGTCGGCCATTTCGGCGGCGATCTCGTTCACCGTGTTGACCGCGGTCTCGAGCGTCTTCTGCTCGCGGCTGATCGCCTGCGCCTGCTTGGGATTGTCCCACAGGTTCGGGTCCTGCACCCGCGCGTTCAGCTCGTCCAAGCGGCGCAGCGCGCGGTCCCAGTCGAGCGACAGGCGCACCAGCGCGAGCGCCGCTTCGATCCGGTTGATGTAAGCCTGGGCCTCGGCCCGCATCGGTCTTCCTTCGTGGCGAAAAGCGTAATGAGGCCGACGCGCTTAGCGTCGCGGGCGCGATTGTAAAGCGCCTGCGGTGCGCCCGCTAGCGCTTGAGCGCGCGCACCGCGGCGAGCGTCGTGGCGACGTGACCGCGATAATCCGCGTTCGAATGGACCGCTACGATCCGGCCGTCCCGGGCGATCACGTAGGAGGTGCGCCGCGTCAGCCCCGAGGGGCCGGTCACGTCATAGGCCTTGCCGATCTGCGCCGTGGCGACACCGACGGGGAAGGCATCGCGGCAATGTTCCCGGCTGAAGCGCCCAAGCGTTTCGATGTCGTCGGCCGACATGCCGATGACGGTGGCGCCTGCCGCCTTGAACTGCGGCATGGCCTCGGCAAAGGCGTTGGCCTCGAGCGTGCAGCCTTGGGTGAAAGCCTTGGGGTAGAAATAGAGCACCACCGGGCCCTTCGCGAGCGCGGCCTGGAGGTTGAAGCCGAATTCCTTGCCCGCGAGCGCAGCGCGGGTGGTGAAGAGCGGGGCCTTGTCGCCCCCCTTCAATTCGGCGGAGGCGGTGGTGACGGTCAGGGCGGCAAGAGCCAGCGCGGCGGCGGATCGGATGAAGCGGTTCATGCCCTCCCCAACCCGCCAGCCCTGCTCGCGGTTCCGGCGCAGATCAGTCAAGCCCGCCTTCCTCGACAACACTGCCCTCTTCGGACGGCGCATCGACCACCGCGGCCGCCGCGCTCTGACGCCCGGCGCGGATCAGCGCGAGGATTTCGTTGCGCTTGGCGGCGATCGCGTCCTGCCGGGTGTAGCGCTCGGGCTCGGTGTCGGGCTTGAACGCCTCCCAGATGATCGCCGACTTGGGATCGTCGGTGGGCCAGCCATCGAACACCCGCTTGCCCGAGCGGCGGTCGATCCGCACCATGCGCACGCCGGTGGGGGCGACGGGGGGGAGATCGGACCACCTGGGCTTGGTCTTCTCGATCAGGCTCTTGATGATCGGCGCCGAGATCGTGCCGCCATAGGCATAGCCGCCCATGTTGCGCGGCTGGTCGAAGCCGACATAGGCGCCCGCGATCATCTGCTGGGTTCCGCCGATGAACCACACATCCTTGGGGCCGGTTGTGGTGCCGGTCTTGCCGAACAACGGGAGATTGAGCGAGTTGAGCACGGTCGCGGTCCCGCGGCTCACGGCGCCGCGCAGCATGTGCATCACCTGGAAGGCGGTGCGTGCGTCCATCGCCTGCGTGCCCATGACGCCAAAGCGCGGCATCGGCTTGCCGTCCCACTTGGCCATGTTGCACCCCCGGCATTCGCGGGCGTCAGCGCGCCACACCACCTTGCCGCGACGGTCCTGAACGTAGTCGATCAGCGTCGGCGGCGCGAGCCGGCCATGGTTCGCCAGCGCCGAATAGGCCGCGACCATCTTCACCAGCGTCGTCTCCCCGGCACCGAGCGCAGTCGAGGGATAGGCCGGGAACTTGCCGATCCCGACCTTCTCGATCCCCTTGACGACATTGGGCATCCCCGCGGTCATCCCGATCTGCACGGTCATGATGTTCTGCGACTGCTCGAGCCCGTAGCGCATCGGGTGCTGCCCGCCGCTGCCCGAGCCGCGAATGCACTTCTCGCCGAGGTTGGCGCCCTGATAATAGCAGAAGCGCGAGTTATCGACCTGCGTGGAAGGCGTCATCCCGTTGTCGAGCCCGGCGGCGTAGACGAAGGGCTTGATGGTGGAGCCCGGCTGGCGCATCGCCTGCGTGGCGCGGTTGAAGTCCGACAGGCGGTGGTCGAAGCCGCCCTGCATCGCCAGCACGCGGCCGGTCTGCGCTTGTTCGACCACCAGTGCGCCCTGCGCCTCGGGGATGGTGCGCACGGCAAAGCCATTGCCCGAGGGGCTCGCGGCGATCACGTCGCCAGCCTTCAAGGCATTGGGCAGCCCGATCAGCGGCGCCTCGCTGCCGTCGGCGAACCCGATGGTCGCGCTCGGCCCGCTGCGGCGGGTGACGACGCCGATGCGCCAGTCCTTGTAGCTGATCCCGAGCGGAGAGGATTGCAGCTGGCTCGCCCAGTTGCCCTCCGACAGGTCGAGCGTGGCGACCGGCCCGGCCCAGGCCCGCCCGCCGTGATAGCGCAGCAACCCCTCGCGCAGCGCATCGCGCGCGGCGATCTGGATCTGCGGGTCGAGGCTGGTGCGCACCCACAAGCCGCCCGCATAGACCGAGTTGGGCCCCGTCTCTGCCGTCTCGCCGAAACGTTCGATCAGTTCGCGGCGCACTTCCTCGAGGAAGTAGCCCGCATCGACCGAACGCTCGCGCCGCTGGGTGACGAGGCCGAGCGGCTGCGCGGCCGCCGCGCGGCGCTCGGAACCGGTGATGAAGCCGTTCTTCTCCATCTGGTCGAGGACGAAATTGCGCCGTTCGAGCGCCGCGGCTTCCTGGCCTTTGCGCCCGTAGCGCTCGGGCGCCTTGGGCAGGATCGCGAGGAACGCGGCCTCGTGCAGTTCGAGCTGATCGACATCCTTGTCGAAATAGGCCCGCGCCGCCGCCTGCACCCCGAAAGAGCGCCGCCCGAGCGGGATTTCGTTGAGATAGAGCTCGAGGATCTCCTGCTTGGTCAGCACGCCCTCGATCCGCCCGGCGAGAATGATTTCCTTGAGCTTGCGGGTGACCGAATATTCGTCGCCCAGCAGCAGGTTCTTGGCGACCTGCTGGGTGATGGTCGAACCGCCGACCGCGCGCTTGGTGCGCGCCGGATTGAGGTAATCGATCACCGCCCCCGCCGTGCCGAAATAGTCAATCCCGCCATGGCTGAAGAATGTCTTGTCCTCAGCGGCGAGGTAGGCCTCGATCAGCTTCTGCGGAAAGTCGGCATATTGCAGCTGCACCCGGCGCTCGCGCGCGTAGGAATGGACGATCTCGCCATCGACCCCGCGCACGACGGTGGGCAGCGGAGTCTCGTAGGTGAGCAGCGCCTCGGCCTCGGGCAGGTCGCTGGCGAGCCACACGAAGACCGCGATCCACAGCACGAGGAAGGCCCCGAAGAGAAGCGCCGCGATCCGGAACAGCCGGCTCTCCCGCCAACGCGCGGAAAACCACGCGAGGGCCGCGCCGATGTCGCGGTTGACGCGGTAGCGCAGGTAGGCCCAGGTCGAAAGCTGGCCGGACGGGGGAGTGGTTTCGGTCATGAGCCGCGCGCAACTAGCACGCTGACCCTCGGGAAGGCTAGCGCCATTGCAACCCTATTCCCCGCCCTCTGGTCCGCTCCGGGGCGCCTCGGCGCGGCGCGCGAAATGGACGCGGATCGCGCGCGCCAGCACGCCTGCATAGCGCGCCCGGCCTTCGGCCGTGGTAAGCTGCGCGCGATCGGTCTGGTTGGTGACGAAGCCGCTTTCGAACAGCACCGAGGGAACGTCGGGTGCGCGCAGCACCGCAAGCGCGGCCGAGCGGCGCGGCTGCGGCACGAAGGCGAGCGCGTTCTCGCCCTCGCGCAGCACGAGGCTCGCGAAAGCCAGCGCGTCCTCCTGCGTGCGCTGCTGCGACAGCTCGACGAGGATCGCGCTGACATTCTCGCTCGCGCCCGCGATGGTGATGCCGTTCAGCCGGTCGGCGTCGTTCTCGCGCGCGGCAAAGCGCGCCGCCGCCTCGCTCGAGGCTTCGTTGGAGAGCGTGTAGATGCTCGCCCCGCTCACCGCCTCGTTCGCATCGCCCGCGCTGTCGGCGTGGATCGAGATGAACAGGTCGGCCTCGAGCAGCCGGGCGATCTCGGGGCGGTGCGGCAGGGGCAGGATGCGGTCATCGGCGCGGGTCAGCGCGACGCGCACCCCGCCCTGCTTCAGCAATTCGTCGCGCAGCGCGAGCGCGATTGCGAGGGTGATCGCCTTCTCCTCGAAGCGCCGCCCTTCCGCATCCTCGCCGACCGCGCCGGGATCGCGCCCTCCGTGCCCGGCATCGATCACCACCAGCGGGCGCGAGGGATCGTCGGGGCCTTCGACGGGGGGCAGTTCGAGCGTGGGCGCTGCCTCGCCCGAGAAGGGGATATGGAGCACGTAGTCGCGCCCCCAGATCGGCACCGGGATCACCAGGCCCAGCGCCTTGGCACCGCCCAGCAGCGCGGCGGGCACCAGCAGAACGATCAGCAGGAGGGCGCGATAACTCATTGCGCTTTGCGGCTTACGTTCTTGGCACGGGCAAACGCAATAGAGTTGCGGGGCTGCCCCCACAGTGCTAGCGGTGGTGACATGGAGGCCGGATCAGGGCGCGCAAGTGCGCTCCCGCCCCCTCCCGCTTCCGGGCAGCCGATATTCTTCGCACCCCCGGTCCAGTACAGGTTGATGCAGTGACAGATCGCTTTTCCCGGACAACCAGCACCCAGCGCGCCCTGCGCCTGAGTCCGGTTGCGGGAGAAGGCGCGGCGCCAGGCCGCACGCTCGCCATTGCAGACACGAGCTTCGCGCCGAATGCCGTCGGCCTTCGCGGCGCGATTATCCCTTCCGGCATCGCCTTCGGGCGCGCCGGTTCACCACAATATGCGCGCCCCCTTCACGTCCGCTTGCGGGCAAGGCCGGGCGCATGGAGACATTTGAATGGCAACGCGCATGCTTATCGATGCGCGCCACCCGGAAGAAACCCGGGTGGCGGTTCTGCAAGGCAACCGGATTGAGGAATTCGATTTCGAATCTGCCGAACACAAGCAGATCAAGGGCAACATCTATCTCGCCAAGGTAACCCGGGTCGAACCTTCGCTGCAGGCGGCTTTCGTCGATTTCGGCGGCAACCGGCATGGGTTCCTCGCCTTCAGCGAAATCCACCCCGACTACTACCAGATCCCCAAGGCCGACCGCGACGCGCTGCTCGCCGAGGAGGCCGAGGCCGCCGAGGAAGAGGAGCGCCTGCGCGCCGAGGAAGAGGACGCCGGGATAGCGCCCGGCGCCGAATATGACGCCGAGGACGAGAGCGGCGGGGCCCTCGCCGAGGACTTTGCCGAGAACGGCGTCGAGGAAGTCGACACCTCCGACAAGGACGACGTCGCCACCATCGAAGGCGGCGCCTCGGATGAGGAGGAGAGCGCCGAGGACGAGAACGGCGAAGGCGAGGAATCCGCCGAGGACAGCGAAGGCGGCGAGGAGCGCGGCCGTCGTGGCCGTGGTCGTCGCCGTCAGGGCAAGGGCGAGAAGGGCGGCGAAAAGGGCAACGGCCGCACCCGCGCCAAGCAGGTCGACGAGGTGCGCGCCAAGCGCATGGCGCTGCGCCGCCGCTACAAGATCCAGGACGTCATCCAGCGCCGTCAGGTGCTGCTCGTGCAGGTCGTCAAGGAAGAACGCGGCAACAAGGGCGCGGCGCTGACCACCTACCTCAGCCTCGCGGGCCGCTACACCGTGCTGATGCCCAACTCGTCGCACGGCGGCGGGATCAGCCGCAAGATCAGCTCGACCAGCGATCGCAAGCGGCTGAAGGAGATGGTCTCCGACCTCAAGCTGCCGCGCTCGATGGGCCTGATCGTCCGCACCGCGGGCATGAGCCGCACCAAGCCCGAGATCAAGCGCGACTTCGATTACCTCGCCCGCGTGTGGGACGAGATCCGCGAGAACACCCTCGCCTCGGTCGCCCCGGCGCTGATCCATTCGGACAGCGACCTCATCAAGCGCGCGATCCGCGACATCTACAACAAGGAAATCGAGGAAGTCGTCGTCGAGGGCGAGGAAGGCTACAAGTCGGCCAAGGCGTTCATGAAGCTGCTGATGCCCAGCCACGCGCGGCGGGTGAAGGCCTATTCGGACCCCGTGCCGCTGTTCCAGCGCTACGGCGCCGAGGACCAGCTGCGCGCGATGTATGATCCGATGGTGCAGCTGAAATCGGGCGGTTACCTCATCATCAACCCGACCGAGGCGCTGGTGTCGATCGACATCAACTCCGGGCGCTCCACCAAGGAGCACGGGATCGAGGCGACCGCGCTCCACACCAACCTCGAAGCCGCCAAGGAAATTGCCCGCCAGCTGCGCCTGCGCGACATGGCCGGCCTTGTCGTCATCGACTTCATCGACATGGAGTACCCCTCCAATGTCCGGAAGGTCGAAAAGGCGATGAAGGAGGCGCTGAAGAACGATCGCGCCCGCATCCAGGTCGGCCGCATCAGCTCCTTCGGCCTGATGGAAATGAGCCGCCAGCGGCTGCGCACCGGCGTGCTCGAGGCGACCACCCGCGCCTGCCCGCATTGCGATGGCACCGGCCTCGTGCGCACCGCGTCGTCGGCGGGGCTCTCGGCGCTGCGCCTGATCGAGGACGAGGCGGCGCGCGGCAAGGGCACGCAGATCCGCCTCGCGGCGAGCACCGAGGCGGCGATCTACCTCCTCAACGAGAAGCGCGCCGACCTCGTCGAGATCGAGCAGCGCTACGGCGTCAGCGTCGCCGTGGTGCCCGAGGGCGAACAGGAAGGCGCGAAGATGAGCGTCTCGAGCTCCGGCCCGCGCCCCTCGCAGGCGCCCAGGTTCGAACCGATCATCGACGATGACGACGACGATCTCCCCGAGGAAGAGGACGACTTCGCCGAGGAGGAGGCCGAAGAGCGTCCGGAACGCCCGGCCCGCCGCGAACGCGGTGAGGGCGAGGATGACGGCGGCCGCAAGAAGAAGCGCCGGCGTCGGCGCGGTGGCCGCAACCGCAACCGCGAGCGCGAGGACGGCGAAGCCGGTGACGAGCGCCACGAGCGTGACGAGGATGGGGATGGCGAGGCCGGTGAAGAGGCCGGTGACGCAGATCGCGGCGAAGACTCCGCACCCGAATTCGGCGAGGATGGCGAGGCGCGCCCGAAGAAGCGCCGCCGCCGCGGCGGCCGCGGCCGCAAGCGGCGCGAGGGCGATGCGCCCGAAGCCGGCGACGAAGCGCAAAGCGAGGACGGCGAGGCCGTGACCGCGGATGACGCCGAAGCCGAGGCTCCCGCCGAAGCCGAGGCCGAAGCACCGGTCGCCGCCCCCGAAGCGGATACCGCCGCCGAGGAAGCCGCCGCCGAGAAGCCCAAGCGCGTCCGCGCGCCGCGCAAGAAGAAGGTGGCGGAGCCGGTTGCAGAGGAAGTCCCCGCCGAACTCGCCCCCGAACTCGCTGCCGAGGCGACCGAGGCTGCCGCTGGCGTGGAGGAAGAGGCACCGGCCGAGAAGCCCAAGCGCAAGCGCGCCCCGCGCAAGGCGAAGGCCGCCGCCGCCGACCCGGCCGAGAGCCTATCGCAGCAGGTCGCCGAGGACATGGCGGTGATCGCGGGCCCCGACGACGCGCCCGAGACCGCTGAAGCGGCAGCCGAAGACAGTGCTCCCCAGCAGGAAGCCCCCGCTGGCGAAGCCGCTCCCGAAAGCGAAGCCAAGCCGCGCCGCGGCTGGTGGCAGCGGACCTTCGGCGAGTAGGCCGGGCGGCATCCCACAGGATCGAGGGCGGGAAGGAGCGATCTTTCCCGCCCTTTTCTTTTCAAGCTCGAGGTGGCCCAACCCCGGCCCCTCCCGCGTGCAGGAGGGGAGCGAGACTTGCAAGCTTGCTGGCTAGTCGCAGCCGGATGAGCCTCCGCGCGGTCGCGCCCCCCTCATCCCATCTTCCGCGCCGTCCCCCATTCCATCCATCCGGCAAAGCGCGGGGCCCCGGGGGTGTAGCCCTCCCCCAGCGGCTCCACCGCGAAGCCCGCGCCCGCAAGCGCCCCTGCGATCGGCCGGGTCAGATGACACCCGCCCGCGAGGCGCTTCCAGACCGGCTCGATCCGCCCCTGCCACGCGCGCACTCCCGCGTCGGGGGCAAGGCCGTGCTCGAGGAACAGCACCGCGCCGCCGGGGCGCAGGATGCGGCGCATCTCGCGCATCACCTGCGCGGGTTCGTCGACCGAGCACAAGGTGAAGGTGCACACCACGCAGTCGAAGCTGGCATCGGCAAAGGGGATCGCTTCGCCCCGCCCCGCCCGCAAGTCCGCCGCCCAGCCCTTCGCCCGCGCCACCGCGCGCGCGCCATCGAGCAGGCCTTCGTGCGGGTCGATCCCGGCATAGGAGGTGATCGCGGCCGGATCATAGAACTGATGGTTGATCCCGCCCCCGCCGCCCAGCTCGAAAACGTCGCCCCGCGCGCGCGGCACCACCGCCGCGCGCCGCTTCATCACCTGGCCTTGCGAGCAGGCGCAGGTGATGAGGCGCGGCATGACATTCGCCTCGTACCAGCTTTTCAGTCCCATCCCGCGCTCCCCTCTTTTCCGCTCGCCCCAGGCGTGGCACATTATCGCCCAAATGCAAAACCGGCTTCTGGGAGGGACCGCCGCCATGAACAGCACCACATCAAGCACCGGCGCGCCCGAGCGGCCCGCGTTCCGCTTCCACCCCAGACTGTGGATCGCCGCCGCGCTGCTGCTCGCGCTGCCGGCAGTGGCGATGCAGGTGACCAGCGAGGTCAATTGGGGGCCCGAGGACTTCGCCGTGGCCGGCCTGATGCTGCTGGTGCTGTGCGCCGCGCTCGAGGGTGCGATGAACTACCTCACGGCGCTGCGCTGGCGGGTGAGCGCGATGACGCTGGCGGTGCTGATGTTCCTGACGCTGTGGGCGCACCTTGCGGTGGGGCTGTTCGACTAGGCGGGGACTTCCTCGCCCCGGAAATCGAACACCCGCCCCGATTGGGCCGGAGCGAGTTGCGCGAGCACCGCGATCAGGTTCGCCGCCGCCACTTGCGGCGCGGTCAGCTGCCCCTCGGCGAGCCCCGACTGGAACGGCGCAGAGAGCGCGGAATCGACCGTGCCGGGGTGCAGACCGACGATCACGCTGTCAGGGTGGGTGCGTGCCATCTCCAGCGCGAAGTTCCTGAGCAGCATGTTGAGCGCGGCTTTGGAGGCGCGATAGGAGTGCCACCCGCCGAGCCGGTTGTCGCTGATCGAGCCGACCCGGGCCGAAAGCGCGGCGAAGGTGAAGCCGCTCCCCCGCGGCATCAGCGGCAGCATGTGCTTGGCGATCAGCGCGGGGCCGATGGTGTTCAGCGCGAAGACCTGCGCCATCGTGTCCGCCTCGAGCCGCTTGTAGGATCGCTCAGGGCCGGTGCCATCGGGGAGCGTCAGCACGCCCGTCGCGACGATCACCCATTCGGGAGGTGTCTCGCGCATCATGGCGGCGGCAGCGGCGATGCTCGCCTCGTCTTCCAAATCGAAGGAAAATCCCTCAAAACCAGAGCCTTCGGGCACCGCGCCACTGCGCGATCCGGCATAGATCCGCGCGCATCCGGCGGCCGCGAGGCCCTCGCACAGCGCCCGTCCGATCCCGCCGCTCGCCCCGAAGACGCAGGCCGTGGGCGGCACGCGAACTGGGGTCTGTCCTACATCGTCCATGGGGCATAAAGTGCGCCCAGGGCCTTGTGGTTCCGCCCTTTTTCATGCCCCTTTTTCGCACTGTTGGCGGGCCTCGCGGGGCGGGAGGGATTTTCGCCGCTTTACAGTGCCTCATGTTTCTCCAACACCGCAGTGCTGAGCCGCGCTCAACCCCTGTGCGAAAGCCTGCAACAACTGACAGTCACCCCCCGCTTGCGCGCGCGGGCAATGGCGCTAAGTAGGGTCGCAACTGCGTAACCGGGATCACGTAATGGCGACCTTCACTCTCCCCAAGAACTCCAAGATCAGTGGCTCCGGCAAGACCCACAAGGCCTCGGGCGGCCGGGTGAAGTCGTTCAAGATCTACCGCTACGATCCCGACTCCGGCCAGAACCCGCGCTATGACAAGTTCGAGATCAACCTCGACGAATGCGGGCCGATGGTCCTCGACGCGCTGTTCAAGATCAAGAACGAGATCGACCCGACCCTTACCTTCCGCCGCTCGTGCCGCGAGGGGATCTGCGGGTCGTGCTCGATGAACATGAACGGCAAGAACGGCCTCGCCTGCACCACCGCGATCGAGGACCTGAAGGGCGAGATCCGCATCACCCCCCTGCCGCACATGGACGTGATCAAGGACCTGGTGCCGGACTTCACGCACTTCTACGCCCAGTATGCGAGCATCCGCCCCTGGCTCCAGACCGTCTCGCCGACGCCGAGCGGCAAGGAGCGGCTGCAATCGCCCGAACAGCGCGAGAAGCTCGACGGGCTCTACGAGTGCATCCTGTGCGCCTGCTGCTCGACCTCCTGCCCGTCCTACTGGTGGAACTCCGACAAGTTCCTCGGCCCCGCGATCTTGCTCCAGGCCTATCGCTGGCTCGCCGACAGCCGCGACGAGATGACCGGCGAGCGGCTCGACGATCTGGAAGACCCGTTCCGTCTCTATCGCTGCCACACCATCATGAACTGCGCCAACGTGTGCCCCAAGGGCCTCTCGCCGGCCAAGGCGATCGCCGAGACCAAGAAGATGATGGCCGAGCGCGCGATCTGAGTGTTTGGCGATCTGATCCGGTGAGCTTCAAGGACGACGTTTTCGAGCACGGGCCCTGCCCGGACAACCCCGGCTGGCACCGCTGGGATCTCAAGGACGCAACGCTGTTCAACGGCGCGGTGATGGGCAAGCTCATCACCCGCGTCGATGAGGACGGGAAGGCGCGCCTGCGCATGTTCCCCGAGCGGCGGCACATGAACCTCCAGGGCGTAATCCACGGCGCGGTGACGCTCGCGCTGATCGACATCGCGCTGTTCGTCACCATGCACCGGATCGGCACCGGCAATGCCGGGCCCTCTGTGACGCTCGAGCTCTCGACGCAATTCGTGGGCGGCGGTGACCCGCAGCGGCCGCTCGACGCCGTCACCGAGATCGTGCGCGAGACCGGCAAGCTGGTCTTCATCCGCGGCATGGTGGTGCAGGGCGAGGACACGGTCGCGAGCTTTTCGGGGATAGTGCGCAAGATGCAGCCGCGGGGCTGACGCGGTGCCCGGCCTCATCGCCCGCTACGACGCGCTGATCGCCAGCGGGGAGCTGCGCGCCGACCCCGAACAGCGCGCTGCGGCCGAGCGGCTGGCGCGATTGCAGGACGAGCTCGAGGCCCCACCCCCATCGCCCGGCCTGTTCGGCAGGCTGTTCGGTGCCAAGCCTGCCGCTCTCCTGCGCGGGGTCTACCTGTGGGGCGGCGTCGGGCGCGGGAAGTCGATGCTGATGGACCTGTTCGTCGACACGCTGGCCCTGCGCGAGAAGCGTCGCGTCCACTTCCACGCCTTCATGCTCGAACTCGACCGGCACCTCACCGAGGCGCGCAAGGCCGAACAGCGCGACCCGCTGATGCACGTCGCGCAGGGCATGGCGGCGGAACTCAAGTGCCTCGCCTTCGACGAAATGGTGGTCAACAACACCGCCGACGCCGCGATCATGGGCCGCTTCTTTGCCGCGCTGATGGAGGCGGGTACGGTGATCGTCACCACCTCCAACCGCCCTCCCCGCGATCTCTACAAGGACGGCCTCAACCGCGCGCTGTTCCTGCCCTTCATCGATCTCGTGGAGGCACGGATGGATGTGCTGGGGCTCAATGGCCCGACCGATTACCGGCTCGACCGCATCGGCGATCTCAACACCTGGCACGCGCCCATGGGCGATGCCGCCACGGCGCAGGTGCGCGAGGCTTTCTTCCGCCTCACCGATTTCGATCCCGACGACGCCGCCCACGTGCCCTCGGGCGAGCTCGACCTCGGCGGCGGGCGCAAGCTCCATGTGCCCAAGTGCCTGAAGGGCGTGGGCGTGTTCAGCTTCAAGAAGCTGTGCGCCGAGAACCGGGGCGCGGCGGATTACCTCGCGGTGGCGCGCGCCTTCCACACCGTGATCCTCGTCGGCATCCCCAAGATGGGGCCGGAGAACAGGAACGAGGTGATCCGCTTCACCAAGCTGATCGACGCGCTCTACGAGCACCGCGTGAAGCTGTTCGTCACCGCCGCCGCGCTGCCGGAGGAGCTCTATCGGGCGGGCGATGGAGCGTTCGAATTCGAGCGGACGGTGAGCCGGCTGAACGAGATGCAGAGCGAGGACTACATGGCGCTCGGTCACGGGACGGAAGACTAGCCGCTCACCCCCAGCTGGGTCAGCGACTTCTCCAGCATCAGGAGCTGCCACAGAGTGCGCGAGTGATCGGCGCGGCCCGCGATATGCGCCTCGGCGAGCGCCTTGATGGCTTGCGGCTGGAAGAACCCGGTCTGCGCGAGGCTCCCCGTGGCGATCCCCCGCGACGCGTCGGCGAGCGGCCCCCTCAGCCATTCGGCGATGGGGGTGACGAAGCCCTGCTTGGGGCGGTAGAGGATGTCGTGGGGCAAGTAGCGTTCGAGGCTCTTCTTGAGCAGATACTTGCCGACGCTGCCGCGCACCCGCATCCCCTCGGGGAGCCTTGCGGCAAATTCGACGAGACGATGGTCGAGCAAGGGCTCCCTCGCCTCGAGGCTCACCGCCATGCTGGTGCGGTCGACCTTGGTGAGGATGTCGCCGGGCATCCAGAAGGTAAGGTCGGCATATTGCGCCCGGTCGAGCCCGCTGCGGCCCGGTGCCGTGCGCATCAGCGCGATCAGCTCGTCCTCGGCGCGGAAGCCCTCGAGGCTCGCCGCGAAGCTCTCCGAATAGAGTGCCCGGCGCGCCTCGGGCAGGGTCACCGAGAGGCCCCGGGCATAGCCCTCTTCGCCGCTTTCGGCGAGCGCCAGCAGGGTCGCCTTGGCGCGCAAGGGGCGCGGGGCCCAGTCGGCCTTGGGCCATGCGCGGCCCAGCGCACCGAACAGCGGTGCGCGCAAGGCGGCAGGCAGAACGGAGCGCGCCCGCTCCTCGTGGTGATGGAACACCTGTCGGCGGTAGCCCGCGAAGGCCTCGTCCGCTCCGTCGCCCGAGAGCGCCACCGTCACCCGCTCGCGCGCCAGCTGGCAGACGCGCCAGGTGGGGAGCGCGGAGGCATCGGCGAAGGGCTCGTCGAACAACGCGGCGAGGCTGTCGATGGCCGAGAAGTCGTCGGTCGCGACAATCCGCTCCTGATGGTCCGCGCCGAATTTGGCGGCGACCTGACGGGCGTAGGAGGTCTCGTCATAGGCCGCGACATCGAAGCCGATCGAGCAGGTCTGCACCGGCGCGGCGCTCGCCTCGGCCATGAGCGCGACCACGCCCGAGCTGTCCACCCCGCCCGAGAGGAAGGCGCCCAAGGGCACATCGGCGACCATGCGCGAGCGCACGCCCTCGCGCAGCAGGTGGACGAGCTGGGCGGAGAGATCGGTCTCGCTCCCCCGCTCGCGCTCGGTGAAGGAAATATCCCACCAGCGCTGCGGGCGGCCCGGCGCCTTGCCCTGCTCCAGCAGCCAGAAATGCCCGGCGGGGAGCTTCTCGACGCTCGCCAGAATCGCGTGGCTGTCGGGCACATAGCCCCACGCCATGAAGGCCTCGATCGCCTGCGGGTTGACCCGGCGGCGCAGCTGCGGGTGGGCCAGCAGGCCCTTCAATTCCGAGGCGAAGGCGATGCTGCCGTCGGACAGATGCGCCATAAATAGCGGCTTCACCCCGAAGCGGTCGCGGGCGAGAAACAGCCGCCGCGTCGCCAGATCGAAGATCGCGAAGGCGAACATCCCGTCGAGGCGCGCGAGACAGTCCGGCCCCCACTTCTGCCAGGCTGCAAGGATGACCTCGGTGTCGCCATTGGTGCGGAAGGTGAACCCGGCCTGCTCGAGCTCGCGGCGCAGCTCGCGGAAGTTGTAGATCTCGCCGTTGAAGACGATCACCGCGCGGCCGTCGGCGGCGGTCATCGGTTGGGGGGAGCCCGCAACGTCGATGATCGAGAGGCGGCGGTGGCCGAGGCCGACGCCGTGGTCGGTCCACACCCCTGCCCCGTCAGGCCCGCGATGCGCGAGCGCGTCGCACATCCGGACGACCCGTGCAGGGTCGACCGGCTTGGGCGTCTCGGCATGGAAAATCCCGGCAATCCCGCACATGCGTCCGAGGCCTAGAGCAGCAGCGAGAGCGCGGCAATCGCGGCCAAGGCGATGATCGCGGCAGCGGCGCTCCCCGGCGCAAATCCGGAGACCTCCAAGCGGCGCACCCAGCCCCAGCGCTCGATTTCGGCAAGCGTCCAGCCATATTCCTCCGGCTCGCGCTCGACGAAGCGCCACGCCGCGCCGAGCAGCACCGCGATGACGATTGCGAAGAACACCCAGCCATAGACGATATGGTCGAAGCCGGTCGCCTTCTCGGCGCCGACATATTGCGCGACATAGATCGTCGCCCAGGCACGCACGCCGTTGGCAAGGATCGGGACGATGACGCAGGCCGCCATGAAACCGGCGCGCGTCCGCCAGCGGGTGAAGCGCGTGGCGCAGACCAGCACGCCCAGCGTCACCATCGCGATCAGGAATTTCACCCCCGAACACGCCTCGGCGACGATGAAGAGGCCTGCGGGGGTGTCGATATGGATTCCCTCGATCCGGGCGGGAATGCCGCTCGCACGGGTGAGCGCGATGGCGATCTCGGCGGTGATCGCTTGCAGCGGCGCGATGATCTCGTCGCCGAAGGGCACCAGGAAGGCGGCAAAGGCGATGGGCAGCGCAAGGACGATGCTGGCGCGCAGGCCGATCACGGTCACCGCCGCCGCCTGCAAAGCTCCCACCGCACCCGCTTGCGCGACCAGATTGATGCCAGCCCCCTCGCCCACCCGCCATAGGGCAAGGCCTGCCGCAACGCCAAGCAGACCGGGCAGGAAAGGCTGCGGCCTGAGACGGGCCAGCTCCTCCTCCTTCAATGCCACCAGCCAGGCGGTGATCAGGGGGACGAGCAGCAGGTGGTTGTAGGTGTCGATGTTCCACCACTGGTGCGCCATGGCCTGCCATGCACCGAGGCACGCGAGCACCAGTGCGAGCCCCGCCGCCGCCAGCGCCGCGAGCGGCGCGCGCCAGGCGGCCGGCAGGCGCAGCCGCTCGCGCGGGGTGGGGAACGCGGCGGCCTCAGGCGGCATGGCGGCGGCCCTCCCCGCGTCTGCCGACGAGACCCCCGAGCGGGGCGAGCATCGCATCCCACCCGTGGCGATGCAGCACGAAGTCGCGGGCAGCGGCGCCGATGCGGGCGGCAGCGGCGGGATTGGCGAGCAGGTCGGCGATGTGTGCGGCCATCACCGCGGGATCGGGCGGCGAGACCAGCCAGTGCTCCCCATCCTCGGCAGCGATCCCGGTTGCGGCGTCGGGGGTGAGCACCACGGGGCGCGCCATTGCCATCGCCTCGAGCACCTTGTTCTGCACCCCGCGCGCGATCAGCAGCGGGGCGAGGACGGCGTCGGCGGCGGCGATGAAGGGGCGCACGTCGGGCACCGCACCCCATATCCGAACGCCCGGCGCGCCGTCCTCGGCCATCAGCGAACGGGTCGGGTTGCGCCCGACGACATGGAAGCATGCCCCGGGATGGCGCGCGCGCAGGCGCGGCAGCAGCGCCTCGATCACCCACAGCGCGGCCTGTTCGTTGGGGCGATAGTCCATCTGCCCGGTGAAGACGAAATGCGGCCCTGCAGTCCCTGCGAGTTCGGGGTGCCGGGCAACCAGCGCCGGGTCGAAGAAGCCCGCGTCGATCCCGTTGCCCATCACCCGGACTTGGGCGATGCCCGGCGCGCTCAGCCGGCTGCGATAGAGCGCGGCTTCCGCCTCGGAGATCAGGATGGTCGCATCGGCGCGCCGCCCGAGCCGCTCCTCCTCGCGCGCCAGCAATCGCGCCTCGCGCCCGTAGAGCCACTTGCGCTCGCCCTCGGCGGCGTAGGATTCGAACTTCGCGCTGTCGACATCGCACAGGTCGATCACCACCGGCCCGGCAAAGTCTTCGGGCACATACTGCCCCATCTGCCCCGAGAAGACGACGATCGCCTCGATCCGCTCACGCGCGATGGTCTCGCGCACCCAGCGTTCGAGCGTGCGGCTGTGGAAGGCGGTGAGGCTCACCGGCTTGCCCGACAACACCGCCTCCACCCCCGCAAGCGGCAGCGGCTTGGAGCGCGGGACGACACACCGCGAAGCCGCGACAGCGGCGAGCGCCC
>NZ_LSJS01000195.1 GCF_001557325.1 Erythrobacter donghaensis
GGCGCCCACCATCGGCGGGGACTGGGCCTATGATCCGGTCGCGATCAAGTGGTTCGAGGATGGCCAGCTCAACCTGTGCCACAACGCGGTCGACCGGCACCTTGCCGAGCACGCCGAGCGCACGGCGCTGATCTTCGAGCCCGACGATCCGGCCACGCCGTCGCGCAGCCTCACCTATGGCGAGCTCCAAGCCGAGGTGGTGCGGATGGCCAACGCACTGAAGAAGCTCGGTGTCACGCGCGGGGAGCGGGTGACGATCTACATGCCGATGATCCTTGAGGGGGTGGTCGCGATGCTCGCCTGTGCCCGCCTCGGCGCGGTGCATTCGGTGGTGTTCGGCGGCTTCTCGCCCGAGGCGCTCGCGGGGCGGATCGAGGATTGCGGCAGCCGCTTCGTCATCACCGCCGACGAGGGCCTGCGCGGCGGCAAGCACGTTCCGCTGAAGGCCAATGTCGATGCGGCACTGAACCTCACCGCCCATGCCACGCACGTCGCGGGTGTGCTGGTGATCCCGCACACCGGCGGCGCGGTGGCGATGGTGGAGGGCCGCGACCACTGGCTCGCCGATCTCGCCAGCGAAGAGGATTGCCCCTGCGAGATCATGGGCGCGGAAGACCCGCTGTTCATCCTCTACACCTCGGGATCGACCGGCGAGCCCAAGGGCGTGCTCCACACCACCGGCGGCTACGGCGTGTGGACCGCGACGACCTTTCACTACATCTTCGATTACCAGCCGGGCGAGGTGTTCTGGTGCACCGCCGATATCGGCTGGGTGACGGGGCACTCCTACGTCGTCTACGGCCCGCTGATGAACGCCGCGACCGCAGTGGTGTTCGAAGGCGTGCCCAACTACCCCGATCACGGGCGGTTCTGGGACGTGGTCGACAAGCACCAGGTCAACATCATCTACACCGCCCCCACCGCGATCCGCGCGCTGATGCGCGAGGGCGACCACCACGTCACCAGCCGCTCGCGCGCCTCGCTGCGCCTGCTCGGCAGCGTCGGCGAGCCGATCAATCCCGAGGCGTGGCGCTGGTATTTCGACGTGGTGGGCGAGGGTCGCTGCCCGGTGATCGACACCTGGTGGCAGACCGAAACCGGCGGCTGCATGATCACCACGCTGCCCGGCGCGCACGACATGAAGCCGGGGAGCGCGGGGCTCCCGTTCTTCGGCATCCGCCCGCAGCTGGTCGACAACGAGGGGCAGGTGCTCGAGGGCGCGAACGAGGGCAACCTGTGCATCACCCACTCCTGGCCCGGGCAGGCGCGCACCGTCTATGGCGACCATGATCGCTTCGTGCAGACCTATTTCAGCACCTATGCCGGCAAGTACTTCACCGGCGACGGCTGCAAACGCGACGAGGATGGCTACTACTGGATCACCGGCCGCGTCGACGACGTCATCAACGTCTCGGGCCACCGCATGGGCACCGCCGAGGTCGAGAGCGCGCTGGTGCTCCACGCCCTCGTAGCCGAGGCTGCGGTGGTCGGATATCCGCATGATATCAAGGGGCAGGGCATCTATTGCTACGTCACGCTGAATGCGGGCGAGGAGGGCACCGACGCCTTGCTGGCGGAGCTGAAGGCCCACGTGCGCAAGGAAATCGGCCCGATCGCCACGCCCGATGTGATCCACTTCACCGACGGGCTGCCCAAGACCCGCTCGGGCAAGATCATGCGCCGCATCCTGCGCAAGATCGCCGAGAACGAATTCGGATCGCTGGGCGATACCTCGACCCTCGCCGACCCCTCGCTGGTCGAGCGGCTGATCGAGGGCAGGCAGAACCGCTAGGCCGATGGGGGGGCGCATCGTCATCGCCGATGATCACCCGCTGTTCCGCAGCGCGCTCGCGCATGCGGTCGGCAAGGTGTGGGAAGACGGCACCATCATCGAGGCCAGCAGCGCCGCAGAAGCGCGCAACGCGCTCGCCGAAGGCGCAGCCGAGGCGCTGCTGCTCGATCTGCACATGGCCGATTCCTCAGGGCTGTCGGTGCTGATGGACCTGCGGCAGGATTACCCCGCGCTCCCCATCGTGATCGTCTCGGCCTCCGAGGAGCCGCGCGTTGCCGCTGCCGCTGCGCAGCTGGGCGCGGCGGGGTTCATCCCCAAGTCGGCAAGCCTCGAGGCGATGCGCGAGGGGCTGGCCGCGGTGCGTGATGGCGACGCGTGGTTTCCTGAAGGCGAGGCCGGCGCGGACGACGATCTCGCCCGCATCGCCAGCCTGACACCCGCCCAGCGGCGCATCCTCGCGGGCATCAGGCAAGGCTTGCTCAACAAGCAGATCGCCTATGAACTCGCGATCTCCGAGGCGACGGTGAAGGCGCATATCACTGCGATCCTCCGGAAACTCGGCGTCGGCAGCCGGACGCAGGCGGTGCTGCTCGCGGCCAAGCTCGACGTCGATCAGCCGGTGGCGGATCCGGCGAGGGCCTGATCGGCGGCCGCGCGGCCCTGCGCCAAGGCGGTCGCGATAAGCGCGCGCAGGGCAGCGGGCGGGGCGGGCTTGAGCAGGCGGTTGGCGCCCATCCGCGCGGCGGCGGCCTGCGTCTCCTCCGAGGCTTCGGCGGTGAGCAGGATCGCCGGGCAGCGCGTGCCCCAAGCCTCGCACAGCGCGGCAAAGGCCGCATCGCCGCGCTCTTCATCATCGAGCCGGTAGTCCATGATCGCGAGGTCGGGGGCTTGCGGCACGGCGACGAGCGCCTCGGCGAGGCTGGCGGCGGTCATGACCTGCAATCCCCAGCGGGCGAGCAGCGCGGCGGTCGCAGCGAGGGCGGCGGGATCGTTGTCGACCACCAGCACCCGCGCATGGCCCAGTCCGGCAGAGGGGCGCGCCGGCACCATGCGGGCGACGGGCGTCGCCTCCCGCCGCAGCACCGGCATGGGAATCGCAAAGCGGCTGCCGCGGCCGGGGCGCGAGGTGGTCTCCACCTCCACGTCCAGCAACCGCGCCGCACGCCGGACGATGGCGAGGCCGAGGCCGAGCCCCTCGCGGTCGGTCGATGCGCCGCGTTCGAACTCGCCGAAGATCCGCTCGATGTCCTCAGGGGCGATCCCGCGGCCGGTGTCGTGAATGCAGATCACCGCTTGGTCTCCGCGCCGCCGCACTCCGATCAGCACGCCGCCGGTGGTGGTGTAGCGCACCGCGTTGCTGAGGAGGTTGCGCAGCACGGCGGTGAGCAGCGCGCGGTCGGCCATCACCCAGACGCGCGTAGCGGCGCGCCTCAGCCTCAGCCCCTTGGCCTGCGCCTGCAGCGTGAATTCGCGCGCCACGTCCTCGAACAGCTGGTCGAGCGCGACAGGTTCGGGCGCGGGCACCACCCCGCCGCTGTCGAGCTTGGAGATTTCGAGCAGCACACGGATCAGGCGGTCGGCGGCGACGATCGAGCCGTCGAGATCGGCCACCAGCCGTTCGAGCGCCGTCTGCCCGCTGACCTCCTCGCCCAGGGCAGAGGCGAACAGGCGTGCCGCGTTCAAGGGCTGGATCAGGTCGTGGCTGGCAGCGGCGAGGAAGCGGGTCTTGGACTGGGTCGCCTGCGCCAGCAGTGCATTGGCCTCGGAGAGCTGGCGGGTGCGCTCGGCGACCTTCTCCTCCAGCGCCTGCTCGGCCCGACGGTCGAGGGTGATGTCGGTGTAGGAGGTGGTGTAGCCGCCGCCGGGCGTCGGCGCGCCGACGATCCGGAGCACGCGGCCATCGTGCTGCACCCGCTCGATCCGGTGCTCCGTCCCCGCACGCATATAGGCGAGGCGGCGCTCGACCTGCTCGTCGATCTCGGCCTCGCTGAGGTTGCCGCGCGCAAGGTTGAAGCGGATCAGATCGGCAATCGGCGTGCCGACCGTGACGAGGCGATCGGGCAGGTCGAACAGCTGCTGGTAGCGGCTGTTCCACGCCAACAGCCGCATCTCGCCATCGACCAGCGCGACGCCCTGGTCGATGCTCTCGATCGCGGTCTGGAGCAGTTCGGCCGAGAAGCTGAGGCGGCGCTGGGTCTCGTCGAACATCGCGACGACTTCGGGCAGCGGGATCGGATCGCCGCCCGCCCATGATCCCACCAGCATGCGCGCCGACGACGTGCCGATCACGCCCGAGATCACCCGCTCGGCCAGCTCGAGCACCGCCGCGCCCGCCGGATCGCCGTTCTTCATCTGCAAGGGGGCAAGCGCCGCATCGGCGCGCTCGCGCCCGACGAACTGGGCGAGCAGCGCGCGGACGTCGCCCAGCCGCTTGGCGGTGGCGTGGCGGGGGAGCTCGCCCGGCATCGGGGTGCCGACGAAGGCCGCCGCCTGCGCCTGGTCGAGCAGCGAGGGGCGCGCAATCGCCGACACCAGCCAGTAGAGCGCGGTGTTGACCCCGAGGCTCAGCACCACGCCCGAAACCAGCGGATCGGGATGGATGCTGAAAGCGGGCGCGGTGTCGCTCGCCGCGGGCCAGATGAGCAGCGCGAGCCAGAGGGCAAAGCCGGTCGCAAGGCCCGTCAGCATCCCCGCCCGGTTGCCGTGCTGGCTCGCCATGCCCAGCACAAGCCCGGGCGCGAACTGCGCAGCGGCGGCGAAGGCCAGGGTGCCCATGCCGGCAAGGTCGGTAATCCCGGCAAAGCCGCGGTAGAAGGCGTAGGCTGCCGCGAGCACCGCGGCGATCACCACCCGGCGGATCAGCAGCAGCCGCCCCGCGATGCGGCTGCGATCGCCCCGCCCGGCGAGCGCGCGGCGCAGCAGCAGCGGGGCGACGAGGTCGTTGGTGATCATGATCGAAAGCGCCACGCAGGCGACCACGATCATGCCGGTCGCCGCCGAAAACCCGCCGAGGAACACCAGCATCGCCAGCCACGGCGCCTCGCGCGCAAGGGGGAGGGCGAGCACGATGGTGTCGGGATCGGTCCCCGCCGGCAGCAGCGCGAGCCCGGCGAGAACGATCGGCACGATCACCGCCGCGGTCAGCGCGAGATAGGCGGGCAGCACCCAGCGCATTGCCGGGGTGGCGCGCTCGCCCGGGGCCTCGATGAAAGTCATGTGGAACTGGCGCGGCAGGCACAGAATCGCGGCGGCCGCGATCCCCGTGAGGACGGCAAAGCGCGCGTCGAGCTGGCCCGGGGTCAGCAGCACCGGACGCGCCGGGAGCGGAGCGCCGCCGCTGGTGACCAGCCACCAGACCGCCAGCGCCGCCACCGCCAGCAGCGCGGCGAGCTTGACCACCGCCTCCAGCGCGATGGTGAGCACCAGCCCCGCGTTCTCGCCCGGCCGGTCGGCGCGGCGCGAGCCGAACAGGATCGCGAACAGCCCCATCAGCGCCGCGACGATCAGCACCAGCTCGTCCGCTGCCACCTGCGCGCGCAGGTCGGGGGCCATCAGCAGCAGGGTGTTGCCGACCGATTCCAGCTGGAGCGCCATGTAGGGCAGCGTGCCCGCACTGGCGATCACGGTGACCAGCGCGGCGAGGCTGGCGCTCTTGCCGTAGCGGGCCGAGAGGAAGTCGGCGATCGAGGTCGAATGCTGCGCCTTGGCCTGCGCGAGGATCTTTTTGACCAGCCCGAAGCCGAGGGTGAAGACCAGGATCGGGCCGAGGTAGATCGCGAGATAGTCCAGCCCCGCGGTGGCGGCGGTGCCCACGCCGCCGAAGAAGGTCCAGCTCGAACAATAGACCGCAAGGCTGAGGCCGTAGATCGTGCCCGCACGGCGCTGGAGCCAGCCGTCGCCCGCGCCTTGGCGGTCCCGCCATGCGGCGAGCCAGAACAGCCCTCCAAGATAAAGCGTGGCGGCTGCCAGCGCCGCACCCAGCATCATGACCCCATTCTCTCCCTCGGGCGGGAAGCTACCGCAACCACGCCCACAAGCAAAGGGGCGGCGCCCCTGCGGACGCCGCCCCTCCTTGCGACCCTTGGGGGGTGGGTCAGTCGTCGATGTTGCGCTTGAAGGTTTCGGGGAGGAACATGAGCCCCGCCACCACGGTCAGCACGCAGATCCCGATCGGGTACCACAGCCCGTAGTAGATATCCCCCGTGGCAGCGACCATCGCGAAGGCGGTGGTGGGCAGGAACCCGCCGAACCAGCCGTTGCCGATGTGGTAGGGCAGGCTCATCGCGGTGTAGCGGATGCGGGTGGGGAACAGCTCCACCAGCAGCGCAGCGATGGGGCCATAGACCATGGTCACCAGCAGCACGAGATAGGTCAGCACCGCGACCACCAGGCCCGTGTTCATCGCGTCGGGATCGGCCTTGGCGGGGTAGCCGGCTGCGGCGAGCGCGGCCTTCACCTCTTTCTGGAAGGCGTCGATCGCGGCCTTGCGCTCATCGCCCGTGACCTTGGCCGGATCGGGGGCGGTGAAGGTGGCACTGCCGACCTTGACCTGCGCGATCGCGCCCGCCTCGGCTTCGACGTTGCTGTAGCTCACCGCGCTCTTGGCGAGGAACGACTTGGCGATGTCGCAGCTTCTGGAGTCGAACTTGTTCTTGCCGATCGGGTCGAACTGGACCGAGCACTCGTCGTTGTTGACGACAACGCTGACGGGGGCTGCGGCCTGCGCCCGGGCGAGCGCGGGGTTGGCGGCCTCGGCCAGGAGGTGGAAGGCGGGGAAATAGGTCACCGCCGCCAGCGCGCAGCCCGCAAGAATGATCTTCTTGCGCCCGATCTTGTCCGACAGCCAGCCGAAGAAGACGAAGAACGGCGTGCCGATGGCGAGCGCGACCGCGATCAGGATGTTGGTGGTCGCACCATCGACCAGCAGCATCTTCTCGAGGAAGAACAAGGCGTAGAACTGGCCGGTGTACCACACCACCGCCTGCCCCGCGACCGCGCCGAGCAGCGCGATCAGCGCCCAGCGGGCATTCTTCCAGGTGCCGAAGGCCTCCGAGATCGGCGCCTTGGAATTGGTGCCTTCCTCCTTCATCTTCTGGAACACGGGGCTTTCCTGCAGCTGCATGCGGATCCACAGCGAAACGCCGAGCAGCACCGCCGAGACGAGGAACGGCACGCGCCAGCCCCAATCCTTGAAGGCGTCCTCGCCGATCAGGGTGCGGGTGCCGATCACCACCAGCAGCGCCGCGAACAGGCCGAGCGTCGCGGTGGTCTGGATGAAGCTGGTATAGAGCCCGCGCTTGTTGTTGGGCGCGTGCTCGGCGACATAGGTCGCAGCGCCCCCGTATTCGCCGCCCAGCGCGAGGCCCTGGAGCAGTCGCAGCGCGACCAGCATGATCGGCGCAGTCACGCCGATGCTGGCATAGGAAGGCAGCACGCCGACGGTGAAGGTCGAGAGGCCCATCAGGCCCATCGTCACGAGGAAGGTGTATTTGCGCCCGACAAGGTCGCCCAGCCGCCCGAACACCAGCGCGCCGAAGGGCCGGACCGCGAATCCGGCAGCAAAGGCCGCCAGCGCGAAGATGAAGCCGGTGGTCTCGTTCACCCCGGAGAAGAACTGTGCCGAGATGATCGTGGCCAGGAGGCCGTAGAGGTAGAAGTCGTACCATTCGAAAACTGTGCCCAGCGACGAGGCGAGGATGACGCGCTTTTCGGTCCCCGTGGCCTCGTGGTGCTTGGGCAGCGCGCCGTCATATGTCGTTGCCATTGTCGCTCTCCCGCTTGTGCGCTCGATCCCCTGACCGGCCCTGTGACGCCGCTCCTGTCGAGGATTGCACAGTCGCGCTTTCGGGGGCGCCGGAATAGCTAGACCTTGGTCGGATGGGTGCCGGGGCGCGCGGACACGAAAAAGCCGCCGGGGCGCAAACCCCGGCGGCCTTCGAAAACCTGTGGCGGAAGCCGATCAGCTCTCGCGGGTGCCCGACAGCGGCATCGCGCCGAAAGCGCCGGCGTTGACCGAGCCGGTCAGGGTGTCGCCGTCGATGGTCGCTTCGCAATCGAGCGTCATCGGCATGGGGACGACCATGTTCATCTTCCACTTGATCGTGTTGCCCTCGATCGTGCCGCCATTGATGTCCATCGAGCCGAGGCTGCCGACCAGCGAGCCCGAGAAGGTGTCGCCATCGGGAACGACGGTGAGGGTGCCGGACTGGTCGCCCATCGGGCTCTTGACGGTGGTCTTGTAGGTACCTGCAACGGACATGATCCATCTCCTCCTTGTGGTCCGGACCATGGTGACCCGGGGTGTGAGCTTCGCGCTATTTACACCGATGTCAGCGCGCTTCAACCGGTTTCAGGCTGCCGCGCGCCGACGTCTTTCCGTTTGTCCTCAGAGCTTGTCGGCCGCGAGATATTCGACCGGCATGCCGAGGCTCTCGATCTGGGCGTCGATCTGCTTGCGGTCGCCCACGACCACGATCACGAGGTCCTCGCTGCCGAGATACTGCCGCGCGGCGGCGTCGATCTTGTTCGCGTCGATCGCGCGGTAAATGGCGGGCAGCCTGGTCTGGTAATCGCTCGGGCGGCCGAGCAGCTGGTTGCCGAGCACCGCACCGAGCACCTGGGCATTGGTCTCGAAGCGGTTGGGCAGGCCGCGGACATTGCCCTCGGTCACGCGCTGGAGCTCGGTCTCGTCGACACCCTTGCTGGCGGGGAAGGCGGCAAGGTTGCCGAGGATCGCCTTGATCGAATCCGCGGTGCGATCCGACTGCACCGGGCTGAAGACGGTAAAGGCGCGCGGCCCCACGCCGCCGGTCAGGCCGCTGCGGATGCCGTAGGTCCAGCCCTTGTCCTCGCGCAGGTCCATGTTGAGGCGCGACAGGAAGCCGTCGCCGATCACCTCGTTGGCAAGGTCAAGCGCTTCCATCCCGCCCTGATTGCCGCGGATCGGCAACACGCGGGCGGCCAGCAGCACGCTCTGCGGGCTGTTGGGGCGGTCGATCACCACCAGCCGCGAACGCGCCGGCGGCACGGCGGCATCGAGGTTCTTGGCCCCCTTGGCCCCGGCGGGCGCCTTCCAGTCGCCGAAGGACTTCTCCAGTGCGGCGAGAAGATCGGGCATGGTGATGTCGCCGACCACGGTGATGCGGGCATTGTCCGGACGCAGCCAGCGGGCATGCTCGGCCCTGAGGGCCGCCGGATCGAGCGCGGCGACGACCTCGGGCAGGCCGCGCGCGCCGACATTGCCATAGGGGTGGTCGGGGCCGAACAGGATCGGCCCGATCGCGCGCTGGGCAAGGCCGAAGGGATTGGCCCGCTCCTGCGCGATCCCGGCGAGTTGCTGATCCTTCACCCGTGCGACATCCTCGGGCTTGAAGGCGGGATTGCGCACGATATCGGCCATCAGCGCGAGCGAGGGCGCGAGGTTGGCGGTCAGCGCGGTCAGCTGGACGCTGCTGGTATCGGTGCCGGTGCCGGCGGAGATCGTCGCACCGAGGCGCTCCTGCTCGATCGCGATCTGCTCGGCGGTGAGGGTGAGGGTGCCCTCGTCGAGCAGGCCCATCATCAGCGACTGGGTGCCGGCCTTGCCCGGGCCGTCGGCGGCGGTGCCGGCATCGAAGGTGATCGCCATCGACACCTTGGGGATCGCCGTGCGCCGCGCGAGCGAGACCTCCATGCCGTTCGAAAGCCGCGCGGTCTCGACCGCCGGGAAGGTCAGCGCGCCCACCGGTGCCACCGCGGGAGCCTCGCGCGGCGGAGCGGTGCGGGCGATCTCTATCGGCGTCTTGGGATCGGGCGTGATCGGGGCGGCGGTGGCCTCGTCACCCCAGCCGCCCATGGTCGCGCCGTCGAGCTTGCGTGCCCCCGGCTCGATGACGAGGGTGTAGGCAGGTCGGCCGAGCCAGCGCTTCAGCGCCGCCTGCACCTGCGCGGGCGTGAGGCGCGCGACTTCATCCAGCTGCTTGCGGTAGAAGCCCGGATCGCCGCTGTAGAGCAGGCCTTCGGCGAGAGTCGTGCCCTTGCCGCCGAAGCCGCCGACCTGTTCGAGCGCGTCGATCTGGCCCGACACGATCTGGGTCGCGGCGCGGGTCAGCTCGTCCTGTGTCGGCCCGCGCGCGACCAGTTCGTCGATGATCGCGTTGAACTTGGCCTCGGCCACCGCCGGGTCGACCCCGGGCTTCACATCCATCTGCGCCTGCAGGAAGCTCAGCTGCTCGTGCTGCTGGGCAAAGGCGCTGACCGAGACCGCGACCTGATCGCCGCGCACCAGCGCATTGTCGAGCCGCGAGGAAGCGAGGCCGCCGAGAACCGACAGCCCGGCCGCAAGCGGCACGGCGTCGGGATGGTTGATCGCAGGGCCGGTCCAGTTGCGCATGATGCGGGTGACCGGCACCTGATCGGTGATGGTCTCGCGCTTGTCCGCCGCCAGCGTCACCGGTTCGGCCTTGGTCTTGACCACCTCGGGCCCGCGCGGGATCGCGCCGAACCAGCGCTCCACCATCGGGCGGGCGGTCTTGGCGTCGATGTCGCCTGCCAGCACCAGCACCACGTTGTTGGGGCCGTAATTGTCGGTGAACCACTTGCGCACGTCGGTCAGGCTCGCCGCGTCGAGATCCGCGAGCGAGCCGATGGTCGAATGGCGGTAGGGGTGGCCGACCGGCAGCAGGCCATCGGCGATCAGGTAGCGCACGAGGCCGTAGGGCGCGTTGTCGCCCTGCCGCTTCTCGTTCTGGACAACCCCGCGCTGCTTGTCGAGCTTGTCCTGGGTGACCGCGCCGAGCAGATAGCCCATGCGGTCGCTCTCCATGAACAGCGCGAGGTCGAGCGCGCCGGTGGGCACGGTCTCGACATAGTTGGTGCGGTCATACCAGGTCGAGCCGTTGGTGCTGGTCGAGCCTGCCGCCTCGAGCGGGATGTCGAAATTCTCGACGTTCTCCGATCCGCCGAACATCAGGTGTTCGAACAGGTGGGCAAAGCCGGTGCGCCCGCGCGGCTCGCTCTTGCTGCCGACGCGGTAATAGACGGTGACGCCGACGATCGGGCTCTTGCGGTCCTCGTGGACGATCACGGTGAGGCCGTTCTCGAGCTGGAACTGCTCGTAGGGAATCTTCACCTGGCTCACCAGCGTCGGCAGGTCGGCGGCCGGTTGCGGGGCGGCGGGGGCCGCCGCCGGAGCGGGCGCGGGCTGGGGTGCCGCGCTCTCGGCCAGCGAGGGCGAGAAGGGCGCGGCGAGCGCAAGGGCGAGCGCCGAGAGGCTGGCGGCAGCGAGACGATGGGTCATGGTCATGGGCTCCGGTGAGGGGATCGCTTGGGGCTGGGCAGGCGCAGGTCAGCGCGCGTTGGTGACGGTCTTGATCGTATGGCGCCGGCTGGCGACGCTCGCCAGCAGATCATCGCGCCAGAAATAGACGGGCTTCAGCCTGTGTTCGACGAACAGTGCCATCTGGTCGGTGTAATGCGGGCTTTCGGGCCGCGTGCTCGCCGCGCCGAAGGGTTGCACCGAACGCGAGCTAACCTTCTGGCCCGGCTGCCATTCGATCCACATGATGAAGCTGTCGCCGTGCTTGAGGCTCAGTCGCCCGTCATCGGCCACATCCCAGGTGGTCGCGGCGCGCAAGGTGTCGGAGCCGCCATCGACCGGCAGGTCGCGCGTGCCTTGCCTGAGGCGCACGAGATCCCCCAGCGGCGGGTCGAGCCGGCCGAAATGCGTCGTCAGGTGATCGGCCGCCGCCTTGAGCTTCTCGGCCACGTCGGGGAAGGGCTTGTTGTTGTAATCGGCGGCCATGAAGTCGCGGATCAGCAGCATCGCGATGGCATCGGCCGCGCCTTGCCCGTCGGAGGTGAAGTCCCACGACAGCAGCAGATCGCGCGCCCTCGCCAGCTCGCCCTTGGCGGGCATTGCTTCCAGCGCCTCGAACAGCCGCGCGACATAGCCGTCGCGCTCGTAGCCGGTGTCGTACTTGATCGCCTCGAGCGTTGCGCGGTCGAGCACGCCCGCCTCGGAAAGCAGCTTGTAGGCGCGGCGCGAGCGGTTGGTCTGCTTGAGTTCGATTCCGAGCCTTGGCGCGAAGGCCTCGGGGTCGAGATCGCTCCCGCTGCCCGCGGCGGTGAAGGGGGTGTTGTTCGAATTGTAGAGCCAACCGCTCGCCGGGTTCACGATGCGCGGCAGGGCCTTGTAATCGACCGCGCCCTGCCAGATCAGATCCGAGCGGTTGCCGGGGAGCACCGAGCGCCAGTCGGCCTTCACATCCGCCGGGCGGTTGGGGATCGCGGCGTTGTAGACATAGGCGATGGTGCCGCTCTTGTCCGCATAGATGAAGTTGGTCGAGGGGATCGCGAGGCGCGAGAGCTGGCCTTCCCACTCGGCGAAGGTCTTCGCCTTGTTGAGGCGGTAATAGGCATCGAGCTGCTGCAATTGCCCGAT
>NZ_LSJS01000196.1 GCF_001557325.1 Erythrobacter donghaensis
CTCCTGCCGGTGCTGGGTGCCTGCGACTACTTCGCACCGCCTCGCCCGAAGACGGTGCGAAGTAGTCGCAGGCACCCAGCACCGGCAGGAGCGCCAGAGTGATGCCGAGGCGGAGAGCCTTCACGCGCAAGCGCCTCAGCTGTCCGCGCCGCCCGGGGTCCACGCCTCGTAATCGCCGACCGCCCGCGCACGCACGCCGCCGCGCTCGAGCGAGCCCTGCGGGCGATAGGCGGCCGCCGTGCCGGTGGCATTGGGGGTGTAGTCCACCTCCCACACGCGCGGCGGCGGCAGGTGGCTCTCGGGCACCTCGTCATAGGTGCCGTGGAGCCAGCCGTGCCATTCGGACGGCACGCGGCTCGCATCATTGGCGCCGTTGTAGATCACCCAGCGCTTCTCGCGGCTGGTGTAGGAGCCGTCATTGGCGGCGGCAGCTTTCGGCCGCGCGCGGTAATACTTGTTGCCTGCCGCGTCGGTGCCGACATGCTCGCCCTTGGCGCGGCTGGCCCACAGGTGCGTGCCGATGGTGGCACCGT
Organism: Erythrobacter donghaensis; assembly: GCF_001557325.1. Classification (GTDB taxonomy): domain Bacteria; phylum Pseudomonadota; class Alphaproteobacteria; order Sphingomonadales; family Sphingomonadaceae; genus Erythrobacter; species Erythrobacter donghaensis_B. Next base: position 534 of record NZ_LSJS01000196.1, read on the forward strand.
CCCACCAGGTGAAAATCTTTGCGAGGATACCCATGGGGGCTGCGCCTAGCCGAATTGGCGGGGAGCGCCAAGGTGGAAGATGGCCACTGGAAAGCGAATCCGGATCAGACCCGCTCGAGCGGCAGGAACGGCGGGGCAGGCAGTTCCACCGCAATCCCATCGCCGCGACGCACCGCGCCGCCTGCGAGCACGATTGTCATGATGCCCGACTTTCGGATGAGCGTGCCGTCCGCGCGCTTGTCCAATACTGCCGCGAGCAGCCCGCGCTGAAAGGCGTCGATCTGGGCACAGGGGTTGCGCAGGCCAGTGACCTTCAGGCGCACCGTCTCGCCGATGCGCAGGATCGTGCCGCGCGGCAGGCCGAGCAGATCGATCCCGCAGGTGGTGATGTTCTCGCCCAGATCGCCCGGCTTCACGCCGAAGCCTTTTGCGCCGAGCTCCTCGAACAGCTCGGCGTGGATCAGGTGCACCTGTCGCAGATTGGGCTGCGAGGGATCGGCCCTCACCCGCGAGCGGTGCTTCACGGTGATGCCGCTGTGCGCATCACCTGCGACCCCGAGGTCCGCAACGACCTCGATCTCGGGCACGACCGCCTTGGAGAAGTGATGCCCCGCATCACGGGCCACTGCGATCACGCGTGCGGTCATGGCCCGGCGCTATTGCGGCAGCGTGTAGCTCACCCGATCCCCCGGCACGATCCCCAGCGCCTTCGCCCGCCCCGCGCGCAGTTCCAGCACGGCGCTGGCGATGCCGTCGGACTTCACCGAATCGAGCGAATAGGGCTTGGTGTCGGCCGCGATGTTCTGCACCCGGCCATCGGTGCCGATGAAGATGATGTCGAGCGACAGGGGCGTGTTCTTCATCCAGAAGGCGCGCGCCTCGGGCACGTCGGAGGGGAAGATCATCCCCTCGAAATCGCCGAGCTCGGTGCGGAACATCAGCCCCTTCGCCTGGGCCTCCGGGGTGTCGGCGAGCTCGACCTTGAAGGCGAGCTTCTTGCCGCCGCGGTCGACCACGAGGTCGATCACGCGCAGGCCCGAGACCGGGTGCCGCACCGCCTCGGCACTCGCGGGGGCCTGCGCCGAGGCGGTCGCACTCGTGCCGGGCGAGCATGCGACGAGTGCGAGTGCCAGCGTGGCGCCTGCCAGAATATGCCTTACCATTCGTCGTCCATCCCTTCGGCCGCTTGCGCCTCGGCGATCCAGTCCTCGACCTCGGCGAGGTCGCGCGCGGCGAGGACGTGCTTCACATGCGCGTACTGGTGGCCTGCGCGCAGCATTGCTGCAACGGCTTTTTCGTGGGCCTTGCGTTCCGACAGGGGATCGCGCCCCTCGGCCGGCGACCCGAACGGGCCGAACCGACGCTTCTGCGCCATCAGAACCGCCGCGCGGCGGCTTGCGACCTCGCCCGGCGCGTGGTGGCGGCGCAGCCCCTCGCCGACGCCCGCATGGCGCAGGCTCTCCTCCACCCGCCGCGCCCCATAACCCCGCGCGCCCAGGTCGCGCGCGCGCATCCGGGCATAGGCATCGTCATCGACATAGCCGAGCGCGACCAGCCGGGCGACGAGCGCGGGGACATCGATCTCGACCGCCTGCCCGCCCTCATCCTCGGCAAGGCCGCGCTCCCTGATCTTGCGCAGGAGATAGGCCTCGAGCCGCGAGGCGGTCGAGGCGAAGCGGGCGGCGTAATGCAGCGCCAGATCGCGCAGGCTGGGCTCGGTCAGCGGGGGCTTGGCCCGCTGCTCGCGCCGCCCGCGGGGGCCGCGATCCTCCCCCTTCTCGCGACGGGGCGATGACGAATTCGCTTTACCTGAAACCATTTCGCCTTATTCGTGCCACTTTCCTTATCAAATGCGCAACAAGAACGCCGCCGGACTATGCCCGGCGACACGGGGTTATGCCAGAGCGCGAAGGGGCCAGCACCATGAACCGCGCCGCAACTTACGGGTATCGCTGATAAATATGACCGACGCCGCCCTGACGCCGACGCCGAATGATTGCGACCTGCCACGAATCCGTGCGCGATTTGCAACCTTCAACGAAGCGATCGACTACGCCGCGCGGAGCCTGAAGGGGCTCAACTTCCACGACATGCGCGGCGAACTCGCGCGGGTCTATCCCTATGCGGAGATGCGCGAAGATGCGCTGGTGATGGCGCGCCGGCTGATCGCGGGCGGGATCGGCAAGGAGGACCGCGTCGCGCTGATCGCCGAGACCGGCCCCGATTTCGCCGCGCTGTTCTGCGCCTGCGTCTATGCCGGCGCCTGGCCGGTGCCGCTGCCGCTGCCGACCACCTTCGGCGGCAAGGACAACTATATCGACCAGCTCGCGATCCAGCTGATGAGCGCGGATCCGAAGATCCTCATCTACCCGGGCGAGATCGCCGAGATGGCCGGGGCTGCGGCCGCGCGGCAGGGCTGCGAGGCGGTGAGCTGGCAGGATTTCGGCCAGCGCCCCGCGCCCGATTGCACCCTGCCCGAGGCGAGCCCGGACGATATCTGCTACCTGCAATATTCCTCCGGCTCGACCCGCTTCCCGACCGGCGTCGCGGTCACGCACCGCGCGCTCCTCCACAACCTCTACGGCCATGCCGAGACGATGGACCTCGGCACCAATGACCGCTGCGTCAGCTGGCTGCCGTGGTATCACGACATGGGTCTGGTCGGCTGCTTCCTGTCGCTGATCGCCAACCAGGTCTCGGCCGATTACATCAAGCCGGATGCCTTCGCGCGCCGCCCGCTGGCGTGGCTCGACATGATCAGCCGCAATCCGGGTAAAACGCTCTCCTATTCCCCGACCTTCGGCTACGACATCTGCGCGCGCCGCATCTCGAGCCAGAGCCATGTCGCCGAGCGCTTCGACCTGTCGCGCTGGCGGGTGGCGGGCAACGGCGCGGACATGATCCGCCCCGACGTCATGCAGAACTTCGTCAACGCCTTCGCGCCGGCCGGGTTCAAGGCTTCCTCCTTCACCCCCTCCTACGGGCTTGCCGAGGCGGTGCTGGCGGTGACGGTGATGCCGCCGGGCGAAGGCATCCGGGTCGAACTGGTCGAGGAGGAGCGCCTCTCGGGCGCGCCGCGCGACCTGTCGCGCCCCGCCCGCTACCGCGCGATCGTCAATTGCGGCAAGCCGCTCCCCGACATGGAGGTCGCGATCCGCGGCGAGAATGGCGAGACCCGCGGCGATCACCAGATCGGCAAGGTGTGGTGCCGCGGGCCCAGCGTGATGCACTCCTATTTCCGCAACGAGGAAGCGACCAGCGACTGCCTCGTCGACGGCTGGCTCGACACCGGAGACATGGGCTACACCGCCAAGGGTTACCTGTTCATCGTCGGCCGGGCGAAGGACATGATCATCATCAACGGCAAGAACCACTGGCCGCAGGATATCGAGTGGGCGGTGGAGCAGCTCCCAGGCTTCAACCACGGCGACATCGCCGCCTTCGCGATCGAGATGGAGAACGGCGAGGAAGCGCCCGCCGTGCTGGTGCACTGCAAGGTCTCCGACCCGGAAGAGCGCATCCGCCTGCGCGACCAGATCGCCGACAAGGTGCGCTCGGTCACCGGCATGAGCTGCATCGTCGAACTGGTGCCGCCGCGAACCCTGCCGCGCACGTCCTCGGGCAAGCTGTCGCGGGCGAAGGCGAAGAAGCTCTATCTCGCAGGCGAGATCGTCCCGATCCAGCTGGCGGCGTAAGACTGGCCCCGCGGCGCCTTGCGGTTCCGCCAGTCCTCGCCAGCACAGCCGCAGGCCCGTTGAGGCAAACTGCCCCGCCATGGTAGAATGACCCTGCGATCACTCGAGTCGCTTGGGGGAATGACATGGGGAAGGCGCGCCGGATTTTCGGCTGGACCGCGATCGGCCTCGCCTCCTTGATCGCGCTCGTTTCGTCCGCTGTCTATGGGCTCAGCGAGGCCCGCCTTGCAAAGACCTACGTCCCTGCCACCCGCTTTTCCCATCCGCCGGGGGACGCGGTGGAAGGCGCGCGGCTGGCGCGGGTTCTGGGGTGCACCGACTGCCATGGGGACGATCTCACCGGCAAGGTGATGTTCTCGCAGGAAGGGGTGGCGACCCTGTATGCTTCGAACCTCACCACTGTCGTGCCGCGGCTGAGCGACAGCCAGTTCGCCTCTGCGCTTCGCGACGGCCTTCGGCCGGATGGCACGGGGCTCTTCATCATGCCCTCCTCCCGCTTGCGGCTGCTCACCGACCGCGAGACGGCGGACCTGCTGGCCTATCTGCGCACGCTGTCCCCGCGTGGAAGCGATCGTCCGCCCTTTTCGCTTGGCCCGCTTGGCCGCCTCGGAATCGCATTGGGCAAGCTTCGCAACGAGCCGGACACACTTGCCGAAGACGCTCTGCTGCGAGCTGCCGAGATCGAGGGGCACGAAGAGGGTCGCCGCCTCGCCGAGGCGACCTGTGCGGAATGCCACGGCGCGGACCTGAATGGCAGTCATGGCGCGCTCAAGGCGCCGAACCTTCTTGTAACGGCTGGATACTCGGCCAGCGATTTCAGCATCTTGCTGCGAACGGGCAAGGCGATCGGCGGAAGGGATCTACCCGTCATGAGCGAAACCGCGCGCAAGAGGTATCCAAGCCTGACCGAAAACGAAGTCGAGCAGCTGCATGGCTACCTCCTTGCACGGGCCGAGGCTGTCGCCGGGAACTGACAAGGCTTGGGTCCGCCTCGGCTCGCTCTGCCTCCCCCTGCGCACCCTGGCGCGCAGGTCGTCGGGCAAGCTCGAGCGCGCCGAGGCGAAGAAGCGCTATCTTGCGGGCGAGATCGTCCCGATCGATCTGGCCGCCTGACAGGGCGCAAGCGCAGCCCGGCCGGGCGGTCCCGACATCAGATTTCCTGTGGCGGAGCCTCGTCGGGGCCGCGGCCGGGCTCGTCGATATCCGGCGGCGTCGGCTCGGTTTCGGGCGGCGGCGGTGCGAAGGGCTCGTCCGGCCGCGGGGACGGTTGTTCGGGCGGCGCGTCAGGCTCGATCGTATCGGGCTTGGTCGGCGGAATGGTGGCCATTGGTCAAACTCCTCTTGCGCGAAAGGGCGCGCCCTTCATCCGGCGGCGAGCGGCACCGTCTGCTGGTGCTGGACCACCCGCCACTCCTCGTGCGCGAGCCTGCGGATCGTGGTCGTGCAAACGGCGTCATAGGCCTGGTCCGGCCGCCGGGCCTCGGCCCGGTAGGCGAGGATGATCAATCCCTCCTGCGGACGCGCCACGCGATCCTCGCTGAAGGTCACCTCCGACCATCGCGGCGTGTGCTGAACCGCCGCGATCGCCTGCTCTCCGGTGAAGACGTAGGGGTGTTCGGGAAGCACCATCAGGCATTCGGGATCGATCAGCTGCGCATAGTGCTCCGGACCGCCCGTCCACAGGCTCCGCTCGAAATCCCAGACCCGCGCATCTTCCATCGACCCACTCCTCAGGCTGCCCACTCCTCGGGCTGCAGGCGTTCGAAGCAGGGTTCGGCGGCTTTCGTTCCGCGCGGCGGCATCATTCCGGGACGAGCGGTGGCTGCTGTCCCGCCAACGGCGCCGGGCGGGGAGTGCGTGGCGGCTACTCCGCCTCTTCGGCCCAGCCCGCACGCAGCGGTCCTGCATCTGTGCGGGTCTCGACCGTGACGCCCGCTTCGCGCAGGCCCTCGGCGGCGGCCTCGGCGGAGGCAGTGGGGCCGGTCAGCACCACGCCGCGCCCGAGCCGCCGTGCCGCCCAGCTGGTGAGCGCGAGTGCCGCCTGCCCGGCCTCGGTCGGCTCGCCGGCTGCGAAGGCAATGGCCTGCGGCAGCCGCCCCGGCGGCGGAATCAGCTCGATCCGCCAGTCGGGCTCGCTCGCTGCGATCCGCGCCTCGAGCGCGCGGTAGGTCGCAAGGCTTGCGCCCGGCAGGGCCCTGGCCCGCACCAGCGCGCGGCGGCGCGCGGCGTCGATCAGCACATCGCCGGGCGGCACGCCCGCGGCCAGCGCCATGCGCAGCGCCAGCGCCTCGGCCCGCTCGGTCGCCTCGCGCTCCTCGCGGGTCCGCGCCAGGGAGAGCTGGGCGCGCTCGGCTGCGGCGCCGCTCGTGCCGACCTCGTATTGCACCAGATCGAGGCTGATCGCCTCGCCCAGCCGCTCGGTGAGCGCGCGCTCGACCTGCGGCTCGACATCGGGGCGCAGCACCGGCGTGAAGACCACTGCGTGCACCCCCACCGGCTTGGCCGCGTAGTCCATCTCCAGCACGTCGAGCTGCGCGTTCGCGTCGAACTGCGCGCGGATCTCCGCGCGCACGATGCGCTGGGCGTTGGTCTCCCAGGCGATCCGCTGGAGCGAGTAGCCGAGCGGGACCGCAAGGGCGACGAACACCGTCAGCAGCGCGACGTTCTGGAACAGGGTGTTGCGCGCGCTCAGGGCGCTGCCGAAGCCGTAGAGCTTGGCCATGCCGAAGGCGGTCAGCGCGATAGTGATGAAGTTGGTGACGAACAGCAGCAGCGCGCCCGAGAACACCGTCCAGTTCCAGGTGGCAAGGCCGTAGCCGACGACCGCGAGCGGGGGCATCAGCGCGGTGGCGATGGCGACGCCGACGATCGCGCCCTCCCTCCCGCGGATCATCGCGTATGCTCCGGCAAGGGCCGAGAACAGCGCCACGAACAGATCGAACAGGTTGGGTCGGGTGCGCGCCGCGATTTCGGCGGTGACGGTCTGGATCGGCGAGAGGAATACCAGGACTGCGCACAGCAGCACCGCCAGCAGGCTTCCGACCACCAGGGTCCGCAAGGACGCCTTGAGCCAGTCCCAATCGCCGATCGCCAGCGCGAAGCCCAGCCCCATGATCGGTCCCATCAGCGGGGAAAGCAGCATCGCCCCGATCACCACCGCCGGGGAGGACAGGAGCAGGCCGAGCACCGCAATCCCGCCGCTCATCGCGCTCATGAACAGGTTGTGCTCGGACAGCCGCCCCTCCTCGCGGCGACGCTCGATCACTTCGGCCTGATCGACCGCGCCCCCGGCATGGGCGTTCCACCACTTGCGCAGCTCGGCGAGCGCGCCTTGCGGACCGGTGGTCCCGGTGGTCTCGTTCATGCGTGCACCTTCGGCCAGCCCTGTGATCCTGCGGGGATAGCCCGCCCTTCCGTCCCCTGCCAACCCCGCTGCGGGCGCGGTGGACGCGCGCCCCCTTTCCGGCTTACCATGCGCCCGCGCGCTTGAAAGGCGTGTCTTAGATTACTAATACAGTGGGCAGCAGCCCGCCCGCGGCAGGGCTACAGGGAGCACGAGAGCAGGCATGAGCACCGAAACGACAACCGCAACCGCGACCCCCTTCTCGCTCACGCCGCCCGATCCGGTGCCCCAGGTCGCGCCCGAGCAGGCCGTCGGCCTCGTGCCGGTCACCACCGAGCAGAAGTCGAAGCTCGACACCAAGGTCGATGCCTTCGTCGACGAGCTGGTGCAGGTCGATGCCAATTCGCCGCAGTTCGGCGAGAAGGTCGACCAGATCACCCGCATGGGGCAGGAACAGATCCGCGCCGCCGCCGCGATGTCGAACCGCTTCCTCGACCGCCCGGTGCGCGCGATGGATGCCGATGGCTCGGTGGGCAAGGACCTCGCCGAGCTGCGCCGCACGGTCGAGGATCTCGATCCGGGCCGTCAGGGCAAGCTGTCGGGCCCGCGCAAGATCCTCGGGATCATCCCCTTCGGCAACCGGATCAAGAACTACTTCGACAGCTACACCTCGGCGCAAGGCCACATCGCGGCGATCCTCCAGCGGCTGGAAAGCGGCAAGAAGGAGCTGCATCTCGATAATGCGGCGATCGATACCGAGCGCCAGAAGCTGTGGGCGGCGATGGGCGAGCTGGAGCAGATGATCCACATCGCCAAGACGCTCGATGCGCGGCTCGAGGCCAAGGCACTGGAGCTCGACAGCTCGGACCCGGCCAAGGCCAAGGCGCTGCGCGAGAGCGCGCTGTTCTACGTCCGCCAGCGCACGCAGGACCTGCTGACCCAGATGGCGGTGAGCGTGCAGGGCTACCTCGCGCTCGATCTGGTGAAGAAGAACAATGTCGAACTGGTCAAGGGCGTCGACCGCGCCAGCACCACCACTGTCGGCGCGCTGCGCACCGCGGTGACCGTGGCGCAGGCGATGACCAACCAGCGCCTCGTGCTCGGCCAGATCACGGCGCTCAACAAGACCACCAGCGACATCATCGATTCGACCAGCGCGCTCCTTCGGGAACAGACCGCGCAGATCCACGAGCAGGCGGCCTCGAGCACCATCCCGCTCGAGACGCTCCAGCGCGCCTTCCAGAACATCTACGACACGATGGACGAGGTCGACAATTTCAAGGTCCGCGCGCTCGAATCGATGAAGCAGACCGTCACCGTGCTGACCTCCGAAGTCGAGAAGTCCAAGGGCTATATCGCCCGCGCCGAAGGTCAGGCGCAGGCGCAGGCCAAGGTCGCCTCGCAAACGCCCTCGCTGCTGGCGCTGGACAAGTAAATGCCCGACACCACCCGCGATTCGGACCGCATCCTGCGCGAGGCCAAGACCAGCCTCGCCGTGCAGCGCGAGGGCGGCACGCACCGCCCCGCGCCGCGGGGGCAGAGCATCGGCAAGGGCTCGGCCGAGCTCAAGATGAAGAGCCTGCTGACCAAGGTTCGCAACATCGCCCTTGCCATTTTTGCGATCTGGCTGGGCGCGGGCATTGCGGGCGCGATGTTCAGCGGCATCGGCTTCTGGGGGCTGATGGCGGTGATCGTGGGGACCTGCGTCGCTGTCGCGGTGTTCTCGAGCTTCCCCAAGGTCAAGGTGCCACAGCGCGCGGAACTCAAGCAGGGCAATCCGCACCAGATGGTCGCGCGCACCGAGCTGTGGCTTGAAGCCCAGCGCCCCGCGCTGCCCCCGCCCGCGCAGGCGCTGGTCGACCAGCTGGGGGTGCAGCTCGATGCGCTCGGGCTGCAACTGAAGGGCCTCGGCGACAACGAGCCCGCCATGGCCGAGGTGCGCGAGCTGGTGGGCGAATACATCCCCGAGACGATCGACAACTACCGCAAGATCCCCTCGCACCTGCGCGGCGAGGAATATGCCGGCAAGACCGCCGACCAGCGCCTCACCGACAGCCTCGCCAAGCTTTCGGGCGAGGTCGACCGGGTCACGCGGCGGCTGGCCGAAGGCGCGCTCGACGATCTCGCGATCAAGAGCCGCTATCTCGAATACCGCTATGGCGGGGCCGAGGCGCTGGAGGATGGCTCGATGCCCGACACCGGCGTGCCGCTCCCCGATTTCTCGGCGATCCCCACGGGCAAGGCCCGCTAGCAGGAGCGCCGAGCGATGCGCGTCACTCTCCCCCACAACCTCACCAAGGAAGAGGTGCGCGCCCGGATGCACAAGCACGCGGGCGAGATCGGCGGGTTCTTCCCGCCCGGCCTCGCCAGGGTCACCACCGACTGGCCGTCCGAGGACCGCATGAGCATCACCGCCGTGGTGATGGGCCAGACCATCCCCGGCGGGGTCGAGGTGCGCGATCACGACGTGGTGATCGAGATGGACCTGCCGCTCCTGTTCTCGGTGATGAAAGGCCCGCTCGAGGCGGCGGTGAAGAAGGAAGGCGGACGCCTCCTCGCGCCCTGACGGCGGCGGTGCAGCGGCGCGGCAGCGCACCGGCTAGGTAGCCTTCGCAATTGCCAGCTCCCCCGCCATGTGTCATAGACATTTGACACAGGTTTTAGCCTGTTTTGCCTTACACTCGGGCCGGGATCCCTGATGATGCGGCAATTCGGCCTCACGGCCGATTCGGGCGGGAAGGACGGGCTATGCCGGCGGCCATCACAGCGACTGCCCCGGAGGCAGAGCCGGGCGAGAGCCTGCGCGCCCACCTGCGCGCCGCAACCATGACCGCGCATGACCTGCTCGATCACGCGATGCAGGCGGCGAGCGGCTGGCAGTCGCGCGCCGACTATGCCCGCTTCCTCGCCCTGCAACACGCCGCCCGCGCGCCGCTCGAAGCCTGGCTCGCCGTGCACGCCCCCGCCGGGCTCGCCCCGCCGCCGCAGACCGGGCTGATCGCGCGCGATCTGGCGCGGCTCGGCACGGCGGTGCCGCCGCCTGCGCCGCTGTTCACGATCGGGCAGCCCGAAGCGGGCGCGGCGCTCGGCATCGCCTGGGTGCTGGCCGGATCGGCGCTCGGCAACAAGGCGATCCTCCGGCAGGTCGCCCGCATCGGCGGCGGCGCGTGGCCCGTCGCCTTCCTCGGCGATGATGGCGCGATGGCCTTCTGGCAAGCCTTGCGCGCCCGGATCGAACGCCCCGCCGCCCCGCACGAGGCCGCAGGCGCGACCCGCGCGGCCGAGGCGGTCTTCGCCCACTTCCTCGCCGCCGCGCAGGCCCCGGAGCGCGTGCCCGCATGAACCTCCACCAGCGCCCCGATGCGCTCTCCGAGTGCGACCGCGAGGCGATCCACCACATCGCCGCGATCCAGAGCTTCGGCGGGCTGATCGCCGCCGATGCGGAAGGGCGATGCGTCCATGTCTCGGCCAACCTGCCCGCGCTGCTGGGCCTCGACGCCCTGCCCCCGCCCGGCACGCCGATCGCCGAGATCATCGCCGCTCCCGCGCTGGCAGCAATCACCGATGCCCTCGCCAGCCTCGCCGGTAACGACACGCCCGAACGCCGCTTCGGTCTCGATCTGGCGGGCACGGGTCAGCCGTTCGATTGCGCCATGCACTGCAGCTGCGGGCTCTCGGTGATCGAGTTCGAGCCCCACGCCCGCGACGACTTCGCCGATCACGTCAGCATGATCGTCCCCGTGATCGCGCAGCTCGAAACCGCCTCGACCGTGACCGCGCTGTGCGACACCGCCGCGCGGCTGGTGCGGCAGATGACCGGCTATGACCGGGTGATGGTCTACCGCTTCCACCCCGACGAAAGCGGCGAGGTGATCGCGGAGGATCGTGACGCGGCGCTCGAACCCTTCCTCGGCCTGCGCTATCCCGCCGCCGACATCCCGCAGCAGGCGCGCGAGCTGTTCCGCCGCAACCGCTTCCGCATCATCGCCGACATGGACGCGCCCGCGGTGCCGGTCGTGCCCGCATTGTGCCCCGAGGGGGAGCCGCTCGACATGTCGATGTCGATGCTGCGCGCCCATTCGAGGATGCACCTCGCCTACATGCGCAACATGGGGGTGGGCGCCAGCCTCGCGATCGCGATCGTGCGGCATGACCGGCTGTGGGGCATGATCTCGTGCCACCACCGCAAGGCCCGGCTGCCGGCCTATTCGCTGCGCACCGTCGCCGAGCTGCTCAGCCAGACCTTCTCGCTGATGCTCGACCGCATCCTCGTGGCCCAGGCCGAGGGGCTGCGCGAGCGCGCGCGGCAGCTCAACGACCGGCTGCTGCTGCGGCTGGCCGGGGGCGTGACGCTCGCCGACAGCCTGCCGATGATCGAGGAGCTGCTCAGCGGCACGATCCAGCACGACGGGATCTCGCTCTTCGCCGACGGCGAGTATCGGGCCAGCGGCGAGGCACCGACGGAAGCCGAGTTCCGCAGCCTCGCGCCGCTCCTCGCCGGCACGCTGGGCGGGGCGACCCATTCGACCACCCGCCTCGCCGACCAGATCCCCGAGGCCGCCGCCTTCGCCGGGCGTGCGGTGGGCGCGCTGGTGCTGCCGCTGTCGCGCGGCACGCGCGATTCGCTGGTGCTCTGGCGCCGCCCGCTGGAGCGGGTCGTGACCTGGGCGGGCGACCCGCGGAAAGCCGCCGCCGCGCCGGGCCAGATGCTCCAGCCGCGTGCGAGCTTTGCCGCCTGGGCCGAGACCGTGCGCGGCCACTCGGCCGACTGGACGCCCGAGGAATGCGAGATCGCCGCGCGCCTGCGCCGCACGCTGATCGAGGTGATCCTGCGCATGAGCGAGGATCTCACGCGCGAGCGCGCCCGCGCGGCCGAGCAGCAGGACCTGCTGATCGCCGAACTGAACCACCGCGTGCGCAACATCCTCGGATTGATCCGCGCGCTGGTCTCGCAGTCGCAGGCCGAGGCGCTGAGCGTGCCCGGTTTCGCCGCGATCATCGGCGGGCGGATCGCCGCGCTCGCCGCCGCGCATGACAACATCACCGCCAAGAACTGGGGCCCGGCGAGCCTCGCCAGGCTGATCGAGGCCGAGCTTGCGCCCTATTGCGGCGCGCAGCGCGCGCGCCTGTGCCTGTCGGGCGAGGATGTGCTGGTCGCGCCCGAGGCCTACACCATCGTTGCGCTCGTCGTGCACGAGCTTGCGACCAACAGCGCCAAGTACGGCAGTCTCTCGGCGCGCGCCGGGCGGGTCGAGGTCAGCCTCGCGCGCACCGCCTTCGGCGACCTCGCGCTGCGCTGGCGCGAGAGCGGCGGCCC
>NZ_LSJS01000197.1 GCF_001557325.1 Erythrobacter donghaensis
ATCCCCGCCAGCGCCGAGGCCAGCGCCTGCCCGGGGCTCCCGGCGCGGATGCACGGGTTCACCCCCTCGGGCAGGGCCATGCCGGGCCAGTCGATCCATGCCTCGCGGTAGCTCGGCGCGGCGACCGTCACGCGCATCGCGGGGGCGAGCTGGACGCCCATGAGATCGCCCGGCCCGTCGGCCAAGCGGATCGCGATATCGAGGTTGGCCTCGGTGAAGTCGGCATGCTCGTCGGGGGCGAGGATGTACTGCACCCCCGGAGTGCCCGCCTGGAACACCGCGAGGCGCGGGGCGAGCCACTCGGCGTAGAACTCGCGCGGGACGGCGATGGTGTAGCGGTCGGAGGCCTGCCCGGCCTGCATCGCGGCGACGCTCTCCTCGAAACGCAGGAAGCCCTCGCGCAAGGGGTCGAGCCCGGCCTCGCCCTCGGGTGTGAGTTCGAGGCCCTTGGAGGTGCGGCGGAACAGGACGACGCCGAGCACGTCCTCGAGCGCGCGGATCTGCTGCCCGACCGCGGCGGGGGTGACAGCGAGCTCGTCCGCGGCGCGGGTGAAGGAGAGGTGCCGGGCGGCAGCGTCGAACACGCGCAGGGCGTTGAGGGGCAGGTGGGTGCGCTTCACGTGCCTGCGATTAGGACGCGGCGCGCCGACCCGCAAGACCTACCGCGGCGTGCGGCCCTCGGCGGTCTCGGGCGCGGTGAGCGGGAAGAAGGGGATGCGCACCTCGCAGCGCTCCCCGTCGGCGCGCTCGAAGGTGTAGAAGCCCTCCATCGACCCGAAGGGCGTCGTCAGCGGGCAGCCCGAGACATAGTCGTGGCTCTGGCCGGGCTGGAGCAGCGGCTGTTCGCCCACCACGCCCTCGCCGTCGACATGGTTGACCATCCCGCGCCCGTCGGTGATGCGCCAGTGGCGGGTGCGCAGGCGAAGCGGCTCGTGCGAGGCGTTCTCGATGCGGATATGATAGACCCAGAACCACTTGCCCGCCTCCGGATGCGACTGCTCCGGCAGGTAGTTGACGGCGACCCTCACGGTGACCCCGTCGGTGGTGGCGGCGTGCTGGAAGAATTCTTTCATGTCGCCCTTCAGGTTAGCGATTCTTCGCCGGGTCACAAGAGCAGCAACGCGCTTAATCCCGGCTGTATCCCGCAACTCGTCGCGATTTCGCCGAAGCCGGGGTCGAGCGGCGCCGGATCGACAATCGCGAAGCGCTGATCGCTCAGGGCGTCGCCGGAGCCGCGCCCTTGTCCGCCGCCGGTCCGGCCTCGCCCGCAGCCACTGTCTCGGCCACCGCCCCCCCGGGCGCGGCATCGGCGGGGTTGTGCCTGGCGAGGAAGGCGTCGAGCGCCTCGTACCAGGCCTGCGCGCTTTCGGGCTTGGAGAAGCTGTGCCCCTCGTCCTCGATCACCAGCGTCTGCGGCGGCACCGGGGCGCTGCGGCTGGCCTTCTCGAAGAGGTTGTACTGGCTCATCGGGACGATGGTGTCGGTGGTCCCCTGCGCGAGCAGCACCGGGCGCGAGAGCTGGCCGGCGAGGCGATAGGGCGACACGGCATCGAGATCGAAGGTCTTCTCCCCGCGCACCCGCGCCTGCCATGACTTGCTCGCCTTAGAGGTGAGGTAGCGGTTGTCGTAGCGCAGCATCTTGTTCCAGTCGGTCACCCCAGCCCAACTCGCCGCGCAGCGGTAGCGTTCGGGATTGCGCAGCACCGCCCACAGCGCCGCATAGCCGCCATAGGACGCGCCCACCACGCAGACGCGCTTGGGATCGGCGATTCCCTCCTTCACCGCCCAGTCCATCGCATCGTCTATGTCGTCCTGCATGCCGCGTCCGACCTGGCCCGCACCGAGCTGGTAGAAGGCGTCGCCATAGCCGCCCGAGCCGCGGAAATTGGGCTGGAGCACAGCGTAGCCGCGGTTGGCGAGCAGCTGCACCTCGTCGTTGTATTCGAGCTTGTCGCGCACCCCGAACGGCCCGCCGTGCGGCATCACGATCAGCGGCAGGTTCTTCGGCTCGCGCCCGCGCGGGAGCGTGAGGTAGCCGCGGATCACCGTGCCGTCGCGCGCGGTGTACTGCATCGGCTTGGGAGCCGAGAGCGTGCGGAAATCGATCTCCGGGCGGTATTGCGCGATTTCCTGCATATGCTTGGCAGCGGGATCGAACATGTAGAGCACGCCCGGATCGTTCTCCTGCCCGGCATAGACCAGCATGCGCGAATCATTGTCCGCGCGGCTCACGATCCACACCTCGCCCGTGCCCAGCGCCTTCCTCAGCGCACGGTACTGCTTGGCGACCTCGGGATCGAACCAGTGCACCTCGTCGCGGTCGGCGGTGAAGTAGGCGGCGTAGGGCTTGCCCTTCCTGAGCGTCACGCTATCGATGTCCCAGTCGGGATGCTCGAACACGGTCTCGATCACCTGACGGGTGGCGAAGTTGAAGCGCCTGAGGCCGACCCGGCCATTCTCGCCCGGGGCGAGCACATAGCCCTCGTCCGATCCGGTGACGATCTGGAGCGTATCGAAATAGTCGTCCTCGGCCCCCTCCCGGATCTTCGCCACCAGCTTCAGCTCGTCGGCCGCGCTGGCGCGGTAGTAGACCCGGAGCTTGCCCTCGTACCAGCCGGTGCCCATGCGCACCACGCCGTCATCGTCGGTGGTCCAGTTCCAGACCCCTTCGCGCGACGACTGGACGGTGGTGATCTTGCCATCGGGCTTCAACTCGTGGCGCTGCACCGAGGGGTAATCGTAGACCGTCTGCTGGATCGCGACGAGGACGTAGGAGCCGTCCTTGGCGATGTGGACCACGTTGTCCGCCTCGAGCACCTTGGAGCGCGAGAACAGGCGGGTCATGGCGCCGGAGGCGAGCTCGACCAGTATCAGCCGGGTGTAACGGGCGTCCTCGTCGAAGAACTTGCCGGGGGTGGAGACGCCGAGGAGCAGCTTGTCGTTGGTCACCCAGGTGTACCACGAAAGCTCGTCCGTCGGATCCGCGAGCAGCGCGCGCACCATCTTGCCCGAGGCCGTTTCGGTGATGACGAAAGTCGTCTTGCCCTTGTTCTCGCGCATGAAGGCCAACATCGACCCGTCGGGCGAAAGCTGGGTGTTCCAGAAGGCCGGACGCTTGGCGAAGTGGCCCGCTGGGATGCGCGGCGGCGGAGTCTCGGCGGTGGCGGCGGCGGGGGCCGCGGGGGCCGCGGCCGGAGCGGAAGGGACGGCGGACGGCAGGGTCGCCGTGGCAGGCGGCGCTCCCTCCTGCGCGCCCGCCGTGGCGGCAGCGAAGCTCAGGCCGGCAGCCAGTGCCAGCCCGGCGACAAACCGGAAGAGTCCCATAGCGCCCCTTGCGTCCCCTGAAGCGTAGTCGATTCGCCAAGCCTATGATTTCAGACGAGGCTGGCAAGGGGGTTGCGACGAGCGACCGGCATCTCAGCCCTTGGCGAGCAGTTCCTCGATCTGGCCGAGGCGCTCCTTGCCGAAGAACATCTCGGTGGTCCCGC
The DNA here is from genome assembly GCF_001557325.1 of Erythrobacter donghaensis. Taxonomy (GTDB): domain Bacteria; phylum Pseudomonadota; class Alphaproteobacteria; order Sphingomonadales; family Sphingomonadaceae; genus Erythrobacter; species Erythrobacter donghaensis_B. The sequence goes on from NZ_LSJS01000197.1 coordinate 3,489, forward strand.
CACGCGGACCGACGAACATCGTCGGAATGCCGAAAGCCCCGCGCGCGACCGCCGCATCGGTGTTGGCAACGAGGCCCTGCTTGACGTCATCGGTCTGCGCGCGGGCGAAGAGATCGGCCGCGTCGAACCCAGCCGCCGTCAGCACCGCGCCGATCGCTTGCGGAGAGGCGATGTCGAGCCCGTCCTCCCAGATCGGGCGCAGCAGGCTCTCCACGAACTGCACCCCGCGCCCGTCCTGATCGGCGGCGAACAGCATGCGCTGGAGCGTAATCGAATTGAACGGGAACTGCGGGTGGAGGCGATACTTGCCGAGGCCGTGCTTCGCGATGAAGCGTTGCATCTCGAGCATCGCATATTCGTTCTTGCCCTTGACCTCGGCGTCGCGGATCATCGGCGGGGCATTGCCGGTGAGCCTGTGCATGCCCCCGAGGAAGACGGGGATCACGTCGAGCTCGGCCTCGTAGCGGTTCAGCAATTCGCGTAGCGGCCACCAGATCAGGTAGGCGTTGGGCGAGACGAAATCGAAGACGAGTTCAACGCGTTTGGCCATTGGCGGAAGTCCTCAAATGCCCGCCGCAGCGAGCGCCTGGTCCATGTCCTCGGTGAGGTCGGCGATGTCCTCGAGCCCCACGTTGATCCGCAGGAGCCCCTCGGTCACGCCCATCGCCGCGCGGGCCTCCTCGCCCATGTTGGCGTGGGTGGTCGAGGCGGGGTGGCACATCAGCGAGCGCGCGTCGCCGATGTTGTTCGAGATGTCGATCAGCTCGAGCGCGTCGAGCACCGCGAAGGCCTTGGCGCGGGTGCCGACGTCGAAGGCGAAGATCGGACCCGTCGCCTCCATCTGCGCGAGCACGAGGTTGTGGCGCGGGTGGCTGGGAAGGCCGGGGTGGAGCATGTGCCCGCCCGCCCTCGTCACCCGCGGCTCGAGGAATTCGCCCAGCGTCACGGCGCTGCGGCTCTGGGCATGGGCGCGCAAGGGCAGCGTCTCGAGGCCCTTCAGCACCACCCAGGCGTTGAAGGCACTGAGCGTCGGGCCGGTGTTGCGCTGGAAGGGCATCAGCACCTCGTCGATCCACTGCTTGCTCGCACAGATCGCGCCCGCCAGCACGCGGCCCTGCCCGTCCATCAGCTTGGTCGCGCTATAGGCCACCACGTCCGCGCCGAACTCCATCGGGCGCTGCAACACGGGCGAGGCGAAGGCGTTGTCGACCACGGTGATGATCCCGTGCGCGCGGGCGAGGCTGCAGACGTAAGCAAGGTCGACGATATCGAGCGTCGGGTTGGCCGGGGTCTCGAAGAAGAACACCTTGGTGTTCGGCCGGATCGCGGCTTCCCACGCGGCATTGTCGGCGCTGTCGATGATCGTCACCTCGATCCCGAAGCGCGGCAGCAGGTGGTCGCACAGCCAGCGGCAGCTGCCGAAGGCGGCGCGCGCGGCGACGATGTGGTCGCCCGCCGAAAGCTGGCACAGGAGCGCGGCGGTCATCGCCGCCATCCCGGTCGCCTGGGCGCGGCAGGCCTCGGCCCCCTCCATCAGCGCGATGCGCTCTTCCAGCATCGCAACGGTCGGGTTCTGGAGGCGCGAATAGGTCATGCCCTGCGCGGCGCCCGCGAACCGGTCGGCGACGGTCTGCGCGTCGTCGTAGGTGTAGCCCGAGGAGAGGAACAGCGCCTCGCTGGTCTCGCCATGTTCGGAGCGCCAGGTGCCGCCGCGCAGCGCGCGGGTTGCGGGACGCCAGCCGTTGGTGGCGGCGCGGTCCATGCCGGTGGTCTTCTTCATGCGAGCGCCTCTAGGCTTCGAGCAGCCCGCCCGCAAGCAGGCCTTGGAGCGCGGTGTCGCGGTGGCCGACCGCGGCGAGCATCATTGCCCCCTCGATCACGGTGAGCATGAAGCGCGCAGCCCCCGCAGGGTCGGGGTCGCCCGCAGGCATGTGGCCCTCGAGCCAGACCAGCAGCTCGCCGACCATCGCCTCGGCCGCCGGGAGGAACCCCGGCAGGCCCCGCGCCGCGCCGCCGACGATCTCCCACCAAAGCTGCATGAAGGGCTGGAAGGCGGGATCGGCGTTCTGCTCGAGAATCCGGGCCATCAGCGCCTGGCGGGTCGCGGGCCGCTCGCCCTCGGCCAGCACCGCATCGAGGCCCGCCGCATAGAGCCCCGCGACATGCGAGAGCAGGTCGATGATCAGCCGCTCCTTGGTCCCGAAATGGTAGAGCAGCATCCGGTCCGACGTGCCCGCCGCCTGCGCCAGCGGCCTGAGGCTCGCCTGTCCCAACCCGTGGACGAGCACATGCCCGGTCAGCAACGGCAACAGGCTTTCTTTCGACATCGGCGGCTTTTTTGCGCGGGGCTTCATGGCGCGCTTGTAGCGGCGTGAAGGCCTTGCTACAAGCGCATGTAGCAAATGCTACATATTCGGAGAATACCACCATGCCCGAGATCCAGCCCCCCCTGCTCGCGCTCGCCATCGGCGGGCTTGCCTGCGCCGTGATCGGCATCCTTTCGGCAGCACTGAGGCCCGGGGCGCGCGGCAACGTGGTGCTCGGCGTTGTGCTTTCGGCCGCCTTCGGCACCTACACCGCCATCACCATCGCGCGCGAGGGCGTGATGCCGGTGATCGTCAACCACACCGCCAACCTGTGGGGCGTGCAGGTGTGGTGGGACCTGCTCTCGGCGCTCACCATCGCGATGGTGCTGATTGCCCCGCGCGCGAAGGCCGCCGGCATGAACCTCCTGCCCTGGACGCTGTTCG
>NZ_LSJS01000198.1 GCF_001557325.1 Erythrobacter donghaensis
CATGGCGGCCTGATGATCAACCGCCCGGCCGCACACGGAAATCCTGACAGTCCCTGGAAACTTCGACCCCTGTTCTGGCAATCTATACCGCCGGCTTCTCCGGTCGCCCCGGTGCTGCGCTTCTAAGCCACGAGTCACTGATCATCATGGCATGGCAGGGAATGATGGCTCAGGCCATCAGCGAGGACAGCGCCTACCTTGTGTCAGGTCCGATGTTCCACATCGGTGTCATGATGGGCACGCTTGGCACCTTCCTCGCTGGCGGTCGAAACGTCTTCGTTGCGCGCGTGGACGCGAGTGAGCTGTTGGAAAGCATTCAGGCGAATCGCGTGACCCACGCCTTCATCGCTCCGCCTACGATCGCGCAGATGCGGGCGGTTAACGCGGATGGAGCGTACGACGTGTCCTCGTTGTTCGCCGACGCGCAGCTCTCGGACTATCGGATCCCCTTGGTTATGCCCGCGCACGCCCCATCGATGAAGCGGATGGGGGGATACGGTCAGACGGAGATCGGCGGCTTGTCATCCGTCCTTTGGATGGGGGGAACGGGCGCGGGACGTTCGATTCCCTTCGTCCAGTTCAAGATCGCGGACGACGCAGGCACGGAGATTGCGCACGGGGAGACCGGCGAGATCCTAGCTAGGGGGCCACTTGTCATGTGTGGCTATTGGAACCGGCCCGAGGAGAACGAGCGTCGCGTCGTGGATGGTTGGCATCGTACGAACGACCTGGGGCGGCGGGCGCCGGATGGCAGCCTCGTCTTCGTCGGCCCGAAGACCGGCATGATCAAGACGGGCATCGAGAACGTCTACCCGGCCGAGGTGGAGAACTGTCTGCGCACGCACGAGGGCGTCGCTGATGTCTGCGTCATCGGGGTTCCGGATCCCACATGGGACCAGAACGTGAAGGCGGTAATCGTCCGGAAGCCGGGAACCTCGCCCACTGCTGAAGATCTAATCGAGCACTGCCGCGCCCGTCTCGCCAGTTACAAGAAACCGAAAACGGTGGAGTTCGTCGATGCTCTGCCGCGTAACTCGAGCGGCTTCGTCGATCGAGCCGCTGTGGATCTCGCCCATGGCGGCGGCGGGTACCCCAGCGTCGGCTAGGCTCTCAAAGGCATGATCTGCCCGGCCAGGACGAACCAGACGCCATGTAACCAGATGTCGGTGAGGGCCGACACTGGTTGCACGGCCTCTGCTAACGCGTTTTTCGATTTAGCGATACGATGGCTGAACCCCGGATCGATCCGTGACCCGGGATCCGCTCCTTATCGATCGGCTCTGAGATACTTGCGCTGCTCCGCCACGACCTCCCGCATGGCCGCCTTTGCGTCCCGGCAGAAATACGGCATGTTGACATAACCGTGCGGCATGGCCGTGTAAGCCGTGAGCCTTGTCGGCACACCCGCGTCTCGCAGTGCTTCCGCATAGGCCACGCCGTCATCGTAGAGCGGATCGTAGCTCGCGATCTGAACTAGCGCTGGAGGTAGGTTTTCCTTGTCACGCGCCCGCAGCGGCGACAGCCGCCAATCGTTCGTCGGGTCTCCTTTCCCGGCATAGGACTCCTCGCAAGCGTCGAGCGCATTTCCGACGAGCACCGGCCCTTTCATATTCTGGCGTCGGGAGCGCGTCGAGTTCCGCAGATCTGTTGCAGGATATAGAAGCACCTGGTGATCGATGACCGGTCCACCTTGTTCGCGCGCCATCAAGGTTACGGCGGCTGCGAGATTTCCGCCAGCGCTCTCTCCCATGACGCCTAGGCGCTTCGCGCGCGCGCCGAGCATCTCCATGTTACTCGCAGCCCATGCGAGCGCATCGTAGCAATCGTGCAGGCCCGCCGGGAACGGGTGTGTAGGTGAGAGACGATAATCAACGGAGACGACGATAGCGTCCAGGTCGCGCGCGATGGTGCTCGCAATCCAATCGGCCGTGCTGAGATCGCCAACCGCCCATCCACCACCGTGAAATTCCACGACGAGGGGCCGAGGCGCGGTCTCGAGCGCCTCGGGCGTGTATATCCTCACCTTGATCGGGCCGTCGCGTCCTTCGATCGACTTGTCCACGCACGTCACCCCGTCGCGCTTGAAGCCCATGATGGCGCCCTTCAGCGCCCCGCCGGACCTTCCTGCGGACGCCATCTTTCCCGACGCGAGCAGATCGACCGTAATGTCGCCTGCACCGGCCATGATGCGCGCGAGTGCTTTGACGCGCGTCGGGAGGGGCTGCTTGATTATGGGAACTTGCGTGAACGATGCTTGATTGACCGAGCGTGCTTCCGCAGCGTCAAATAGGTTGATCGCGGCTCCTGCGTCACGCTTTCTGCTTGCGACAATCACGGCCGTTGCGGCAAGTCCGAGTCCGACGCCTAATAGCGTAGTCGAAGTTCGGGATCTGTTCACACCGCGCGCTCCTATCTGGTTTATGGACTGCTAAGATCGGCTACGTTCCTCGAAGGTACCCATCACCGCCCCGTCTGTCAATCGGCGTCCAAAAAGGACCCCCTATCGGCGTCCAAAAGAGACCCCCTTCGTCGAGCAGCGTGACAGGTATGACGGGCGCGCCGTTCGCGCTGGTTGCGGCGTAGGGCGGGCGTAGCCCGACCGGAGGCGCAACCAGCGCGAAGCGTTCTCTGCCGGGTGCCTCGGGCGTCAGCTGCGGTGTTTGAAGCGCCAGCTGTCGTTGCCGGTCTCGACGATGTCGCAGTGGTGGGTAATGCGGTCGAGCAGCGCGGTGGTCATCTTGGGGTCGCCGAAGACAGTCGGCCACTCGCCAAAGGCGAGGTTGGTCGTGACGATGACGGAGGTGCGCTCGTAGGGGTGACTACACGAAAGTGACGTATCTGCACGCTAAGGGCGAACAAATCCGGTA
>NZ_LSJS01000199.1 GCF_001557325.1 Erythrobacter donghaensis
TACATCAACCGTTCAACCACCGAGGAACTGTCCGGAAATTAAGGGGCAACTACACCCTTGCAACCGAGCGAGCAAAAGAAAGCGCCCGCTTGTCCGAAGCGCAGCGCGATCTTCTGGGAGCGGGCAATGGCCAACTCAGCGCTGAAGATGTTGCGGCATATACGGTCCGTAAGGCGCAGATGGCTGACTTGGCCCAACAACTGCGAAATCTTGAAGCGGCAGCTCAAGAAGGCGTCCGTCTGCTTACCGCATCTGCTGGCGCCCGCCAAACCTTGGTGCTCGCGAGGCGCCGGGACGAACTGTCGGTATCGATGCTTCCCGATATCGAAACCGCGATCCAAGCCGCATTGGGTCAATCGCCAAGCGCGTATCCAGAAATAGAAGACGCACTCAATGAGGCCGTTCGGGCTGTGGAAGCGAAGATTGCAGCGGCCGAGCGGGTGAGCTTACTTCGCATCGAGGCGCTTGCCGAACTGGATAGCCGCGTACGCGACTTGGAGAAGCTGCGGACGTTGCAGTCCGAGCGAGACCGCGATGGTAAGCGACTGACCGATGTCGAGAAGGCGCTCAAGAACGTTGAGACCAGCAGGGGGCACGCAAAGAAGGTGTCGGAAGCCGCTGATTCGGTTCGTTCGGAGATAGTGAAGAAGGTTTTCAGCAAGTCGCTGAATAAGATCTGGCGCGATTTGTTCGTTCGGTTGGCTCCGTCCGAACAGTTCGTCCCAGGCTTTCGATTGCCGACGGGCTCAGGCGGTAAGGTGGAAGCGGTTTTGGAAACATTGCATCGGTCCGGCAAGGCTTCCGGATCCCCCGGCGCGATGCTTAGTCAGGGCAATCTGAATACTGCTGCGCTGACGCTGTTTTTGGCGCTTCACCTCTCGGTACCGGTTAAGATGCCTTGGCTCATACTCGACGACCCCGTTCAGTCGATGGACGATGTCCACACTGCGCAGTTTGCAGCTTTGCTGCGGACATTGTCGAAAAGCATGGATCGGCAGGTCATCATCGCGGTCCACGAGCGCGCTCTGTTCGATTACCTCACCTTGGAGTTGAGCCCGGCCTTCCCCGGTGACAGCCTGATTGCGGTCGAGATTACGCGAAATTTTGAGGGGCACGCCGTCGCAACGCCTCGCGCGTTTACGTTCGAAGAGGATCGTGCGATTGCGGCCTAGCCGGTCGCACTGTGGCTCGACGTCCTACAGAAGGCCGCCGGAAGCGGGATCAGACGGCAGGCTTGGCCCAATTACCTACAACGGGATCGTGCTCCCAGAAATCCGTACGGGGTCCAAGCCTGCCTGCTCCGGGTGGAGCAACCGTGGTCTCGATTCATCTGGATGAAACGTGGTGCTCGTCTTCCACATTGCCATCATGATCACAGCAAGCTTCCTTGCCACCGCAACACGAGCTTTAAGAAATCCGATCTTGGTTGCCAGTTGCAGGCCCCAAGTGCGCAACGAACTTTCGGTTTTGATTGTGCGAAGCAGCACGGTGGCTGCCGTGATTAGGTGCGACCTCGTCAGCTTGTTTCCGTATCGGCTAATCCGGCCACGGCGCGCAGTGACGCCGGATTGATATAAATTCGGCGTGAGGCCGAGATAAGGTCTGACATCCCGATTGTTCTTAAATCGGTATGGGTCTCCGACGGCGCTGTAAAATGACAGCGCCGTGATTGTCCCAACACCAGGAATTGTCTGAAATCGTTAGCGTCCGCGCTCGTGGTGTAATTTCTGGTGTAGATTGAGATGATCGCATGGGGTGGGGCATGCCCCACCCCATGCGATTTCGATCTCGGTGGCCA
>NZ_LSJS01000200.1 GCF_001557325.1 Erythrobacter donghaensis
CCCCTCTCCCAACCCTCTCCCGCAAGGGGAGAGGGCTTAGACAGCTAACCACCCAGGTGCGGTCATTCAGGCATCGAAGCTCGATCGCCAAAAGCGGCCATTCCATCTGTGCTCAAAATGGCGCCTACGCTGTCGCCCCTTGCTTGACATGGGGCGACGAAGTTGGGGCCGCGCCGCGCCCTCTCACCCCCAGGGCGTGACCAGGTACTTCTCGCCGGTCTTCATCTGGCGGTAGTCGCAGATCGCGTCCTTCTCGAGCATTCCCTCCAGCGTCACCTTGGCCTTGTAGTGTGAGGCAAAGGTGGTGGTGAGGTTAGCCTGCACGCGGCTGCGCATCCGGGCGGCGGTCTCGAACCCGGCGCGCTGGAGGAAGGGCGTCAGCAGCCACCCGGCGATGCTCCATTGCAGGCCGTAGGACGGCGTCAGGATGGTCGGGCTGAGGTCGAGGCGACCGTAGATGTACATTTTCTTCTGCTGGTTCGAGCCGTAGCGCGAGAACTCGCTCATCTGGCTCACCGCGACCTGCTCCATCGCCTTCAGCACGCCATCGCTCGCCTGCCCGCCACCGATCGGATCGAAGCCGAGGAAGGCGCCGGTTTCGGCGATCGCGGCGCGCAGGTCGGCCATGTAGGTGGGGGCGGAGCTGTCGACCACATGGGTCGCGCCCTGCGCCTTGAGCATCGCCACGTGCTCCGGCTTGCGGACGATGTTGACCAGCTTCATCCCGTCCTCGATGCAGATGCGGCCCAGCATCTGGCCGAGGTTGGAAGCCGCAGCGAGGTGGACGATGGCCGAGTGGCCTTCCATCTTCGCGGTCTCGACAAAGCCCAGCGCGGTCATCGGGTTGACGAAGCTGGAGGCGCCGGTCTCGGCGGAATGCTCGCCCAGCGGCAGGCACATCATCGCGTCGGCGAGGGCATATTGCGAGAAGGCGTTGCCCGGCACGCAGGCGACGCGCTGGCCGACGAGGGCCTGCGCCATCTCGCTCTCGCCCGCCGCGATCACGGTGCCCGCGCCCTCGTTCCCGGCGGGCAGGCGCTGGCCGTGACGCGCCTTGCTGCCGGTGAGGAAGGGCTCGGGCATGGTCGCGACGACCTTGCCGGGGGTGTATTCGGCGGTCTCGAAATCGGCCGCAGAGGTGAGGATCGCGAGATCGGAAGGGTTGATCGGCGCGGCCTCCATCTTGACCAGCACCTGATTGCCCTTGGGCGCGGGGAACTCGCTTTCGGCCACCTCGAGGGTCAGCTTGCCGTCGGCGGTGAGGGTGGTGAAGAGCTGCTTTCCGGTGGTGGTCATTGTGGCACTTCCTCTCGTTCAGATTCTGTGTTGGCAGGGCGGCGCGGGGAGAATTCGACCACCAGCACCATGATTGTCCAGGCGATCAGGGTCGGTTGGAGCTTGGGGATCGGCGGGATGCCGAAACGTTCCAGCACCATCGGCAGGAGCGCGATGGTGCCGCCGGCGAGCATGCCGTAGAACAAGCGGTGCTCGGTCGAGCCGAGGTAGAGGATCGCCACCACCGCCGCAGCGCTGGTGATCAGCACCACCATGAAATCGAGCGGCGGCAGGCCTTCGATCTTGGCGAGGACGAAGCCCAGCACCGCCCCGAAGACGATGTTGATGCCGCTGATATTGGCGCGATATTCCGCCTCGCTGATGGCAAGGCTGGTGGGAATGGAATACCACTTGGTCATGCGTCCGGTCCCCCTTCGTCGTAGCGTGCCGCGACGAAATACAGGCCATGCGGGGGCGCGTTAAGCCCCAAAGCGTTGCGGTCGCGCGCGGCGAGGGCTTCGGCGATGCGCGCCTCGGGCCAGGTGCCTGCGCCGACCAGCTTGAGGCAGCCGACCATGCTGCGCACCTGATGATGCAGGAAGGAGCGTGCGGCGGCGTGGATGTGCACTTCCTCGCCGACCCTTTCGACCCGCAGCTCGTCCAGCGACTTGACCGGATCGGCCGCCTGACAATGGACCGAACGGAACGTCGTGAAGTCATGCCGCCCCACCAGCGCCTGCGCGGCGCGGTGCATCGCCTCGGCGTCCAGTGGCGGGGGCACGTGCCACGCCTTGTCGCGCAGCAAGGTGAGCGGCGCGCGGCGGTTGATGATGCGGTAGAGATAGCGCCGCCCGGTGCAGGAGAACCGCGCGTGCCAGTCGTCGGGCACCACTTCGCAATGGGTGACCGCGATGGGATCTGGGCGAAGCTGGGCGTTGAGCGCGGCCATCAGTCGGAACGGATCGAAGGGTTTCTCCACGTCCACATGGCTGCGCATCGCCAGCGCATGCACCCCCGCATCGGTGCGCCCGGCCGAGTGGAGCGTGACGCTCTCGCCCGTGATCCGCCCGAGCGCGTCCTCGACCGCCTGCTGCACGCTCGGCCCGTGACTCTGGCGTTGCAGCCCGAAGAACGGCGTGCCGTCGAATTCGATTGTGAGGGCGAAGCGGGTCGTCAACCGAGCACCGTCCCCGCCGCAACCGCCCGCCCGCGCAGGAACTCCGCGCGTGCCATGGCGGGCTTGCCCGCGCGCTGGAGCGTCAGAGGCCGGATCGCGCCCGTTCCGCAGGCTATGCGCAAGTCCTCGTCGAGCACAGTTCCTGGCGCGCCGCTGGCGTCCACCACCTCGGCCAGCAGCAGCTTGACGCGATCATCGCCCAGCGCGAACCACGCGCCGGGGAAGGGGGCAAGCCCGCGCACCAGTCGCTCGATCGTCTCGGCGGGCGCGGTCCAATCGATCTTGGCTTCGGCCTTGTCGATCTTGGGAGCGTAGATCGCCGCGCTGTCATCCTGCACTTGCGGAGCAAAGGCGGCGAGGTCAGCCAGCACCTCGACCATCGCTGCCGCGCCCACGTCTCCCAACTCGCCAAACAGCTCGCCCGTCGTCTTGCGCCCTACCGGCACGCTCACCTTGTGGAGCATCGGCCCGGTATCGAGCCCGGCTTCCATCTGCATGATCGTCACGCCGGTCTCGGCATCGCCCGCCATCACCGCGCGGTGGATCGGCGCCGCCCCGCGCCACCGGGGAAGCAGCGAGGCGTGGATGTTGAGGCAGCCGTGGCGGGGCGCGTCGAGCACCGCTTGCGGCAGGATCAACCCGTATGCCGCGACCACCGCGACATCCGCCTTCAAGGCCGCGAATTCCGCCTGCGCCTCCGCCCCCCGCAGCGACACGGGCGAGCGCACCGGCACCCCCAGCCGTTCGGCCTCGACCTGCACCGGGGAGGGCATCAGCCTCTTCCCCCGCCCCGCCGGGCGCGGCGGCTGGGTGTAGACGCAGGCGATCTCGTGCCCCGCCTCTGCCAGAGCGCGCAGCGCAGGCACCGCGAATTCGGGCGTCCCCATGAAGATGATGCGCATAAGCTTTGCCGCGAGCCTTTGTGAAGCGAAGCGCAGCCCCTATCTCTCCCCCCATGGCATCGCAAGAGATCGAGGCACTGAGCGCCGCGCTCGCCCGCCTGCCGGGGCTCGGCCCCCGCTCGGCGCGGCGGGCGGTGCTTTGGCTGGTCAAGCACCGCGAGTCTGCGCTCCCCGCCCTGCTCGAGGCGCTCGCCGGGGTCGCCGAGACGCTGATCGAATGCGCGATCTGCGGCAATGTCGACACCCGCGACCCCTGCGCCATCTGTGCCGACCCGCGCCGCGACGCGCGCGCGCTGTGCGTGGTGGAGGAGGTTTCCGACGTCTGGGCGCTCGACCGCGCGCGGCTCTTCCCCGGGCGCTATCATGTGCTCGGCGGCAGGCTCTCGGCGCTCGACGGCATCGGCCCCGAGGATCTCGGCATCGCCAGCCTGCTCGCCCGGGTCGAGGCGGGCGGGATCGACGAGGTGGTGCTCGCCATGAACGCCACCTTGGAAGGCCAGACCACCGCGCATTACCTTGCCGAGCGGCTCGAGGCCTTCCCGCTGCGCGTCACCCAGCTCGCCCACGGCCTGCCGGTGGGCGGCGAGCTCGACTATCTCGACGAGGGCACGCTCGCACAGGCCTTGCGGGCGAGAAGGCCCGTCGGCTGACCCGATCACGCTGATCGGAGCATCGCGCTTGCGCCAGCCCCGCGCGGCCCCTATTTTGCGCCGCATGGCTATCCGCGAAATCCTCGAAGTGCCGGACCCCCGGCTCAAGACCGTCTCGACCCCGGTCGAACCCCACGAGTTCGGCCCCGAGCTCAACCAACTCGTCGAAGACATGTTCGAGACGATGTACGATGCCCCCGGCATCGGCCTCGCCGCGATTCAGGTCGGCGTGCCCAAGCGGGTGCTGGTGATCGACCTCCAGCCCGACGATCCCGACGCGCCGCCGGTGGAATGCTCGCATGACGGGCACAAGCACACGCACCCGGCGACCAAGCGCGAACCGCGGGTGTTCATCAACCCCGTGATCCTCGATCCGGCCAAGGAGCTGTCGACCTACCAGGAAGGCTGCCTCTCGGTCCCCGAGATCTACGCCGATGTCGATCGCCCCGCGACCTGCACCGTCCGCTACCAGGACCTCGAGGGCAACACCCACGAGGAACACCTCGAAGGCCTGCTCGCGACCTGCCTGCAGCACGAGATGGACCACCTCGAAGGCATCCTCTTCATCGACCACCTCAGCCGCTTGAAGCGCGCGATGGTGCTGAAGAAGCTCGAGAAGATCCGCCGCGCGGCGTAATCTGCTTTTCGCTCGCCCCTCCGGGCGAGCGTCCTCGGTGCTGTTCCCTTCGCTACGCTACGGGGCACCTGCGGCTCGGCCGCGTGGCCTCGCGGCCCTTCGGGCCGATGCGTCCAGTCATCGTCGTCCCGGACCTGATCCGGGACCGCTCCGTATCCGCGGAACCCTGAGCCGCCCGCGCTGGTAACCCTGCGCATGATCGACGATGCAACCCTGTTCGCCATCGCCGGGTCGGTGGCGCAGGTGTTCGAGCTTGCCGGGATCGCCGTCGTCATCCTCGGCACGCTCGGCGCGGCGCGCACCTTTGCGCTGTGCACCTTGCGCGGCCAGCCGCCGGGGGAGGACCGCGTCGCCACCTTCCGCCGGATGCTCGGACGCGCAATCCTCACCGGGCTCGAACTGCTCGTCGCCGCCGACATCATCCGCACCGTCGCGATCGACCCGACGCTGGAGAGCGTCGCCGTGCTCGGCCTCATCGTCATCATCCGCACCTTCCTAAGCTTCAGCCTCGAGGTCGAGATCGACGGGCGCTGGCCGTGGCAGAAGAAGGCGGCGGCGGAAGCCGAGGGTTCGGGGCAGCCTGCCGACACAAGCCGGGGATAGACGCACGCGGGGACTGGCGTTCTCTTTTCGTTCCGTGTAGGAGAGGGGCATGGACGCCTCGATTCTCCCGCTGATCGCCCTGCTTCTCGGTGCCGCGCTGGGCCTCGCCGCCGGCTGGTTTCTCGCCTCGCGCCCGCTGGCCGAGCTGCGCACGCGGCTGACGGCGGCCGAGGCCGCGGGGGCCGAGGGCGAGGCGAAATTTGCCCGCGCCATCGCCGAACTGGGCGAGGCGCGGATCGAGGTTGCCGGGCTGAAGGAGCGCGCGGCGCAGGCCGACGGGCTGCTCGCGCGGCTCGATTCCGTGCAGGCCGACCGCGCGGCGCTGGCCGAGCGGCTCGCCGCGCTAGAAAGCGCTGCGGCAGAGCGCGAGAAGGCTTTTGCCGAGCAGAAAGCCGCGCTGCTCTCTGCGCAGGATTCGCTCAGGAAGGAATTCGAGAACGCCGGGAGCCGGGTGCTCGAACAGGCGCAGAAGGCGTTTCTGGAGCGGGCCGAAGCGCGTTTCCGCCAGTCCGAGGAGGCGGGCGAGGCCAAGATCAAGGCGCTGCTCTCGCCGGTGGGCGAGAAGCTGGCGAATTACGAGCGGCAGGTCGCCGACCTCGAAGCCAAGCGCACCGATGCCTTCGGGCAGCTGGCGGGGCTGATCCAGTCGATGAAGGAAGGCCAGGAACAGGTCCGGCGCGAGGCGCAGCGGCTCGGCAATTCCTTGACCAACGCTCCCAAGGCGCGCGGGCGCTGGGGTGAGCGCGCGCTCCAGAATTTGCTCGAACAATGCGGCCTCGCGCAGCACACCGATTTCGTCATGGAGCATTCGATCGACACCGAGGACGGCCGCCTGCGCCCCGATGCGATCGTGCGCATTCCGGGCGGGAAGGTGCTGGTGATCGATTCCAAGGTTTCGCTCAACGCCTATCAGGAGGCCTTCGAGGCAACCGATGACGAGGCCCGCGCGCGGGCGCTCGCCGATCACGTGCGCTCGATGCGCAATCACGTGCAGACGCTGGGGGCCAAGTCCTACCAGTCGCAATTCGAGGATGCGCCCGATTACGTGGTGATGTTCGTCCCGGGCGAGCATTTCGTCGCCGCCGCGCTCGAGGCCGATCCCGATCTCTGGAACTTCGCCTTCGACAAGCGCGTGCTGCTGGCAACGCCGACCAACCTCGTCGCGATCGCGCGCACCGTGGCGCAGGTCTGGCGGCAGGATGGCCTCGCCAAGGAGGCGCAGGAGATCGGCCGGATGGGCGCGGAATTGTATGACCGCCTCGCCACCGCCGCCGAGCATCTGAAGCGCGTCGGCGGGGGGCTCGAAAGCGCGGTCAACAACTACAACAAGTTCGTCGGCTCCTTCGAACGCAACGTGCTGTCTTCGGGGCGGCGGCTGGCGGAAAAGGGCGTCGAGATCGGCAAGCGCGAGATCGACGAGGTGCCGCTCGTCGCCAGCGCGCCGCGCTACAATGCCGAGGATGTTGCCGCGCTCGAAGCGCCTGATGATGAGGGTGAAAGCGACAAGCGCGACGCGGCGGAGTAGGGCGGATGAGTCACGGGGGCACGGGCTGGCAGCTGGCGCAGATCAACATCGGCAAGATGCTCGCGCCCAAGGGCGATCCCGCAGTGCAGCCCTTCTTCGATGCGCTCGAGCGGGTGAACGCCATCGCCGATGCCTCGCCCGGCTTCGTCTGGCGGCTGCAATCGGACAGCGGCAACGCCACCGATATCGAGGTCGCTCCCGACCCGCTGCTGATCGTCAACATGTCGGTGTGGCAGGATGCGCAGAGCCTGTTCGCCTTCGTCTATCGCTCGGGCCACACGCCGGAAATGGCGCGGCGGCGCGAGTATTTCCACCGCTTCGAGGGCACCTATCAGGCGCTGTGGTGGGTGCCGGAGGGCCACCGCCCGACCATCGACGAGGGCCTCTCGCGGCTGTGGATGCTCGAGCGCTACGGCCCGACCCCGCAAAGCTTCACTTTCAAGGCGCGCTTCCCGCAGCCCGGCCTCGCCGACCCGCCGGTCGACATGAAGCCCGATCCGTGGTGCATCGGCAACGCCTGAGGCCGGGCTTTCCTACACGCGCGCGGCGGGTCATGATGCGGGCCGCTCTTTCCCATCGTCCGCCCCGAACCTTCGCACCCACATCGCCCTTTTCGCTCGCAGAAGGGCCCTGTTCCCCTGTCCGTCCGCCTTCAGGATGTTTCGTCAACGCATTGAAATAATGAAGAACGTCATGCCTGCGGAAAGCGGACAGGGTGTCCGCTTTGTCCGCTTTACGGGTCGAGCGCCGCCAGCACCTCATAGGCCAGCACCGCCCCCGCCACGGCCGCATTGAGCGAATCCGCGCGACCTCTCATCGGCATGGTGACCCGGAGGTCGCACGCCATCTCGTAGTCCTCGGGCAGGCCTTGCGATTCGTTGCCCACCAGAATGAAGCACGGCGCCGAATATGCCGCGCAGCGATAGGGCACCGCATCGCGCAAGCTTGCCGCCACCAACTGGCCCGCTCCGCTGCGCAGCCACGCGACAAAATCCTCCCACCGCGCCTGCGCCAGTCCGACGGTGAACACCGCCCCCATGCTCGCGCGCACGGCTTCGGCGCTGAAGGGGTCGGCGCAGTCGTCGATCAGGATCAGCCCGCCCGCGCCAACCGCATCGCAAGTGCGCAGCATCGTCCCGAGGTTGCCGGGGTCGCGCAAAGCCTGCGCGACAAGCCAGATCGGCGCGGCGCTGCGGTCCAGCGCCGCCAGCCCCGTGTCCCACTCGTCGAACACGCCCGCGACGGCCTGCGCGTTCTCCTTGCCGGTGATCTTGGAGAGAATGTCGGGCGTGGTCGCGATCACCTCGCCGCCTGCCGCCATGACCTCGGCTTCAAGCCGCTCGAGCAGCGGATGCGCGCGCCCCTCGGCCATCACCAGCGTGCGCGGCATCCGGCCCGAAGCGCGGGCATCCTCGAGCAGGCGCAGACCTTCGACCAGAAATTGCCCCGCACGCTTGCGGTGCTTCTTGTCCCGCAGGGAGCGCAGGTACTTGACCGTCGGGTTGGAAAATCCGGTGATGTGCTTGCGCATGGCGAGCCGCCTAGGCCAACGCGGGCGCCGGCACTAGTCCTCGCCGAAGCCGTCGGCGATCAGCGCGACGAGATCGGCGAGCACGCCGTCCGCGCCGTCACCCTCGACCGCGACTTCGACCGTGTCGCCCTTCGCCGCGCCGAGCATCATCAGCCCGAGGATCGATCCGCCCGCGGCGCTGTGCGGGGGCTTCGACACCGTCACCTTGACGCCCTCCGGCAGCGCGCTGACCGCGCCGACGAACTTCGCGCTTGCCCGGGCGTGCAAGCCCCGGCGGTTGACGATGGTGACGCTTTGCCGTGCTTCCCCCACGCGCGAGAGCCCCTAGGCCTTGGCCCGCGCCGGGGGAGCGGCGTCCTGCCCCAGCAACTCGCTGGCGATGGTGATGTAGTTGCGCCCGGCAGTCTGCGCGGCGTGCACCGCGGCGGTGACGTCCATCGCCTTGCGCGCGCCGGCAAGTCGGATCAGCATCGGCAGGTTGATCCCCGCGATCACCTCGACATGCCCGGCATCGAGCAACGAGATCGCGAGGTTCGAGGGCGTGCCGCCGAACAGGTCGGTGAGGATGATGACGCCCTTGCCGGCATCGACCCGGCCGATCGCCTCGGCGATGTCGGCGCGGCGCTGCTCCATGTCGTCATTGGGGCCGATGCAGACCGTGACGATCGCATCCTGCGGGCCGACGACATGCTCCATCGCCTCGACGAATTGGTCCGCGAGGCGGCCGTGGGTTACCAGGATCAAGCCGATCATGTGTGAAAATGGGTCCGTTAACTGCCCGCCCGTCGAGCGGCCTTACGCGTTTCTACCTTAACCGGCAATGTGCGTTCCATTGCGGTGTCCGTTTCCGGGCCGGTCGCTAGCGGCGATCGCCTTCGATCGCGTCGGCCGCGCGCGAGCCCAGGTTGCGGTGGCGGACAGTGGGCGAAAATCCCGCGCCGCGCAAGGCCTCGGCCATGCTCTCGGCGGTGTAGACCGAGCGGTGTCTCCCGCCGGTACAGCCGAAAGCGACATGGACATAGGGCTTGCCCTGCGCGGCGTAGCGCGGGAGCAGCAGCAGCAGCAGGTCGCGGATTCGCGCGAAGGCCTCGGCAAAGGCGGGGTCCTTCTCGATATGCGCGCCCACCGCGGCGTCCTGCCCGGTCTGCTCCTTCAATCCCGGCACCCAGTGCGGATTGTCGAGGAACCGCATGTCGAACACGAGATCGGCGAGCGGCGGCATGCCGCGGGCGAAGCCGAAGCTCGAGATGGTGAGGGTGAGTGCCGCCTCGGCCTCGGCAGGCGCGAAGAGCTCGCGGATACGGGTTTGCAGGTCGTTGCTGGTCATTGCCGTGGTGTCGATCAGCACCTCGGCCCAGCGACGCAGGGGTTCGAGCAGCTCGCGCTCGGCGTGGATGCCCTCCTGCACCGGGCGGCCGTCGGCCATCGGGTGGCGGCGGCGGGTCTCGTTGAAGCGGCGTTCGAGCTCGCCCCCGGCGCAGTCGAGGAACAGTGAGGTGAGCGCGAGGTCGGGGCGCGCGCCCAGGTCCTTCACCAGCGCGATGATGTCGGCAGGCACGAAGCCGCGGGTGCGCGAATCGAAGCCGATCGCGAGCGGCCCGCGCGCGTCGTCGGGCATGGTGACGAGGCGCTTGAGCATGCGGACGGGGAAGTTGTCGATGGTCTCCCAGCCCAGGTCCTCGAGCACGTCGAGCGCGGTCGACTTGCCCGCGCCCGCAAGTCCGGTGACCAGCAGCAGCTGGCGCTTGTCGGCGGGCGGAGGAGGGGCTTCGGCGGCGGTCATCGCGTCATATCTGGCGCTTGCGCAGCGCAAAGGGAAGATGCTTCGGCGGCGAGCCCATGCATCCGCAGCGCCCATTCAGCGCGCGCGGCGGGGGCAGTGGGGCCGGGATCGAAGGCGAGCACCGGCACCGCGATGCCTGCGATCACGCGCTCGGGCAGCGGGGTTTCGGGCAGGCGTTCGGGTGCCGTCCCGCCGAGCGCCAGGATCAGCGCGACCGGGGCTGGCGGGGCGACCTCGAGCCGTGCAAGGCCGACCCCGCGCACCTCGAGCAGCCCGGCGATATTGGGCGGCGGGCTCGCGATCAGCTGCCCCTCACAGGCCGTCAGCGTCACCGCATCGTCGCCGATCAGCCCCGCGCCGCGCTCGATCAGCGCAAGCGCGAGGCTCGACTTGCCGCTGCCCGATGGCCCCTCGATCAGCAGCGCGCGGGTCCCGATGGCCACCGCGCCTGCCTGCAACACCAGCGCGCTCATGGCGCCGAGGGGAGGGTGAGGCGCAGGCACGCGCCGCGGGCGCCATCCGCGCGGGCATCGGCGACCAGCGAGCCGTCATGCGCCTCGGCGATCGCGCGGCCGATGGCGAGGCCGAGGCCCGAGTGGTTGCCGAAGCTCTCGCCCTCGGGCCGGTCGGAGTGGAAACGCCGGAACACCGCCTCGCGCGCCTCGGCGGGGATGCCGGGACCCTCGTCGGTGACCTCAGTGACCACCATCCGGCCGGCGGGGCGCAGGGTGACGCGCACCGTGCCGCCCTCGGGCGAGAAGGAAACGGCGTTGTCGATCAGGTTCTCGGCCACGCGTTCGAGCTGGGTCGGCACGCCCATCACCCTGAGGCGCGCGCCCGGCGGGACCCGCGCGTCGAGTTCGAGCCGCCGCCCGCCGTTCATCCCCCGATTCTCGCGGCTGGCGATGAGATTGGCGAAGAGTTCGGCCAAGTCGACGCGTTCGAGCGTCGCCCGGCTGATCTCGGCATCGACGCGGCTCGCAGCGGAGATCTCGGTGACGAGCCGGTCGATGCGGCGCACGTCGTGGGTGGCGATCGCGATCAGCTCGGCGCGCAAGGCCGGGTCCTCGACCCGCGGCAGGGTGTCGATCGCGCTGCGCAAGGATGCGAGCGGGTTCTTGATCTCGTGCGCCACGTCCGCCGCGAAGCTGTCGACCGCGTCGATCCGGCCGCGCAAGGCGCCGGTCATGTCCGAGACCGCGCGGGCGAGCAGGCCGATCTCGTCGCTGCGCTGGGGCAGGCGCGGCACCTCGACCTCGCGGTCGCGGCCCTGCTTCACGCGCACCGCCGCGCGCGCCAGCAGCCGCAGCGGGGTGACGATGGTGCGCGCGAGGAACAGCGAGAGCGTGGCCGAGGCGGCCATCACCAGCAGCATGGCGAGGAACAAAGTGGTGCGCGCCGCGCGCACGCTCTCGGTGATGTCGACCGCGTTGCGCACCGTCAGCAGCGTCGCACCTTGCAGGCCCACGGGCACCGCGGCGGTGATCACGGGCGTGCCGTCCTGCCAATCGTAGAGCCTGACCTGCGAGAGGCCGAGTTCGCGCGCGCGGGCGAGTTCGGGCCAGGCATTGGCCTCCTGCGCGTCGGGCTCGACATAGTCCTGCACCGGCTCGGCCGAGACGATGGTGTCGACCGTGCGGTCGAGCCAGACCGAGAAGCGCTGCTCCCAGTCGTCGTCGGAGATGTCGTTGAAGCGGAAGGCGGGTTCGGCAAGCGCGAAGCTGTCGGCGGTGAGCTGACCCTTGGCATCGAAGGTGCGCAGCCGCATGCGCTGTTCCTTGCCGATCTGGACGAGCAGTGCCTCCTGCCGGGTGCGGCTCGCGCCGGCGAGCGCCTCGGCGGTGATCTGGGCTTCGATCCGGGCGAGCTTGAAGCGCTCGTTGATCAGCTGGGTGCGGTAGCTGTCGAGATAGAACAGCCCGCCGCCCAGGATCAGCAGGGGGAGGATGTTGACCGCGAGGATGCGGCCGGTGAGGGCGAAGCGGCCCGTGGCGCTCAGCTGCTCGCTGCCTCCGTTGCCGGAGCCCTTGCGGTCAGCCATCGGTGAAGCTGTAGCCCGCGCCGTAGAGCGTATCGATCGCATCGAAGCCCTGGTCGACAGCCTTGAACTTGCGGCGCATGCGCTTGATGTGGCTGTCGACCGTGCGATCGTCGACGAAGACGTCGTCCGGGTAGGCGGCGTCCATCAGCTGGTTGCGGCTCTTGATCACGCCGGGCCGGATCGCGAGCGCCTCGAGGATCAGGAACTCGGTGACGGTGAGGCTGACCGCCTGCCCCTCCCAGGTCACCTGGTGGCGCGCCGGGTCCATGAACAACCGCCCGCGGGTGAGCGTGGCGGGCGCGGGTTCGGGCGAGGCGGCGGGCACGGTGTCGGCCCCCACGGGCTCGGCGCGGCGCAGGATCGCGCGGATGCGGGCGATCAGCAGGCGCAGCGAGAAGGGCTTGGCGATGTAATCATCCGCGCCCAGCTCGAGCCCCGCCTCCTCGTCGCTCTCGTCGTCCTTGCTGGTGAGGAAGATGACGGGGAGCGCGGAATTCTCGCGCAGGCGGCGCAGCAGCTCCATCCCGTCCATCTTGGGCATCTTGATGTCGAACACGGCAAGGTCGGGCGGATTGTCGAGCAGCGCCTTCAAGGCGGTCTCGCCGTCGGAATAGAGGCGGGTGGCAAAGCCCTCGGCCTGCAAGGCGATCGAGACCGTGGTGAGGATGTTGCGATCATCGTCGACCAGCGCGATCTGAAGTTTCCTTGCGCCGGGTCCGGGCCCGGTCGTGACCTCGGGCGGCAGCGGCGCGGTATCGGGGGTCGTCCCGGCCTCGCTCGCCATCATCCTCGCTCCGCCTTCCTGTCCATGGCGCATGGGTAGCGCCATCGCCCGCGCGCTGCAACGCCCCGTGCGCGGTGGCCGGGGCCGGGATTCGTCGCTTGTCACAATTGCTGTGCCGCACCCTGTTTGACGCTCGGGCACGCGCGACTTAAGGCGCCGGAGAGGGATCGGGCGGTTTGCACGGGAGCCTTCCTGCCTGCTGTTGCATACGTATGCGCAAGTGCTACGGGATGGGACGCAAGCGCGAGGGGATTCGCACGGCTGCAAACGGTCGGCTCCCTCTCGTGACCCACAGATGCACCCCCGTGCCGCTACGCCCAGGAGACGTAAGTTGACCCCGCTCGCAACCCCGCTGGCCGCCCAGAACCTCGCCTCCCGCGCGGTAATCCACCCCAATCTCGGCACCGCGGCGCTGGTCGAGCACGCGCTGAAGAAGGGCGAGGGCCAGCTGACCAGGCATGGCGCGCTGCTGGTCGACACCGGGCGCTTCACCGGCCGCAGCGTCAAGGACAAGTACATCGTCCGCGACGCCGAGACCGAGAACACGATCAACTGGGGCACGATCAACCAGCCGATGAGCGAGGCGCATTTCGCCGCGCTCAAGGCCGATTTCCTCAAGGAGCTCGAGGGGCAGGAGGAACTTTATGTCGCCGACCTGTTCGGCGGCTCGCAACCCGAGTACCGCGTGAACGTGCGCGTCATCAACCAGCTGGCGTGGCACAACCTGTTCATCCGCACCCTGCTGGTGCGCCCCACCGCGGACGAACTGGCGAGCTTCGTTCCCGAATACACCATCATCAACCTGCCCAGCTTCAAGGCCGATCCCGAACGCCACGGCTGCCGCAGCGACACGGTGATCGCGGTGAGCTTCACCGAGAAGCTGATCCTGATCGGCAACACCGAATATTCGGGCGAGATGAAGAAGGGCGTGTTCGGCCTCTTGAACTACCTCCTGCCCGCGCAGGGTGTGATGCCGATGCACTGCTCGGCCAATATCGGCAAGGACGGCAAGAGCGCGATCTTCTTCGGCCTGTCGGGCACCGGCAAGACGACGCTTTCGGCCGACGCCAGCCGCACCCTGATCGGCGACGACGAGCACGGCTGGTCGGACACCGCGGTCTTCAACTTCGAAGGCGGCTGCTACGCCAAGATGATCAACCTCTCGGCCGAGGGCGAGCTCGAGATCTACGCCACCACGCAGATGTTCGGCACGATCCTCGAGAACGTGACGATGGATCCGGCCACGCGCGAGCTCGACTTCACCGACGGCAGCAAGACCGAGAACACCCGCGGCGCTTACCCCATCGAGTTCATCCCGAACACGAGCGAGAAGAACCTCGGCCCGGCGCCGTCCAACGTGATCATGCTGACGGCTGACGCGTTCGGCGTGCTGCCCCCGATCGCGCGGCTGACCGCGGACCAGGCGATGTACTACTTCCTCAGCGGCTACACCGCCAAGGTCGCGGGCACCGAGATCGGCGTGACCGAGCCGGAAGCTACCTTCAGCACCTGCTTTGGTGCCGCCTTCATGCCGCGCCACCCGAGCGTTTACGGCAACCTCCTCAAGGAGCGCATCGCCAAGGGCAAGGTGCAGTGCTGGCTGGTCAACACCGGCTGGACCGGCGGCAAGTACGGCACCGGCCACCGCATGCCGATCAAGGCGACCCGCGCGCTGCTCAACGCGGTGCTCGACGGCAAGATGGACGGCGTGGAGTTCCGCCGTGATCCCAATTTCGGCTTCGAAGTGCCTGTGCACGTGCCGGTGCTCGCCGAGGCCGGGATCGACCAGACGATCCTCGATCCGCGCAGCACCTGGGCGGACGGGGCCGAATATGACGCGACCGCCAGGAAGCTGGTGCAGCTGTTCATCGACAACTTCGCCCAGTTCGAGGCGCATGTCGACGAAGGCGTCCGCCAGGCCGCGCCGGTGCCGGCCGCGGAGACGGTCGCGGCCTGATCGCGACACGGGTTAGGGAGAGGGGCCCCGCCCGGCACGCGCCGGAGCGGGGCCTTTTACTTCGAAATGCCGCACACCTGCGTCACACTCGGCCGCGGTCGAATCGAAGGAGGGACGTGATGAGCATTCTCGACGGCATTCTCAAGAACATCGGCGGCGCGCCGGACGATGTGGTCAACCTCGCGGCCAAGATCGGGATCGACCCCGCCATGGCCGAAAAGGCGATCGCCGCGCTCGGCAAGACCCATCAGATGGACGGCGACACCGTCACGCTGGCAGCCGAGAAGACCGGCCTTTCGCCCGACATTCTCAACCAGATCGTCAGTGCGATCGGGGGCGAGGGCTCGCTCACCCACTTTGCCTCGATCCTCGACCGCGACGGTGACGGCAACCCGCTCGACGACATCATGGGCATGGCCTCGGGCCTGCTCGGCGGCGGCAAGAGCTGATCGCGCGCGCCGGGGCCGGTGCCCCGGCGCCTGCATTTCAACCATCGCCCCCTGCCAGCTCCACCTCGGGCACCTCGACCGGGTCGGGGAGATTGCCGAGCTGGAGCGGGGTGCCCTCGCTTGCTTCGGCGATCGCCGCGATCAGCTGCTTGGCCTTCGCCGCGGTCCAGCCGCCGTGCGGATTGGCCGCGACCGGCGCGAGGAAAGTGCGGGCGATGGAGATCTTGCCTTCGCCCAGCAACATGATTCCGGCCTGGATCTGCAAGCCGTGGTCGAACGGGGCGAGCCTGGCGGCATATTCCAGTGCCGCGCGCGCGTTCTCGTTTGGCTCCTTGCCCTGCTCCAACTGCGCCCGGTAGAAATAGATCAGCGGCAGCGGGTGATCGTTCTCGAGCTTGTTGAGCGCCACGAAGGGCCTGACCGCCGCACCAAAGGCAGCGGCACGCTTGTCGTCCGCGCTCTCGCTCGCCCGGCGGAACAGCGCGTAGCCCTTCTGCACATAGGCATTGGCGCGCGAGGGATCGCGGGCGAGCGCGGCATCGGCGGCGGCGATGGCCTCGGCGTCGTTGCCGGCATCGTACTCGGCCTCGGCGAGCGCGGTGAGGACGCCGGGATCCTCGGGATATTTCGCCGCCACCGCCCGCGCCTCGGTGAGCAGCACCGCGGCTTCCTCTGCGCCCACGCCCCGCTGCGAGCGGATCTGGAGCGGCATCATCGCCGCCTCGCCCACGCTGAGCTTGCGCAGGGTGATGGTGCCGATCGACAGCTTGTCAGGCGTCAGCTTGAGCGCGGGTGAGCGCGACTGGCGCAGATAGGCCTTGAGGTCCCTCTCAAGCTGGTCGAGATCGCCGAACGCCGCCTCTCCGGCCGCCTTCTGCTCCATGCCGTTGGCCAGGTTGAGCACATAGGTCTTGAGCTGGTCCCGCCGCGCCGGGTTGAAGAACAGGTAGTGATAGAGCAGCCAGCTCTTGGCGTAGAAGGTGTCGTAGCCCTTGACCTTTTTCTGCTCGTAGAGCGCCGGGTCGAACAATTCGCGCACGTGCACCGGATCGGCAAAGGCGAGATCGCCCGCGCGGTGCTGCGCCGGGCGGCCGACCCACATGCTGCCGTCGCGCTCGAAGCTTGCCGCGGCGAAGAATTCGGCCGCCCCCTCGTCATACCAGCGCGGCTTGGCGAAGCGCGAGGAGGACAGCAGGAAGTGGTGGGCATATTCGTGGAGCAGGATGATCGTCGAGAAATCGGGATAGCCGCTCGCCTGGTTGCGGATGTCCTGCACGAAGGCGCGGCTGCCCCCGGCGCGCGGGATGTAGAAGCCGCCGACCTTGCGATCGCCCGAGAGCGAGCGCATCGCCTTCTCGCCGCCCACGACATAGATCACCACGCGGTTGGAGGGGCTGGGGGTGTCGGCCTTGCGCCCGGTCACGTAGACCATCGCGCTGTGATAGCGCTCGAGGTTTTCGGAGAAGGTGCGGATGTCGGCGGGCTTGTCGTCGGCATAGATGACGAAATGTTCGGAGGAGGCCTCGTACCATTCCGCCGCGGCAGGGGTGGAGAGCGTGCCCAGCGCGAGCGCGGCAAGGGCAAGGCGAAACAGCGCGGAAATCATGGCAGGCGTCCCCTCGGCACCGACCCTGCGATGGCGGTGCGTCGGGCCGCAGCATATCGCGCTTTTCGGGCGATGCCAGAGGCTTGGTGAAGGGCTGGCCCGAAAAATCAGCCGACTTGCGGCCGCGAATCCTCGAGATATTGCCAGATGCGGCTGACCACCACCGAGCCTTCGCCCACCGCGCTCGCGACGCGCTTGACCGATCCGGCGCGCACGTCGCCGACCGCGAAGATGCCGGGCGCGGTGGTGGCGTAGTCGTCACCCTGGCCCGCCGCCGCGCCGGTGAGGACGAAGCCCTTGGCGTCGGTTGCGGCAAGCCCCGAGAGCCAGCCGGTGTTGGGCGCCGCGCCGATCATGATGAACAGCGCGCGGGTGTCGATCCGGCGCTCGCTCTGGCCCGTCTTGAGGGTGAGCCCCTCGAGCCACGTCTCGCCGTGCAAAGCGGTGACTTCGGAATGGTAGTGGATCGTGACCCGCGGATCGGCCTCCAGCCGCTGCGAGAGGTAGCTCGACATCGAGGCCGCAAGGCTGCCCGAGCGCACCACCAGATGCACGTGGCTCGCCGCGCGGCTGAGATACATCGCCGCCTGCCCCGCCGAATTGCCGCCGCCGATCACTACTGCCTCGGTCTTCGCACAGAAGCGCGCCTCCATCTCGGTCGCCGAGTAGAAGATGCCCGCGCCTTCGAGCTCCTCGAGGTGCTCCAAGGGCAGGCGGCGGTATTGCACCCCGGTCGCCACCAGCACGGCGCGTGCACACAGCTCGTCGCCGTCGTCGAGCGTGAGGCAATAGGCCCCGTCCGCGCGGCGGCTCATCGCCTCCACACGGCGCGGCATGACGAAGCGGGTGCCGAACTTCATCGCCTGCACCTGTCCGCGCCAGGTGAGGTCGGTGCCGCTGATGCCGGTGGGAAAACCCATGTAGTTCTCGATCCGCGAGGACGTGCCCGCCTGTCCGCCCACGGCGGTGTCCTCGACCACCAGCGCCTCGATCCCTTCCGAGCCCGCATAGACCGCCGCCGCGACCCCCGCCGGGCCGCCCCCGACGATCACCAGATCGTAGGTGCGGCGCGAGCAGATATCGAGGTCGAGCCCGAGATATTGCGCGACCTTGCGCGGGGTCGGGTCTTCCAGCCGGTTGCCCGAGCCGAGCAGCACCGCGGGTTCGTGCCCGATCAGCGAGCACACCTCCAGCGACTGCGCGTCGGTCGCGTCGAGATCGTAGCTCTTGAAGGGGATGCGGTTGCGCGAGAGGAAGCGTTCGACCGCCTGCACGCCTGCATCGCGGTCCGCGCCGACCACCTTGACAGCGGCATTGCCCAGCTCGAACTGCTTGCGCCGCCGCGCCGCGAATACGGTGATGAGGTGGTCGGACAGCTCGGGCACGCGGCTCATCAGCTCGAGCATCCCGGCACGCGGGGCCTCGATCACCCGGGTGTCCATGCTCGCGCGCATCCTGAGGTAGTTGGTGCCGCGGTTGAGGAAAGCGATCTCGCCCATGAATTGCGTCGGCCCCAACGCGGAGGGAAGCAGCCGCTCGCCGGTATAGGGGTTCACCACCTCGATCTCGCCTTCGAGGATGTAGACGAAGCGGTCCATCGGCTCGCCGATTTCCATGACGATGGAGCCGGCGGGGTAGAACTTCTCGCCCCCGATCGCGCAGATCGCGTCGACATGCTCGGGCGCGAGCGGCACCCGGCGCATGGTCTCAAGGTCCTGTCCGAGTGTTTCCATGCTGCCCTCCTGCGCTTTGTGCGTTGCAAGATGGGGACAGGGGTGCGGGAAGGGAAGGGGGCGTCTGACCTAGGCCTTTGCCCCCGCGATATAGCGGCTCACCGTGTTCGCCATCACGCTCAAGGGCGCGTTGCCGCCCAGCACCACGGCGGTGTTGAAGCCCTTGAGGTCGTATTTCGCCCCCAGCTCGGCCTGCGCCCGCGCGCGGTTCTTCACGATCTCGGAGTGGCCGATCTTGTAGCCGCAGGCCTGCCCCGGCCAGGAGCAGTAGCGATCGACCTCCGAGGCGACCTCCTCGGCCTTCGAGCCGTTCTCCTCGACGAAGAACTGTCGGCCCTGCTCGCGCGTCCAGCGCTTGTGGTGGAGCCCGGTGTCGACCACCAGCCGGCAGGCCCGGAAGGCGAGGGATTGGAGGTATCCGAGCCGCCCGACCTTGAACTCGTCATAGGCCCCCAGTTCGTCGGCGAGCTGTTCGGCATAGAGCGCCCAGCCTTCGGAGAAGGCGTTGAAGGCGAGGATCGAGCGGATCAGCGGCAGGCGGTTGGAGAACTCGCCCTCCCACACGTGGCCCGGGATCGCCTCGTGGAAGGTGAGGTCGGCAAGGTCGTATTTGCGGTGGAGGTCGGTGGTCCTGAGGTTGATCCAGAACCGGCCCGGAATGCTCCCGTCCTTGCTGCCCGCACCGCCATAGGCCCCCGGCGCGCCGGGCTCCTCGGCGAGCGGCAGGCGGCGCACTTCCATGTTGGGATCGACCAGCGTGTTGAAGGCGCGCGGCATCTGCGATTTAATCCAGCCGAGGCGTTCGTTGATGAAGGCGAAGATCTCCTCGCGGCCCTTGTCGCCCTCGGCAAAGTGGTAGCGCGGATCGGCGGAAAGGGCGCGCATCCGCTCGCCGACGCTTCCCTTGGTGTAGCCGATCTCCCTGAGGATCGGGTCCATGCGGGCGTGGAGCGTCCGCAATTCGTCGAGGCCCTGCTGGTGGATCTCGTCAGGCGAGAGCTTCGTGGTGGTTGAGGCCCTGAGCGCCCAGGCGTAGTATTCCTCGCCCCCCGGCTGCGCCCACATGCCCGCCGCATTCTTTGCAGCTGCGCGCTGGACCTTGAGCTCGGCGAGCTGGCGTTCGAGCGCGGGGACGATGCCCGAGGCCGCGATCCGCTCCGCCTGCGCGGCGGCTGTGTCGGCCCCGGCGATGCCGCTTGCGGTGAGCGGCCCGGCATAGCTTTCGCCCGCCGCCGCGATGCTCGCCTCCATCTGCGCGATCGCCTTGTCGAGCAGGAAGGCGGGCGGCACCAGTCCCTGCCCGCGCGCGTCTCTGATCCGCTCGAGCTCGCCGTCCATCAGCGCGGGCACCTCGGCCAGGCGGTCCATGTAGGGGCCGATGTCCTCGGGGCTGGCGAGCGGCTGCGAGGAGCCGAAGAAGCGCGGCAGATCGATATAGCTGCCGACGTTCTGGATCACGACATAGGGCGCATTGCGCCAGCTGCCCACGGCGACATCGCCATAGGGCAGGGCCATGCCCTCGACCGCGCTGGCGAAGGCGGTCTCGACCACCTCGAAGCCGATCTGCTGGTCGCTGGTCAGGTCATCGCGCGGATAGGCCTTCACCTCGGCGACCAGTTCCTTGAGCGTGGCGGCATAGGCCGCGCGGCCCTCGGCCCCGCCGGTGCCGAAGGTTGATCGCCACGCGGCATATTCACCGGTGTCGACCCCGAGGCCGGTGGCGCGGCCCGGCTCGTGGGCGAGCATGGCATAGGCGACCCGCTCGAGCGCTGCGTCGGGGGCAAGGCCCTTGAGCGAAGTGCTCGTGGCCGCGCTGGCGGTGGCCGGCGCGGGGTTCGCGGCGCAGGCCGGCAGCAGGGCAAGGGTGGAGGTGCCCGCCAGCCCGGCAAGGGTCTGGCGGCGGGTGATCGTGACTGTGCTCTCTCTCATGCACGAGAGGCTTACCGTGCAGGCAAGAGGTGTCAACGCCCGCGCGGCAGGCCGCGCTCCGGCGCTCAGTCGGCGAGCATCCCGCCGACCTTGCCGCCCTCGAGCGCCAGCAGGTTCATCACCGCGTGGTGCAGCGCGATGTTCTGCTCGGCGGTGCCCTGATAATCGGTCATGCCGAGTTCGTCCGCCAGTTCCTTGCGGTTGTCGAACGAGGGATCGAGGCCGACCAGCTTCATCAGGTCGACGATCGAGGTCTGCCAGTTGAACTTGTCCGCATCGGGCAGGGCGGCGATGTGGGCGTGGAGCTGCGCCTCGGTGAGCGGCTCGGGCTCGGCGGGAGCCGCGGGAGCCGCAGCGGGCGCGGGCGCGGCGGCGGGCGCGGCGGCGGGCGCGGGGGCAGGAGCAGGGGCAGGTTGGGCCGCTTCCTTCTTCTCGCCCCAGATCGCGTTCTTGATCGACGTGAAAATACCCATCATAGCCTCCCTCGTGCCGCCGTTTCTGGCGGCCTCTACCGAGGCTAGGCCCGCGATGTTCCCGCCGCGAGACGCGGATGCGACGCTGGTGCCGCAAGGGTGCGACAAGCAGGAGTGCGATTGACCGCCATGACCGACATCGTGCTCGCCATCGTGATGCTTGCCGCCTTCGCGCTGGTCGCGGGGGCCTTCGTGCTGTGGCGGCGCACGGGCGCGGCGAAGAACCCCGCGCTGATGGTGCTGCTGGCGGCGATCGCGGTGATCAACGTGCTGATCTGGACCGTGCCCGCGCCGGATGGAACCGCGCCGATCGATCAGGTCAAACAGGCCGCCGGAGGAAGCTAGGGGGAAGCCTCCCCCGGCGGCAGAACCTTCCTATTCCGGGATGCTCCACCGCACCGAGTTGGACCAGGTGCCCGCGACCGGCTTGCC
Organism: Erythrobacter donghaensis; assembly: GCF_001557325.1. GTDB lineage: Bacteria > Pseudomonadota > Alphaproteobacteria > Sphingomonadales > Sphingomonadaceae > Erythrobacter > Erythrobacter donghaensis_B. The sequence goes on from NZ_LSJS01000200.1 coordinate 21,488, forward strand.
GTTGGCGTCGCGCGCCGCATCGAAGCGCGCGCGCTTGCTGACGAGGTCGCAGGTCGCGCTATCCAGCGCGGCGTGGCCGGTCGAGCGGGTGATGGTGCACCCGGTCACCTTCCCGCGCGCGTCGATCTGGAGCGTGAAGCGCGCCGTCCCCGAAAGCTCCTCGGCGACCCAGCGCGGGCGGTAGTCGTCATTGGTCACCCACTTGGCGGGATTGCCCTTGGGCTTGGCGCCGACCGGGTCGTAGAGCGACGCGGGGCTGGGCGAGGGGCCGATCCCGAACTCGATCGGCCCGGTGGTGACCGAGGTGCCCGGGTCGGTCAGCGGTATCACCGGATCGCCCCGGCCAAGATCGACGGGCAATGGCGGCGGCGGCAGCGGGGTCGGGACGGTCGTGGTGGTGGTGGTGGTTGTCTTGGCGTCGCTCTGCTTGGTCTCCGGCGTCGGGGGCGGCGGCGGGGGCGGGGGCAGCAGGATCTCCGCGACCGAGGTCGCCTTGGGG
>NZ_LSJS01000021.1 GCF_001557325.1 Erythrobacter donghaensis
CGGCATACGGTCAGCTCAGAAAATGCTTGCCAAACAGCACGCGATTAGACGACCCATCGGCGCGAGCATGACCCCCGCGCCAAGCAGCAACGCCAGAACAACGAGCGGGTGAAGACGTGCCCCCGTCATGCGCGCGGCTCCTCGTGACGGGTGACCAGCCAGTATTGGAGAAGCGTGAGGGCGATGATCATCCCGAACAGCAGCTCGGCGATGGCGGTGGCATAGCCCAGCTCCCAACGCCCGAAGCTGACTTCGAAGATGTAGAGCACGATCGTCCGCGAGGCTCCGCCCGGGCCGCCGCCGGTCAGCAGCTGCGCCTGCCCGAACAGCTGCAACTGCGCCGCAGTCTGGAGCATGACCACCAGCAGCAGCGTGCGGCGGATCGCGGGGATGGTGATGCGTCGCAGCACCGTCCAGCGGCCCGCACCGTCGAGCGCGGCGGCCTCGTAGATGTCGCCCGGCACCTGCTGGAGCCCGGCGAGGATCAGCATGATCGGGAATCCGAGCGACCACCACAAAGTGGTGATCGCGATGGCTGGGATGACGAGATCGGGATCGGACAGGAACGGGATCGGGGCGCGGCCCGTGGCCTCCAGCCCCTCGGCGATCAGCCCAGCGTCGGGCGTCAGGATGAAGCGCCAGATCAGCGTGACGATGGTGACCGACAGCACCAGCGAGGAGAAGAACACGCCGCGCAAAACCGCCGCAAACCGGCCCGAGCGGTTCAATGCCAGCGCCAGCAGCAGTGCGATCACCGTCAGCGGCGGCACGATCAGCAGCGCCAGCAGCAAGGTGTTGCCGAAAGCCTGATGCAGCACCGGATCGCCCAGCGCCTCCGCATAGTTGCCGAGCCCGATCCACTCGCGCCGCCCGAAAAGGTCGGCGCGGTGGAGGCTGATGACCAGCCCCATGACGAGCGGCACCACCAGGATGGCGGCATAGACCAGCAGGACCGGCGCGACGAAAGCATAGCCGGCCAGCCGATCCCGTGCCGCGGCGTTCACGCGCGCGGCTCCGGATGATGCGCCGCGCCGCCCGCGGTGAAGATGTGCGCGGCCGCGGCATCGAGGTCGAGCGTCACCGTCTCGCCCGCTCGCACCGTGCCGAAGCCGGGCTCGAGCGCGACGATCTCCGCGCCGTCCGCGAGCCGGGCGTAGAGGAACGTGCGGTCGCCCAGCCGCTCGACCAGCTCGACCCGCGCCGCGAGCCCCGCCCCGCCCGGCGCGGCGAGGCGCACGTGCTCGGGCCGCAGGCCGACCTCGACCTCGGTTCCCGCGACCAGCTCGCCTGCAGGCACCGCGGTGGCGAGCACCGTCCCCTCGGCCAGCCGCACCTGCACGCGGCCGGACACGGCGCCCGCGATGGTCGCAGGCAGCATCGCCATCGGGGGCGAGCCGACGAAGCGCGCGACAAAGGCATTGGCGGGGCGCGCATAGACTTCCGCAGGCGTCCCGACCTGCTGGATGCAGCAATCGTCGAGGATCACGATGCGGTCGGCGAGGGTCATCGCCTCGGCCTGGTCGTGCGTCACCATGATCAGCGCCGCATCCACCCGATGGCGCAGCTGCGCCAGCTCCACCCGCGTGCGCCCGCGCAAGGCGGCATCGAGGTTCGACAGGGGCTCGTCGAGCAGAAACAGCCGCGGCTGCTTGACGATCGCGCGCCCGATCGCGACCCGCTGGCGCTGCCCGCCCGACATCTGCCCCGGCTTCTTGTCGAGCTGCTCCGCGATCTCGAGAATGTCTGCCGCCTGCGCGATCCGCCGCGCGATCTCGTCCTTGGCGACGCCCGCATTGCGCAGCCCGAAGGCCATGTTTTCGCGCACGGTCATGTGCGGGTAGAGCGCATAGTGCTGGAACACCATCGCGATCCCGCGGGCGCCGGGAGCGAGCCCGTCGATCCGCTCGCCATCGAGCCGCACCTCGCCGCTATCGAGGCTCTCCAGCCCGGCGATGATCCGCAGCAGGGTCGACTTGCCGCTGCCCGAAGGGCCGAGGAAGGCGATGAACTCGCGCGGCGCAATGTCCAGCGACACGCGGTCGAGCACAAGCGTCTCGCCGTAGGACTTGCAGACCGCGATCAGCTCCAGACCGGGCAAAAGCTCCCCCTCTCAATTATCATATTTATTGGACAATGATGCATCTGCCCGCGCAGGTCAACGCACCTGCGGTTTTTCAATAGGTCGCCGCCAGAAGCCCTTCGATAACATGGTGCTGAATTACCGGCTCGAGCCGTTCGACCACCCGTGCGGGCAAATGGTCGCGCACCTGCGGGGGGAGACTGGCGAGATAGGCGGCGGTCGCCTGAAGGTCGTGGTGTGCGCCGTTGGTGGCATCGGGCGTGTCGACCCCGATCACCAGCACCGGGCGCGGTTCGGCCGAGACATTGGCGGTGCCGCGATGCACTGTCAGCGCCGAGCGCGCCGCGATGTCGCCGCGTCTCGGGAGCTTTTTCACCGCGCGCGCCGCATAGCGCGGCCACAAGTCCGGCGGCGGGAACATGCCCTTGGCGCAGCCCTCGAACCTGTCCCATTGGGTGCCCGGAGCGATCTCGAAGGGGCCGTGTTCGGGGCGCGTGTCGACCGTGGTCAGATTGAAGGCGAGCGAATTGAGCCGGCGGCCGGCGGTGGTCGCCTCGGGCACGGCGAAATCGCGGTGCCAGGGCTGGTCGGCCGCGCCGGGGAAGGGGATGTCGAATCCGACCTCAATGATGCGGTAATCCTGCCCCAATACCGCCGTACAGACCGCGATGAACCACGGATGGGCCGCGATGGTTGCGAAGTCCGAAAGGCGCTCGGGCTGGATTTCGACATACCAGCGCTCCGGCCCGCGCGGCAGCACCCCGCCGGGCACGTCCTTCACCTCGGCGAAGATCGCCATGATCTCGGCATGCAGCCGGTCGGCGAGCGACGGATCGAACGCGCCTGCCAGAGCGATGATGCCCTCGCCGTAAATCCCGCCCATGATCGCCCCGGCCTCGTAGCATTCCGGATCATCGAAAGTGCTTGCCATTACCGCCTCTGAAATTATCATACAAATCAGATTTAGCAGCCGAGAACCGTCTTGGCGAGACCCTCCAGAGAGAATGCCCATGCACGATATCGCCTCTCCCGCCGACGCCGATCTCCTTGCGTCCTTCGCGGTCGAACCGGTTGCCGAAGGCATCGCCACGCGTTTCACCGTGACGCTGGGCGACAAGACCCACGCCTATCGCATCCCCACCGGCCAGCATAACCACTATGCGGTGTTCTTCAGCGAGCTCGCCCGCGATTTCGGGACGCGCTCGCCCGCCGGGCACAAGCCCGTGCCGATCGACGGGCCCGAGCCCGACTGGCGTCCGCTGATCCTCGACAACCTCAGCCCCCGCACGACAGCGGGATACGGCGATCCGGCGGTGCTCAAGACCGAGGAGGGCTACTGGCTGGTCGCCACCTCCAACGATGCGCCCGACGCCTTCCCGATCCTCCATTCGCACGATCTCGAGAGCTGGAGCCACAAGGGCTTCGTCTTCCCCGAGGGCGAGGCACCCGAATGGACCGCGCATGGCCGCTCGATCGGCGACTACTGGGCGCCCGAGATGGCGAAGGTCGGGGATGAATACTGGCTGGTCTACACCGCCCGTCAGCGCTCCAACGCGCTAGCCATCGGCCTTGCCAAGGCCCCGCACCCGACCGGCCCGTGGACCGATCTGGGCCACCCGCTGGTGGCCGGCTTCGCGATCAACACCACCAACTTCCCCGACGATCCGACCCAGCCGATGCTGAGCGGGGGCGTGATCGACAGCCACATCTTCATCGACGCGACCGGCGAGCGCTACCTGTTCTGGAAGCGCGACACCAACGGCGTCTGGCCGCGCCCGCTCGCCGGGCTGCTGCGCCGCCGCCCCGATCTCGTCGACCGGATCTTCACCGAGGAGGCCGACCGCCGCACCGCGCGCTTTTCCGCAGCGGTCCAGCCCTGGGCCAACACCCGTCGCCCGATGGAGCGCTTCTTCCTGATGCAGCCGATGATCGAGGCGGTGCTCGACAACTGGGAGCAGGTGAAATCCGTGCTCTCCGAGGTCGAGGAGGCCGCCTTCATCGTCGACGCGATGAGCACCCCGATCCATGCCCAGCGGCTGGACGAGGAGGGCAATCTCGTCGGCAGCGACACGATCGTGCTGACCAATGACCAGGAATGGGAAGGCCACCTCATCGAAGGCCCGTGGGTGACGCTCCAGGAGGGGCGTTACTGGATGTTCTATGCGGGCAACGACTTCGGCACGCCCGCCTACGGCATCGGCGTCGCGGTCGCCGACCATCCGCTGGGGCCTTACGTGAAGCAGGAGGGGCCGCTCCTGAAGTCGGTCAAGACCTGGTGGGCACCCGGCCACGCCTCGGTCGCACCGAGGCTCGACGACCGGCCGCAGCTGTTCTTCCACGCCTTCTTTCCCGGCACCGGTGGCTACAACTGCTTCCGCGCGCTGCTGACGACGAAACTGGAATTCTCGCAGGAGAAGGTCACGCTGTCCTGAGCGGGTCTGCGCCGCATCGGATATCGATGCTGGTCGGGATCGGGCTCGGCTGGAGATAGGGGCAGGGTCAGGGGCGCAGCCGCCCTGCGTCGCGCGCGGCGCGCAAGGCGAGGGCAAAAGCGCTGAGCCGATGGCGGAGACGGAGGGATTCGAACCCTCGGTACCCTGATAGAGTACGGTTCCTTAGCAGGGAACTGGTTTCAGCCACTCACCCACGTCTCCGGGCATCAGCTTGGGCTGCGAGGGCGGGGCTATAGTCGGGCATTGGGCCAGCGGCAAGGTGGCTTGGCGAAAAAACCGCAGCCGTGCCCGCAGCGCTGTGGTCCGCGCCGGTTCTGGCCGTGTTCAGGCACGCAGCGATAGCCCTGCCACGGTTCGTCGCAATTCGGATTCGCCTCGGCGACGGACGGTTGCCTCGCGCGGCGGATGCGATTCTTCTCCGATGCGCAGAAAACCGGGGCTGACACTGACATGCGAAAGGTCGCAAAATGAGCATGATGAACGCCCGCTTCCCCGATCTCGGCCGCCGCCTGGCGGGCTATGCGCTGGGGGCGCTCGCGGCCCTGTCCCTCGCCGCTCCGACGCTGGCGCAGGATCTCGAGACCGTCGATCCCGATGCGGCCTACAGCCAGCAGAACGGCGACATCGATGCCGACCTCGCCGCGCCCCAGGCCCCGCCGGCCACCAC
>NZ_LSJS01000201.1 GCF_001557325.1 Erythrobacter donghaensis
CGAGCCCACACCCCGCCGCTGTTGAAGTGTCAGGCGGGGGAGAGCCTTTTGAGAGCATCGTCGATCCCGATGGTGAGCGATGCGCGGATGAGCTGCTTCAGTTGCGCAGGTTCGATAGTCTCGGCTCCGCATTCGAGAAGAACCTTGCCCAGTTCGCCTGCCGCTTCCTCGCGGAGCCTGGCCTCCTGTGCATCGAGTTCTTCGCGCTGCTCGCGCAGTTTCTTGAGCGCATTCCGCGCGCTCGGTTTGGATCTGGCCATGAGTTTGTCCTTTCGCTGGCCGTTGGTCCCCTCCACGTGCGACAGTGCCAACATGGGGCGATGTAGGAAAACGGTTTTTGCCGCGATGCCAGTGCTTTTCACGCTGACGTTGGAGAGGTCTCTCTCGCAGAAAGGCCAAGTGTGATGCGGGCTTTGGGGCCGCGTCAAGGACGACGGGGCCCCACCATTTTTACCGGGCAAGCCCGGCAAAAATCGTTTCCCCCATCGCCGCTTCGCGGCCGCGCTATGCGCGGTCCCTGACCCGGCCCGTCACCCACATCCTCGCAGCTCCTGATGCGACGCATCGAACATCAGGAGGAAAGATCATGTACGCTTCACTGAATATCGCGCAGGGTTCATTCCAAGCAGATCAGGCAGCCTTCGTTGCTGCACTCGACAAGGCTCATGCCCGGTCCCTTCACAGCTACTTCACCCAATATGTCCTGACCGATGGTGAGGCAGGCTACATCGCGGTCGATGAGGGCGATTACGGCGCACTGCCCAAGGCCATGCTGGACCGGGTCATCGACACTGTGCCCGGAAAGCTGAGCGATGAATTCTGATGCCACAAACAAGGAGGAAGTCCGTCAGGGCTTCCTCCTTTCTTTTTGCTCGGGTCCCGTATTGTCGCTCCCGTAGGCATTGCGCGAGCATTCCATGCAGCATCAGTCCTCGGCGGTAGACGCATCGAATTCCTCCAGCCGATCGGGCATGTCGAGTACCTTCATGGCCGCTGCTGAAATGGCCTCGGCCTTCGTCGGAAAGGCTTCTGCCGAACTGATCGACACGCCGCTCGAATAGGTAACGGTTGCCTGGAAACCATTGCCTTTGGGTGTCGCGCTCAGTGTTACGTCCGCCATAGCCATGCTCCCGGTGGGATGCCCGCGACACCATTCTTCCTGCCGGCGGACTCGATCGATCTTTAACACAATCGGCAATCGAGCGGCATGGTATTCATCCCTTGGTCTTGGGACTTCAAAACCGCCGATCCCGTGCTGGTCATGACACTGGAACCTACCCTCTAAGCTGGGGACGGAAGAGCACACCCTACGCGACCGGTCGCAGGAAAGATGGGCGATAAACCACGAAAATACAGATATTTGTGTGGGGGATACTGGATTGGCAGCTTCTCCGTCAAAAATGACGTGGGCGAGGGGAGTTACGTGGATTTGACCCAAGCAGCGCAGCGATTGGCGGAATTTCGCCGAATTCGATGTTCTTGACATGTTCTTGAATCTGACTTAGCTTCGATCCTGCCTTTCGTAGTGTGAACCGGGCTCCTGACCACAAGGAGTCCGTGCATGACACGGCCAATCTGTCTCCAAGTTTACATCTCGGCCGAGCTCAGCTCGCTGATCCGCAAGGCTGCCAAGGCCAAGGGGATCAGCATGAGCGAATGGGTTCGTGCCTTGCTCGCCAATGCCTGCGCCGAGGACGATCTTGCCTCCCGGCTCGACGCTTCCATTGAACGCATTTCCCGCCGCTCGGTGTTCCTCATGGTCGGTGTGGATGCGCTACTGGCAGGGCACCCCGACCACGCTTTGCGCGGTCGGGCACACCAAGCTTACGTGCGCAAATGCAAGGAGCTCGGCCTCTCCACCGCTACCGGCGAGGGAGGTTCCGATGAAGCGTAACCTCGTCAATTTCACGCGCGGCAGCCAGCTGCTCGGACACTTCAGCTTCATGTTCGCGGCAGGTCTCAAGGGCCCCTTGATCGTTGCCGCGCTCGTGATCTCATGGACATCTTGGTGGACCATTTCGGCAGGGCTCACCGACCACGAAGTCTACTTTGTCTGGATGCGGATCTATGCCGCCATCTACGGTTTCATGGAGTTCGATCCTGCCAAGCGTATCACGCTGGAAACCGCCTTCGGCGCCGCCATTCAGTTTCCTATTGCACAGCTCGACCACTATCCACCGGTTGTCCATGCGTGGGATAAGCTGACAGATCTTCTGACCAGTGCCTTGTGGCGATCGGGGCTCCTGCTGGTCCCTGCCTTTGCCGTCTTTTACTGGTTTGCTGAGCGGTTCGGTGGTCGTTCCAAGGAACGCAAACACGAGCGCGGCGCCATGCTTGTCACGCTTCCCGAGCTCGTCGATGAACTCACAAGCCACAACCGGCGCGAGCGCACCCGTGAGCTCGATTCCGCTATGGGCTGGAAATGGCGGCTCAGCCTGCCGCGAGAGATCGCCCGGGTCTTTCCCTATCGACCATCGCATATCGCCACTGTGGCTTATCCCTGGCGGCTCGAACAGAGCCACGCGATGCTCATTGGCACGACGGGCATGGGCAAGACCGTGGCGATCTCGGACATGATTGCGGAGGCAAGAGCCAAGGGCCAGCGCTGCGTGGTTTTCGATCTGACCGGTGCCTTCATCGAGCACTTCCATGCCGCCCATTGCGACATCATTTTGAACCCGCTCGATGCGCGCTGCCCCCAGTGGAGTCTCTTCGACGAATGCCGCACCGAAGGCGAATTCTGGGCCGCTGCCGATGCCCTCGTGCCCCATGACGGGGGCGGGGAAGCCCAGTTCTGGGTGATCGCTGCCCGCGCCCTGTTCGTCGAATTCTGCCTCAAGCTCGTGGCGGAAGGCAGGGCAACCAATGATGCCCTTGCCCGCGAGCTGATGACCGCGGACCTGTCGCGCGTGCATGCCATGATGCGCGGAACGATCGCCGATCCGCTGACCGCGCCGGAAGCCGCGCGCATGGCGGAATCGATCCGGGCCGTCTTCAACGTCAACGCCAAGGCGCTCAAGCTGCTACCGACTGCAGGTCCTCGTTTCTCGGTCCGCGAGTGGATTGAGGACGGAGCCGATAGCACCCGAAACGAAGGCTCGATCCTGTTCATTTCGGCCCGCTATGTCGACATGAGTGTTTGCGCGCAGCTGCTCACACTCTGGCTCGACACCGCGATGAACACGCTGATGACGATGCCTCGCACGCGCGATCTCAAGTGCTGGTTCTTCGTTGATGAGCTGGGGGCACTGCACCGCCTGCCAGCCCTGGAGAAAGGCCTGCAGACGGCGCGCAATTTCGGCGGCGCCATTGTCCTTGGCCTTCACGCCTATGCCAAGCTCAAAGAGGTCTACGGCGAGAACATGGCGATGACGCTGGCATCGCTATCCCGGACGAAACTGATCCTCGGAACTGCCGACCGCGAAACGGCCACCTGGTGCTCCGACTTCATTGGACATCGCCAGGTCCGGGACATGGAGGAGGGCTATACCTACGGGTACAACAATGCACGTGATGCGGTCAGCCTGACCCCGCGCAAGCACATTGAACCGCTCTTGCTGCCCGACCAGCTCATGAATCTGCCGCGCCTGTCCGGGTACATCAAGTTCCCCGATGGTTTCCCTGCCGCGCCCGTCAAGCTCATTCCCGTCGACCGTCCCAAGCGGGCGGAGACCTTCATCGCAAGAGTGAAGGAAGGGCCCAAGGCACGCGTCGTTGAGCCCCGGCGGCCGGCGGAGCAGTCTGAGCCACCCGCAGCATCGGCGGGCAATGAACATCCCTCTGCGAACGACGACGGGGCAGGGAAGCCGGTCGTGCCCAAGCAGGGAGAACTTGCCCTCGACAAGGCGCCGCAATCAGAGCCGAGGCAGAAGCCCGAAGCGACCGTAAGGGATTTGCAGCGGGCCGTTGAAAGCACATCGGGTAAGACGCCGAAGCAACAGGAGCGAGCAGCCCGATTCGGGAAAGAGAAGGCGGGCAGGGCCAACCGGGATGTTTCGAAAACCCGAACTGATGCAAGGCCGAGAAAGGCTGGCCCCTCCGCCCGCCGGCTCCTGCCTACCGGCGAGACCACCCCGACGCAGGAGCAGCCGGCTACTCCCAAGGGGACTGCTAGAGCCGGAACAACGAACGCAAATCCGCTGCAAGAGGGCAAGCAGGATGGCCCTAAGAGCGTGCGACCCAGCGATGCAGTAGCGCGCAAGCTGATGCTCGAGGATGGGCTGCGCGAGCAGGAACCGCCGCCAATCCCGGGTCCCGACCTCGGCGACATGGAGATGTGATCATGCCGCCGATTGCCGCAGCCTCGGGGGACAAGCGATGCTATCGGTAGCCAATGTCCGCACCGCAGGCGGCGCGGCCAATTACTTTGCTGCCGACAACTACTACACGCGCGCAGACGCTGATCGCTCCGGCGAATGGCTGGGTGAAGGCGCTACCGCCCTGGGGCTGGTTGGGGCCGTGGATGCGCGGCAGTTCGAGGCAGTCCTTAAAGGAATGCTGCCGGATGGTAGCCGGGTTGGAAGTGACAATCGGGCGCACCGCGCGGGGACCGACCTAACCTTTTCGATGCCGAAAAGCTGGTCGGTCCTTGCTCTGGTGGGCGGCGACAAACGGATCCTCGATGCCTACTCGTCAGCCGTCCGGGAAACCCTGCGCTGGGCCGAAAAGAACCTCGCTGAGACCAGGATGGAGGTTCGGGGCAAGGAGCGAGCCGTCCAAACCGGTAACCTCGCGATCGCGCTCTTCCAGCACGACACCAACCGCAACCAGGAACCCAACGCCCACTTCCATGCCGTCATTGCCAATGTGACCCAGGGGCCAGACGGCAAATGGCGGGCGCTGCGCAACGACAAGCTCTGGCAGCACAACACCTTGCTCAATGCCATGACAATGGCCCGGTTTCGGTTGGGCGTGGAGAAGCTCGGTTACGAGGTTGGGGAGTTCGGAAAGCACGGCAACTTCGAAGCTGTCGGGGTGCCCAAGGCCGTGCGCGATGCCTTCAGTTCCCGGCGCGCAGAGATCCTGGAGGCAGCAGCTCAAATGAACTTCTCGGGGCCGAGCGTCCTTGATGCCGCAACCTTGATGACCCGGGCCAACAAGGGCCGGATCGAGGATCGCGATGCGCTTACACAGCAGTGGCAGGAAACGTCCGCCAGGCTTGGCTTTGATCCCGCCACGATCATTGCAAGTGCCAACGGCCGCAGTGCACAGGATCTTGGGAATGTGGCCGGCATCGGTCCAACGATGCGCGGGCTTGTCCGCCATGCTCAGGCCCTCGCAACTTCCTTTGCCGAGCGTCTGGGCCTGCGGGAAGGTGATCCTCTGATACCTGCCCGGCTGACCAATCGCAGTGTCGAGCAGGTCGCCGCAATTCATGCGGTCGCCTCGGCTGTCCGGCATCTGGGCGAGCGGGAAGCGGCATTCACGCGCACCGAGATCTACCGCACCGCACTTGGCTTTGCGCTCCCTACATCGCTTGCCGCGGTCGAGCATCGCGTCGATCAACTGCTCCGCCAAGGATATCTGGAGAAGGGCAGGGGCGCAGACCGGGACCTGCTGACCACCCGCGACGCCGTCAGTCTGGAGCAGCGCATCATCGCCGGAGTCGAAAGCGGGCGCGGCGGCGCTCCGGCGATTGTCTCTCCCGACCTTGCCGGGCCCCGCCTGCAGGCACTCTCCCAGATCAAGTACGGGCTCACCTTGAACGCCGGACAGGAAGGGGCGGGGCGCCTGCTGCTTGGGTCGAACAACCGCATCGTCGCCATCCAGGGCGTTGCCGGGGCAGGCAAGAGCACGGTCCTCAAACCCGTCGCGGACATTCTGCGCGAGGAGGGCAGGGCCGTGCTCGGGCTCGCGGTGCAAAACACGCTGGTCCAGATGCTTGAACGCGATACGGGTATTCCCTCGATGACGGTGTCGCGGTTTCTCGCGCGGCACCGCGATCTTCTCGACGGGGCCGATACGGACCGCCTCGCCGAGGCTCGGGCCGATATGCGCGGCAGTGTCGTGCTGCTCGACGAAGCATCTATGGTCGGCAATGCCGACAAGGAAAAGCTGGTGCGCCTCGCCAACCTGCTCGAACTCGGCCGCTTTGCGAGCATCGGGGACCGCAAGCAGTTGGGTGCCGTCGATGCCGGCAAGCCATTCGATGTGATGCAGCAGGCCGGGATCGAGACTGCGGTGATGAGCACCAATCTTCGCGCGCGCAGCGAAGGCCTGCGTGAAGCCCAACAGGCAGCGCAAGAAGGGCGCATTGAGGATGCCATGCGCCATCTCGCACCCCAGGTAATCGAGGCTGGGAACGATGCTGCTGTCGAAGCTGCCGCAGCCTGGCTGTCCCTTTCGACCGCTGAGCGCGAGGCAACCGCAATCTATGCCTCAGGCCGAAACTTGCGCACCGCCGTGAACGATGCGGTGCAGACCGGC
>NZ_LSJS01000202.1 GCF_001557325.1 Erythrobacter donghaensis
GAGGGGCGGAGGGCGCCGCGGCAAAGCCGCGTCGTCGAACGGGTCGGCTGACGCCGACCCGCCGGCCGGGCTTGCGCCTCTTGTTTGCAAGTCTTGCGACTTGCGCACAGGGCGTCAGCCTTCACTTGGCGTTCAGGGCGGGCCTCGTTATACGCGAGGCCATGCAATCCAAGCTCACCTCTCGCGTGGCCGTCGCCGCGCTCGCCGCCTTCGCCTTCGGCAGCCTCAGCGCCTGTGCCGGGGGCGGGGGGGAGAAGGACGTCGCCTACGTGGCGCGCGACGTCGAATCGCTCTACGCCGAGGCGCAGCGGCGGCTCGACAAGGGCAACACGCTGCAGGCCGCGGCGCTGTTCGACGAGGTGGAGCGCCAGCACCCCTATTCGCCTTGGGCCCGCCGCGCGCAGCTGATGAGCGCCTTCAGCTATTACATCGCGCGCGATTACAACAAGGCGATCACCAATGCGCAGCGGTTCCTGTCGATCCACCCGGGGAACAAGGATGCGCCTTACGCCTATTACCTGATCGCGCTCTCCTATTACGAGCAGATCAGCGACGTGAACCGCGACCAGAAGATCACCGAGCAGGCGCAGACCGCGCTGCGCGAGGTCAACCGGCGCTTTCCCCAGAGCGAATATGCCGCCGACGCGCGGCTGAAGCTCGATCTGGTCGCCGATCACCTTGCGGGCAAGGAGATGGAGATCGGCCGCCACTACCAGCGTTCGGGCCTGTGGCTCGCCGCCGACTTGCGCTTCCGCAACGTGGTCGAGAAGTTCCAGACCACCAGCCACACGCCCGAGGCGCTCTACCGCCTGACCGAGAGCAGCCTCGCCCTCGGCCTGCCCGAGGAAGCGGTGAAGTATGCCGCGGTGCTGGGCGCGAACTATCCCGGCAGCGAATGGTACGAGCGCGCCTTCAAGCTGGTCGAGAAGCGCGCCGAGGGCGTGACGGCGTCTTAGTTTGCGTGACCGCCTCCGCGGCCACGTCCTCGCTATGCGTGCAGCAAAGCTGCACCCGCTGCGGGCGCGCGTTCGCGCTTGCGGCTGATGTGCAGCCGGTTCAGCGTTGATCGTCAAACGGGCAGGAAGCCCAGTTCATAGACCATCGGGCGCAGCTTTTCGGTTAGCGCGGCGTAGGCTTGCTTGAACGGGTCGAAGTCGGTCAGCTTGGTATCGCCATAGGCTTCGAGCGCGCGGCGCACCTGATACCAGCCGGCGTCGGCGCGGCCGAGCTTGTATTCCTGCCGGATCTTGTTGGGGAAGCTGGTGGCGTGAAAGCGCTGGAACAGCTTGCGACCTTCATCGAGTACGGCGCGGGCTTGGGGTGAGAACGCTACGCCCGCCATGTAACGCACCATGAAATCACTCTCGAACCGCGCCTTTGCGCCCACTTCGGCTTCGGTGAAGGGGATGAAGTGATTGGTGAGGCTCCAGTCGCGATCATTCCACCGCAGCCCGTCCGCGCCTGCGGTAAGGTTGCTGCCGTTGAACAGCATCCAGACGAGGCAATCGGATTTGAAGCTGTCGGAGAGCGGCTGCGAGGGTTGCAGGAACTGGTCGCGGTCGTTGAGCCATGTTGGTTTGATGAGGCGGCGGACGGAAAAGACGATGGCGGCTTGCCAGAGGTTCTCTTCGGTCACGAAAAATGCTCCGGCATTGCCGTAACCTGACGAAAGCAACCCGGTTGTTCCGGCGTGTTGCAGGTCGTTTCCAAAAACGATCATGCTGCCAATAGCGCCGTCTGCCCACCAGCGGCCCCGCACATCAATCGTGCTTTCCGTTGGCAAAAGTGCGTTTTTCAACGGCAGCGCTGGGGTGCGATTGGAACGTGGCCGAACAATCCATTCAGCCAAAGGCGGGCGAGGTGGCTCGCGATAGAATTTGTGTTGTCCGACTACATCGCCCGCCTTGTCGAGAGCGATCACGCCCACCGATTGCGCTGGCCGTTCCATCGCCAAATCCCAGATCAGAAACCCGATCGGAAAATGGCCTTTCAACCCGTCAAACGCCTTGCTGTGAACCACGAAGCCATCGAGGTATTGCGCCGTCCATTGCTCGCGAAACTGCGCGAAGTTGGGCGCGTTCACATATTTGAGCTTGCTGAACATCGCCAAGGTGGACGTCGGCAGTTCCAGCATGATCCGGTGCAGGAACTGCACGAACAATTCGCGTGCGGCATAACCAAGGTGGCCCATGCCATGACTGATGCGGGTGCTCGCCACCCCTGATTTCATCGTCGCATTTGCGCCGCTGTCCTTGGTGTTATCGACATTCATCGCCTCCGCATAAGGCGGATTGATCAGCACCAGGATCGGCTTCGCGCCCTTCTTGCCCTCGCGCGCATCGGCAATCGCCTGCCGCAGCGCCATCGGCACCTTGCCCGACAGCTCGTAATCAATCTCGCCGAAATCGGTCACATCGTCATTCAAATAGTCGTATTGAAAAATCTCCGCCCCGGCGAAAGCCGGGTTGCTGCGCATGATCGTCACGTCTTCCTGATCCAGCGTGGACATATACACATTGCGCAGGTTGGAATGCTTGGCCTCCAGATTGCCGACGCCTGCGCACATATCCCAGACGATATATTTCTGCTGCCAGTCGCTACCCAGCGTGGCGTTCAACTGGTCATAGGCTTTGTCGACGATGTGGAGCGGAGTGTAGAATGCGCCCTTGAACTTCTGGTCATCCACCGGAAGCAGGCTGTCGCGCCGTTCGAGCAGGTAGTGACGATCCTCCTTTTCGGGCGGGCGGTGGTAGATGTTCCAGAAATTGCGATAGCCGCGCTCGCTGGCGAGCTCATATTGCTCGCCTTTCAGGATGAAGACCGGCTTGTTGCCGCTGAAAAGCAGTCGCGCGGGCAGATCGCGCATCGCCTCGTTGGTGCCGTCGTGCATGATGTCGGCGAAGAACAGCACGGCATAATCGGAGTCGCGTTTGACGCCGAGTTCCACCCCGATCATGGCGACCCATTTGTCGAACACCTGCCGCAGGTTGTTGCGGTTGATCTGGGTGCGGATGATCCGGCCTTCGCGCACCGCATCCTTGGCGGCCTTGATGAATTCCGCCTCGTAGTCGGCGATCCGGTAGAGCACGAAGTGGGTTTCGATGGTGGGGGCAATCTGCGCCGCCAGCGCCTTGTCCGCTGCCGAGCCCGATTTGGGCCACACGATGGTCTTGTCCTCAAGCAGCGGGAGCGCGTGCTCGGTCGCCATCAGCGCGGCCTTCTCGCGGTCGATCACGCACAGGAAACCGGGGATCGCCTCGCCGCGCTTGAGGGCGGCGCGGACATAGGTGAGAAGCTGCGCAAACATCAGCAGCGGCGGGGTCGCGGATTCCTTGGCCTCGAACCAGATTTCGGGGGTCTGGATATCGACCAGCCCCTTGAACACGCTCTTCAGCCCCAGCGCCTTGATATAGGCGTCCTTGACGTCTTCCTCGGTACGGGCGGTGGCAAGGTCGTCTGCCAAGCTCATGCGTGTGATTGCCCCGATTTGCGTGCGAAGTCAGGATGTCAGGTATAGGCGGGGTTCGCCGATGCTGGCCAGATACTTGCGAGGCTTATGCCCCGCGCGCCGCTCACCCCCCGCCGATCACTTGGCGCAGAACCTTCACGAGCTGTTCGGGATCGAGCGGCTTGGCGAGCACCGGGGCGGCGGCCATCGGCTCGGGGAGCTGGCCGGCGCTGAAGCCGGTGACCACCACGAAGGGGATGCCGCGCGCGGTCAGCGCCTCGCACACCGGCAGGCTGCTCACCCCGCGCAAGCTGGCATCGAGCACGGCCGCCTCGCACACCTCGGCAGCGGCCAGGATGTCGAGCGCGGCCGCGACCTTGGAGCACGGGCCGAGCACCGTCATCCCCGCGCCTTCGAGCGCTTCGGCGACTTCCTGTGCGATGAAATATTCGTCTTCGACGATCAGAATCTTAGCGGCCATGGATCGTATCCTAGCGCAAAATTCCGACAGAAGCATGGTGTTCCACGATGTTGCCGATCGCGCAGTCGAGCCGCCACACGAAGCCTTGCGGATCGAAGCGGCTCTCGACCTCGGCATCGAGGGTGTTCCTGACCATGTCGCCGATCACCACCGTGCCGAAGCCGGCGGTGGCGGGCGGGGCGACGGGCGGCCCGCCGC
>NZ_LSJS01000203.1 GCF_001557325.1 Erythrobacter donghaensis
CCCCCGGTCCAGACCCCTCCCGCCGCGACCACCACCACCGCCGCCACGGTCGCCGCGCCGAGCGCCTCGCGCCTTGCCGCGGTGCAGGCGATCACCAAGCCGCAGACGGCCGACGCGGGGGATGACGAATATTCCTACGGCTTCCGCCTGTGGAACGCCGGGTTCTACCCCGAGGCGCGCCAGCAGCTGACCCGCTATGTCGAGCAGTATCCGACCCACTCCAAGATCAGCTACGGGCGCAACCTCCTGGGCCGCGCCTTCCTCGACGACAGGATGCCCGAGGATGCGGCGCGCTGGTTCCTCAAGAACTACCAGGCCAACAAGGCCGGCGAGCGTGCGCCCGACAGCCTGCTCTATCTCGGCGCCTCGATGGTGGCGCTGGGCGACACCAAGCGCGCCTGCATCGCGCTTGCCGAATTCTCCGAGACCTATCCGCTGGTCGCCGCCGGACGCCTCGCGACCGAATTCCAGACCACCCGCGCGAAGGTGAAGTGCAGCTGAGCGATCAGGCGGCGCGCTTCGCCGCCGATCTGGCGGCGCTGTGGCCCGAGGACGAGCGCCAGGGCCGTGCGCTGGGCCTCGCCGTCTCGGGCGGACCGGACAGCCTCGCGTTGCTGCTGCTCGCCGCCGAGGCGCTACCCGGGCTGATCGCGGTGGCGAGCGTCGATCATGACTTGCGCCCCGAAGCCGCCTCCGAGGTCGCGCTGGCGGGGCGCATCGCGGCCGAGCGGGGCCTTCCCTTCACGGCGCTGAAGGTGCAGCTCGCCCCCGGCAACCTCCTCGCCGAGGCGCGCGCGGCCCGCTACGCCGCGCTGGCGCGCTGGGCGGGGGAGGCGGGGCTCGGCGCGATCGCCACCGCGCATCATGCCGACGATCAGGCCGAGACGCTGCTGATGCGCCTCAACCGGGGGAGCGGGCTCGCGGGCCTTGCCGGGGTGCGCCCCCACTCGTGGATCGACGGCACCGATGTCACCCTGCTGCGCCCGCTCCTCGGCTGGCGCAAGGCGGAGCTGGCGGCGATTGTAGCGGCGGCGGGCATCGTGCCTGCCGAGGACCCCTCCAACACCAACCCCGCCTTCGACCGCGCCCGCATCCGCGCAGCGCTGGCCGAGGCCGACTGGCTCGATCCCGTGCAGATCGCCGCCAGCGCCGCGCATATCGCCGAAGGGTGGCAGGCGCTCCAATGGTATGCCGAGCTCGACTGGCACGAGATGGTGCTGCGCGAAGACAGCGACGCCGGCGCCCCGGGCTTCTCCTACTGCGCCAACGTGCCCCGCGTGATCGCCATCGAGACAATCCTCAGGATCATCCGCGAGCTCGGCGGCCACGCCACCCGCGCCGAGGCCGCTCGGGCGTGGGAGCGGCTGTGGGCGGGCGAGAACGCCTCATTGGGCGGGGTGCTGGCGGTGCCGGGGGTGGAACGCGTCGAGAAGGTCGGCGTGCCCATGCGCGTCTGGCGCTTCCGGCCCGAGCCCGCGCGTTCTTTGAATTGATCGCGCTGGGCGGGAGGTCTGCGCCACCGACAGGTGGCCGAAAATCAGAGAATCTTGTCCCCCACGCCCACCATCCGCCCGCGGGTGATGATCACCTTGTCGCCGCGCCTGGCCGCGGCGAACAGCAGCCGCGCGAAATCGTCGGGCACGCCGATGCAGCCGTGGCTGGCATAGCCGTTGAGCACCGGCGAGCCGTGGATCGCGATCCCGTCCCACGTCAGCCGCAGCGTCCAGGGCATCGGCGCGTTGTTGTATTTCTCGGAGACGTTGTGGCGCTCCTTGGTGAGGATGGGGAAGGTGCCGAGCGGGGTCGGATGCTCCTGCGTGCCGACCAGCACCACCGCGGTGCCGATCTCGTGCCCGTCGCGGAAGGCGCTGATGACGCGCGCCTCGAGATCGACGGTGATCACCAGCGGGCCATAGGTGGGCGCGGCGCTTTCGTCCCAGAACCAGTCGCCGTAGCGGATCGTGCCCTCGATCGGGAGGATCGACCTGATGACGAAACCGCCGCCGGAAGGGGCTTTGGGAGCGGCGGGGGCGGCGACGGGGCCGGGGACGTCCTGCACCACCGGCAGGGAAATCATCCGCACCGCCGGCCCGCGCAGGGCATCGGCGTCGCTTTCGGCGGCGGTCGCAGCCTCGGCGATGGCTGAAGGCGCAGGGGGCGGAGCCGCCGCAGGCTCGCCGGGCTCGGGCATCTGGCTGTCGGGATCGAGCGGCTCGAAGCTGCGGCTGGCGCGCGCGGCGACCG
>NZ_LSJS01000204.1 GCF_001557325.1 Erythrobacter donghaensis
AAAGCCGGCGCGATGCCGAACGGGTGCTGTGCTCGCCGCGGCCTGAGCTGGCGCTGCATATGGCCTATTCGGGTCTCGCGCTCGCCAATCCCAAACCCTGCGACACGAGCGGTCTCGATGCCAACGAGGCCTTCGCGCGAGCCCACGGCTTTGGCGGCACCCCTGTGATCGTGCGCCCCGCCGATGGCGCCGTTCTCGAAGGCTACCGGCCTGCCGCTGTACTCCGGGACTTCCTGCGCGCTGGCCCCTCCCTGGCCCCCACCCCTGCTCCCAAAGGATAGACCCATGCTTTTTCCGACACGTCTCCTTGCCTGCGCCTGTCTGGCCGGCCTTGCCAGTGGCTGCGCCACGTTCGGCACCAACGTCGAGGGCGATTTCACCTGCCGCGCACCGAAGGGCGACTGCGCACCGGCTCACGTTATCGATGCCAAGGCGACGGACAATCTGTCGAACGGCACGCTGCTCCATGCTGACGCGCGGCAGAAGTCAGGCGTCGTGGATGCCGACACCAGCCGCACAGCGGAACGCACCTTGCGCGTCGTCTTCCCCGCTCATGTCGATGAAGCTGGAACGCTGCATGACGAAGCGGTCGCCTGGACCGTCGTCGAAAATCCGCGCTGGGCCACCGAGCTGCGCCGCAAGGCGGGCGAGGGCCAGGGCGGATCCCTGATGCGCCAGGTCCATCGGCAGCTGAAAGCCGCCCAGAGAGCCCCAGCACCGGACGGTGCGGAAGGAGACCCGAACGTAGCTGACGAGGCGTCGCCCTTCTCGTCTGCACGCGACGACGCGGGTCAGGCTGGGGGCATCTGGGGCGCCGATGCCCCCAGTCCCTTCAACGAAACTTCAGATGCCTCGCCGCTGGTCCTCCCCTCCACGGCGCGCGAGGCCGTTGCCGGT
>NZ_LSJS01000205.1 GCF_001557325.1 Erythrobacter donghaensis
GGCTCGGGATTGTCCGCCAGCGTCGGCGCGATCGCGGCGCGGCTCTCGCTCACCGGATCGGGCGCAGCGGCATCCAAGCCCACCTCGGTCGCAAGGCTCACATTGATCCGCTCGGGGAAGACCGAGACCTCGCTACGCATCGTCTGCAGCGCGAGCACGCCCACCAGCGCGCCATGCAGCAGCACGGCGGCGCCGAGGCCGATCTTCTCTTCGTTCCTGAGCGCGATCTCTCCCATTCTGACCTCGGTTATGGGGCGCTAACTGAACCGTCGGTGACCAGCGAGATCGAGGTAAAGCCCGCGCGGCCCAACTCGCCCATAACCTGCATCACTCTGCCGTAATCGAGGCTGCGGTCGCCGCGCAGCACCACCAGCGGCGGCTCGCCCCCGCGTTGCAGGGCCTCGAGAGCGGAGGGGAGCCCTCCGGCGGGGACGGGCGCGTCCTCGATATAGATCGTGCCGCCCGCGTCGATCGAGACGGTGATCTGGTCGGGCTTTTCCTCCACCGGCGCGGCGCGGCTTTCGGGGAGTTCGACGGGGACGCCCACGGCGGGGAGCGTGACCGTCACCATGAAGATAATGAGGAGCACCAGCATCACGTCGACCAGCGGCGTGACGTTGATCTCCGACATGGCGGCGCGGCGCGAGCGGCGGGAGCCCTTGCGGGACGAGGCGAGCTTGGCCCCCATTACGCCTTGTCCAATTCCCGGCTGAGCCCGGTGTGAAGCTTGTCGGCGAACCTCTGCAACGCCGCCTCATAGCGGTCCACCGCCCCGCCGAAGCGGTTGTAGGCGATCACCGCAGGGATCGCCGCGAACAGCCCGATGGCGGTGGCGAACAGCGCCTCTGCGATGCCGGGGGCCACCACCGCCAGCGACGCACTCTGCTGCGCGCCGATCTGGAAGAAGGAGTTCATGATCCCCCACACCGTCCCGAACAGCCCGACAAAGGGCGCGACCGAACCGACGGTCGCAAGGAAGTTCAATCGCCCGGAAAGCTCATCGGCTTCTTCCGCAATCTGGCTGTCCATCACCGCGGCGATGCGCTGGCGGGCGGCGTCGCGGTCGACCGGCTGCTTGGCGGTGGACTTGCGCCACTCGTCGAGCCCGGCGGCGGCGACGCGCGCGGCGGGGACTTCCTTGCGCATCTGCTTGGTCAGCAGCCCCTCGCGGTCGCGCTGTTCCCAGAACTCGCCCTCGTATTCGCGCGATTTCTTGGAAAGGCCGCCGATCCGCAAGCTGAAGGAGACGATGATCATCCACACCCACACGCTCGCCAGGATGAGGCCGACCATCACGGCTTGCACGATGATGTCGGCCTGGACGAACAGCTCGACCGGATCGAGGCGGGTCGGAGCGGGCACGGCGGCGGCAAGCAGGTCGAACGTCACGGCGGTTACTGGTCCTCGTTCATGAAGGCGGCAAAGGCGGCGCGCCATTCGGCGGGTTGGCGGCGCGGGCGGCCATCTAGCGAGATGAAGCCGACACGCAAACTAGCCTCGCACAGGATTTGCTCCCCACGCCGCGAAATCTGGTGCATCCGGCACGAGGCCGCGCCGAGCTCGGTGCAGCGGGTTTCGATCACCACATCATCATCGAGCCGCGCAGGGGCGAGGTATTTCAGATTGACCTCGCTGAGCGCATAGGCCCCCTCCCCGCTCTCGATCGCGGCGCGCTGGTCGATGCCGAGCAGCCGCAGCAGGTCGGAGCGCGCGCGCTCGAACCAGCGCAGGTAGTTGGCGTGATAGGTGATCCCCGAAAGATCGGTGTCCTCGTAATAGACGCGCACCGCATAAAGATGCCGCGCGCCATCGAGGACGCCGCCGGGGGGAATGGGAGAGGTCATCGGGCCCTCACATGCCGTTTCCGTGTGAAGCCGCGATGAACGTTCACCGCCGCGCGATCATCGGGCCGAGAGGCTGCCCGCCGAAGATGTGGACGTGCAGGTGCGGCACCTCCTGCCCGCCATGCGCGCCGATATTGGCGAGCAGGCGGTAGCCGGGCTCGACCAGCCCCTTCATCCGCGCAACCTCGCCCACCGCGCGCACGAAGCCGGCGATCTCGGCGTCCGAGGCCTTCGCGCTGAAATCGTCCCAGCTGACATAGCGCCCCTTGGGGATCACCAGCGTGTGAACCTCTGCTTGGGGATTGATGTCTTCGAAGGCAAAGGCCCAGTCGTCCTCGTAGACCTTTTTCGAGGGGACTTCCCCGCGTAGGATCTTCGCGAAGATGTTGTTGTCATCATAGGGCAGGGTCGGGTCGATCGGCATCAGTCTTGGCTCCTGGCGGCTTTCTCGGCGATGCCCGAGGTGCCCTCGCGGCGGTCGAGCTCGGCGAGGACGGCCGCCAGCGGCACGCCCTTCTCGGCGAGCAGCACCATGAGGTGGAACATGAGGTCGGCGGCCTCTCCCACCAGTTCGGCCTCGTCCCCGGCGAGCGCGGCGATCACGGTCTCGGTCGCCTCCTCGCCGAGCTTCTGCGCGATCTTGGCGAGGCCCTTGGCGTGGAGCTTCGCGACATAGCTCTCCTCGGGCGAGGCGCTGAGGCGCTGGGCGATCGTGGCTTCGAGGCGGGCGAGGGTGTCCATGGGCACTCCCATAGATAAGCCGAGCCGACACTTAAAGCCCCTCCCCTTGCGGGAGGGGTTGGGGAGGGGACGAGGCCGAAGGCCTCGCGCGTGGCCGCTGGCGGTGGCCCCTCCCCCCGGCCCCCTCCCGCAAGGGGAGGGGGAGAATTAGCCC
>NZ_LSJS01000206.1 GCF_001557325.1 Erythrobacter donghaensis
GGTGAGACCTGCTTCACCGCCCGCCACGGCGGCGAGGAATTCGTGCTGCTGTTCGCCGGGCTGGGCGCGGAGGCCGCCAAGGCGCGGCTCGATGCGATCCGCCGCGCGCTCGGGGCGCGGGTGCTGATGAACCGCGACACCGGCCAGCCGTTCGGCAAGATCACCTTCTCGGGCGGGGTCGCCGAAGTCACCGACGACGCCGACACCCGCGGCGCGCTCGCCCGCGCCGATGCGGCGCTCTATCGCGCCAAGCAGCAGGGCCGCAACCGGATCGAGCTGGGTTAGGCCCCTCCCGGCCCGTCGACCTCGGCATCATAGGCGAGGCTGGCGTAGATCTGCGCTTCTGCCCCCGCAGTGATGATCGTGCGCACCCGCGCGCCGGCCGCGCGCGCCTCGGCGGCGAGCGTCTCGGCGCTGGCCCAGGCTTCCGCCTCGCCGCCCGGACGGTGGACCGCGAAGATGGTCAGCGTCGCGCGCGGATCGGGGGCCTGCGCCTCCAGCCATGCACCGAGGCTCGGCCCCTCCGCAACCGGACGGAACAGCGCCTGCGCGGCGGCGATCTCGGCTGCGGGCTGGGCGGCCTCGCGCGCGGCTTTCTCCTGCACCGCGCGCGCGGCGAGCTGGCGGCCGGTCTCGGCCTCGGCGGCAGGCAGGGCGGAGAGTGTCAGCAGGAACAGGATCAGGGCGAGGTCGGCGAGGATCAGCTGCCAGCCATGACCGCCCCGCCCGGAACCTGCTCTTGTCCCCGCCCGCAGGGACGCGGCAGTGCGGTTCATGCGACACCCCGCAGATGGGCGCGCCGCTCGCGCTGGGCGGCTTCCGCGCCGTCGACCTGAACGACGAACCAGTCGGCCAGCGCCTCGCGTGCGGCTTCGTCGGCGAGACCGCGCCGCTCGATCGCGCTCGCCAGCGGAAAGCAGGCGAGGTGCGCGATCAGGGCGCCGTAGAGCGAGGTCAGCACGGCGGTCGAGACCGCGGTCATGATCATTGCGGTCGCGCCGACCCCTGCGCCCGCAGGGGTAAGCTGGGTCAGGCCGTAGAGCGTGCCGATCAGCCCGAACACCGGGGCCAGCTCGCCCGCGCAGGTGAACACCTGCACCGCGGCGTAGCGGCGCTCCTCGGCGATGGCGCGGTCGGCGCGGCGCAGCCCGGCGAGCGTGTCGAGCGCGCCGTGACGCAGATAGGAGGCGACCAGCGCGGCCAGCGCCGGGTCGGGCGGCAGCGGCGGGTCGGCACGGCGCGAACCCTCGCGCTGGATCGCGCCCGCCGCCTGCGCCAGCGCCTTGCGGTTGGGCTCGCCCGCAAAGCCGCCGCGCAGCAGCCGCGCCGCCGCGCCGAGCGCCTCGCGGGAATCGGCCAGGCCGCAGCGCGCCAGCGTGGCGATCACCGTTCCGAGGGCCACGACCCCCAGCGCGGCGGGATCGAACAGCGACGACATCGTGGGCGGCATGGCGGATCCCTCCTGGTGGCAACAGGCGGAAGAACGGCAGCGCGCCCCGCCGATTAAGCGCCCGGAACCTGCGGCAGGGGTTTGCCCGGAGGTGCTGCGCCGGGCGGCAAAAGCCTGCCGCTCGTCCCCCGCGCTGCAGGCCGCGCGCCGCCAGTGAGCGGGTTTGGCACGCTTCCTGCTGAACCGCTGGCAACCCCGCGGGCCGTGCCCGCCCGCAGCAAGGAGGCTCTGAATCGTGAGCGAGCGACTTTTCGGAATCCACGGCGCCGCGCTGACCCTGCGCTCCGAACGCATGGGCGTGATCGCGTCGAACATCGCCAATGCCGCGACCCCCGGCTACAAGGCGCGCGACATCGACTTCAACGCCGCGCTCGATGCCCGGCTGGGCAATGCCCGTGGCCGCGCGCGCCTCGGCGGCGGCGAGGCCACGCTGCTCTACCGTCAGCCCACCATGCCCTCGCTGGACGGCAACACGGTCGAGCTGAACCGCGAACAGGTCGCCTTTGCCGAGAACGCCGTGGCCTATTCGGCCACCCTGAGCTTCGTGCAGGGCCGGGTGAACACCATCACCCGCGCGCTGAAGGGCGAGTGAGGCCGATGCCCGAACGCTCCCCCATGACGCTGTTCAGCCTCACCACCCGCGCGATGAGCGCGCAGATGGTGCGGATGAACGCGGCGACATCGAACCTCGCCAATGCCGGATCGGTCTCGTCCACCGAGGAAGGCGCCTATCGCCCGATCCGCGCGGTCTTCGCCGTCGAGCTCGATCGCGCCTCGGGTCTGGCCGGGGTCACCACCAGCGGGCTGGTGCGCGCCGATACCGCGCCGACCAAGCGCCACGATCCCTCCAATCCGCTCGCTGATGCCAATGGCGACGTCTTCGAAGCCCCCGTCGATGAGACCGCCGAGATGGTCGAGATCATGGACGCCTCGCGCCAGTACCAGAACCTGGTGCAGGCACTCCAGACCGCCAAGCAGCTGATGCTCGATACCCTGAGGAGCCAGTGATGAACACCACCAACACCACCAACAGCCTGCCCCCCGCCGCACAGGCGACGCTCGACCGCCTCAACACGCCCTCCACCCTGAGGGGCGGCGGGCTCGGCTCGCTCGATGGCGGGGACTTCATCCGGCTGCTGACCACCCAGCTGACCTTTCAGGACCCGCTCGAGCCGACCGACAACCAGGACATGCTCGCGCAGATGGCGCAGTTCTCCGCGCTTGCCGCCACCACCGAGAGCGGCGCGACGCTCGAGGACATCGCCGCCAAGCTCGACCGCCTGATCGAGGCGCAAGAGGCCACCGCCCGCGCCGCGGCTGCCGCCAATCCCGCCCCCTGACCCCTTCCCCAAGCAGAGGATCAAACCCCCATGTCGTTCTTCACTTCGCTGTCCGGCCTCAAGAACGCCGAGACCGACCTGCGCGTCATCGCCCACAACATCGCCAACGCCGAGACGGTGGGCTTCAAGAAGAGCTCGGTGCAGTTTGCCGATCTGGTCGCGACCGGCTCGGCCACCGATCCGCGCCGCAGCCCGGGCATCGGCGCGACCGTCGCCGGGATCACGCAGGACTTCGTGCTCGGCCCGCTCGAGCAGACCGGCCGCGCGCTCGACCTTGCGATCGACGGTGACGGCTTCTTCGCGCTCGCCAATCCCTTCTCGGGCGAGGTCAGCTATTCGCGCAACGGCAACTTCCGCCTGACCGCGGTCGGCGAGCTCGAGGATTCGTGGGGCAACCGCCTGCAGGCCTATCCGGTCGATGCCGCGGGCAACCCCACCTCGACCACCGCCGCCGATGTCAACGTGCCGGTCGCCAATGCCGCGGGCGTGTCGCTCGCCAACGTCACGATCAACAACCGCGGGATCGTCATCGCCGCCTATGCCGATGGCAGCACCGAGCCCGTCGGGCAGGTCGCGCTGGCGACCTTCGCCGCGCCCAACGGGCTGCGCTCGATCGGCCAGACCAAGTGGCAGGCGACCGGCGAGAGCGGCGCGGCCGTTTTCGGCAACCCGGGCATCGGCACCTATGGCGAGATGATCAGCGGCGCGCTCGAACGCTCGAACGTGGAACTGGCGGAGGAGATGGTCGCGCTGCTCACCGCGCAGCGCAATTTCCAGGCCAACGCCCGCGCGATCGATACCGCCACCCAGATCTCGCAGACCGTGCTGAACCTGCGTTCGTAAGTGAGCTGAGACGATGGACCGGCTGATCTACACCGCCATGACCGCGATGAACGCGGCGATGGACCGGCAGCGGGTGGTGGCGAACAATCTCGCCAACGCCTCGACCCCGGGCTTTCGCCAGGAGATCTTCGCGGTCACCCCGGCCGTGCTGCGCGACGGCTCGCTCGAGGCGCGCGCGCCCGCGCGCGGCAATGTCCGCGGCGCGGACATGCGGGTAGGGCGCGTGGTGCCGACCGGCAATGCGCTCGACGTGGCGCTCGAGGGCTCGGCGCTGATCGCGTTCCAGTCCCCCGACCGCCAGGGCGAGGTCTATTCGCGCCGCGGCGACCTGCGCGTCGGCGCGACCGGGGTGCTCGAGAACGGCGAGGGGCTCGCCGTGCTCGGCGAGACCGGCACCCCGATCACCGTGCCGCCGGGCTTCATCCTCAACATCGCCGCCGATGGCACGGTGCTCGCGGGCGATCCGGCGGCGGGCGATGCGCCCCCCGAGGCGGTCGGCCGCATCCGGCTGGTCAATCCCGAGGGCAGCCCGCTCGCCAAGGGGATCGACGGCTTCCTCAAGGTGCCCACGGCTGCGGGCGGCACCGGCGTCCTGCCCCCCGATCTTACCGCGCGCCTGACCCCGGGCGCGCTCGAAATGTCCAATGTCGAGACCGCCGACACGCTGGTGCAGATGATCGAGGCGCAGCGCGCCTTCGAGCAGCGCGCGCGCATCATCGCCACCGCGGGCGAGCTCGACGAGAGCGGCAGCACGCTGATGTCGCTGCGCTGATCCCCCTTTCTTCACGGAGACCCGACCCATGCCCACGTCCGCCCTTCACGTCGCCCGCACCGGCCTCGAGGCCCAGGATGCGCGGATGCGCGTCATCGCCAACAACCTCGCCAACATCGGCACCACCGGCTTCAAGCGCGACCGGATCGACTTCGCGACGCTCGCCTATCAGGAGCAGCGCAGCGCCGGCCAGCCCTCGACCGGGCAGACCGCCTTCGCGGTCGGGCTCAACCTCGGGACGGGCGTGCAGATCCAGGGCACCACGCGGATCCAGACGCAGGGGAGCATGAACCCCACCGGCAACACGCTCGACATCGCGCTCGATGGCGACGGCTTCTTCCAGGTCGAACTGCCGGGCGGCGGCCAGCCGGGCTATACCCGCGCGGGCAATTTCACCCTGTCGAACGACGGCACGCTGATCACCTCGCAGGGCTATGCGCTCCAGCCGCCGATCCAGATTCCGGCAGGCGCGCAGTCGATCACCATCGCGCCCGACGGCACCGTCAGCGCGCTCACCCCCGGCAATGCCGAGGCGACGCTGATCGGCCAGCTTTCGGTCGCGAGCTTCGTCAACCCGGCGGGGCTCCGGGCGATCGGCGACAACTTCCTGGTCGAAACCGCCGCCTCGGGCCCGGCCGAAACCGGCTTTGCCGGCGAGAACGGGCGCGGGCAGATCCGGCAGGGGATGCTCGAGGCCTCGAACGTCAATGTCGTCGAGGAGCTGGTCGAGATGATCGAGACCCAGCGCGCCTACGAGATCAATTCCCGGATGGTGAGCGCGGTCGACGAAATGCTGCAAAACGCCAACCAGACGCTGTGAGGAAGGTCATGGAGGGTCGTTTCATCGCGCTCGCGCTCGCCGCGCCGTTCCTGCTCGCCGCCTGCGGCGGGCTTGGGGGCAAGGGGCCGCAGCCGGGCTTCACCGCGCCGCCCCCGCCGGGGACAATGCTCACCGCCGCATCGCCGCAGGGCGATCCGGCAATGCCGCTGTCCGGGCCCGCGCCCGTGCCGCAGCCCGTCAGCGCGGGCGCGATCTTCCAGAGCGCCAACGGCTATTCGGGTCTCGTCACCGGCACCCGGGCGCGCCAGCTCGGCGACATGGTGACGATCATCCTCACCGAGGCCACCACCACCTCCAAGAGCACCACCGGCCAGACCAGCCGCGAAGGCAGCCTCGGGATCACCCCGCCGACCAAGGGCCCGCTCGATTTCCTTGACCCCGAGGCCCTTAAAGCTGCGGCCGAAGGGTCGTTCACGGGCAGGGGCAATGCCGGACAGCAGAGCCGCCTCAACGGTGCGGTCGCGGTGACCATCGCCGCGCTCTATCCCAACGGAACCGCCGAGGTGGTCGGAGAAAAGCAGATGATGTTCAGCCAGGGAGACGAGTGGGTGCAATTCGCCGGCCGCATCCGGCTGGTCGACATCGACGGCGACAACCGCCTCGCCTCCTCGCAGGTCGCCAATGCGCGGATCATCTATTCGGGCAAGGGCGCGGTGCAGCAGGCCAGCCGCCCGGGCTGGCTGAGCCGCTTCTTCAACCTGATCTCGCCGTTCTGAGGAGGACAGGCCCATGACCCGCACCCGCATCCTCGCCCCGATCCTCTACCTGCTGATCGCGCTGATTGCCGGGCAGATCCCGCTGCCCGCCCATGCCGAGCGCATCCGCGATCTCGGCCAGTTCGAAGGGCTGCGCGCGAACCAGCTGACCGGCTACGGCATCGTCGTCGGGCTCGCCGGCACGGGCGACAACAACCTCGCCTACGCCACCGAGGCGATGCGCGGCGTCTCGGGCCGCCTCGGCCTGCCGCTCCCGCCGGGCGTGAGCCCGACCTTGCGCAACGCCGCGGCGGTGATCGTCACCGCCGAACTGCCCGCCTTCGCCAAGCCGGGGCAGCGGATCGACATCACGGTCTCGACCCTCGGGCAGGCGTCTTCCCTCAGAGGCGGCGCCCTGGTGCTGACCCCGCTCTACGGGGCGGACGGGCAGATCTACGCGATGGCGCAGGGCAACGTCGCGGTCGGCGGCCTCGGCGTCAGCGGACGGGACGGCTCGCAGGTCAGCGTCAATGTCGCGACCGTCGGCCGGATCGCCGACGGGGCGAGCGTCGAACGCGCGGTCGCCACCGGCTTCGACACCGCGCCTGCCCTCAAGTTCAACCTCCACAAGGCCGATTTCCTCACCGCCGCGCGCGTGCGCGATGCGATCAATGCGCGCTATCCCGGCATCGCCAGCATCGCCGACGGCGTGTCGATCGCGCTCGCGCTGCCGCAGGGCAACGACGCGCGCTCGGGACTGATGGCCGAGATCGAGATGCTCAGCGTGACGCCAGCGCCGGTCGCGGCGAAGGTGATCGTCAACAGCCGCACGGGCACCGTCGTCATCAACGATGCGGTGCGCCTTGCGCCTGCCGCGGTCAGCCACGGCAAGCTGGTGATCCGCATCGACGAGAACCCCACCGTGGTCCAGCCCGCACCCTTCAGCCAGGGGCAGACCGCGCTCGAGCAATCCTCCGACATCAGCATCGAGGAGCAACAGAGCCGGATCGCCTATGTCCCCGGCGCAGCCTCCTTGAACGAGATCGTCGATGCGCTGAACCTGCTCGGCGTGGGCGCGGCCGATCTGGTGGTGATCCTCGAAAGCCTGAAGCAGGCCGGCAGCCTGCAAGCCGAAATGGTGGTGCTGTGATGATCGGCCCGCTCTCCCCCGCGCGCGCCGTGGCTGCGCCGCTGACGCCCGAGCAGGCCGAACTTCGCAAGGCCGCCGAGGGCTTCGAGGCGATCATGGTGCGCAAGATGCTCGAAACCGCGCGCGCCGCGAAGTTCACCGAGGAGACCCCGCTCACCGGCGGGGGCATGAAACAGTTCGAGGCGATGCGCGACGAGCACTTCGCCGACATCGCCGCCAAATCGGGCGCCTTCGGGTTTGCCCGCAGTATCGAGGCGAGCCTCGCGCAATACCTCCCTGCCAAAGGTGACAGCTGATGCCGACCGCGATCTTCACCATTGCCCGCTCGGGGCTCACCGCGACCCGCCGCAGCCTCGAGCTGACGGCGCAGAACGTCGCGAATGCCGAGAACCGGGATTACTCGCGCCGCACCCTGACGCAGGGCGAGCTGGTGATGACCGGCAATATCGGCAACAACGCGCAGGATTCCCTGGGCGGGGTGAGGCCCGGGGTGATCGAGCGCGCTGAAAGCGCGCTGGTGCAGCGCCAGGCGCGCGATTCGTCCTCGGCGCAGGCCGCGGCCGATGCCCAGTTCTTCGCGCTGAAGGAAGCCGAAAGCGCGCTCGAAACCTCGGGGGTCTATACCGGCCTCGTCGATTTCGAGGCGGCGCTGACCCGGCTCCAGAACAACCCGACCGAGCCTGCCCTGCGCCTTTCCGCGCTCGAGGCGGGACGCAAGATGGCGGGCAATTTCCGCATCGCCAACGGCACCCTCGCCAATGCCCGCAGCCTGGTGCAGGCCGAGACCAGCGCCAAGACGCTGACGGTCAACGAACTCGCGGGCGAGCTGGCCAAGGTCAACGCCGACCTCGTCGGCTCGCGCGAGGGCACGGCGGGCCGCGCCGCGCTGCTCGATGCGCGCGACAAGGCGCTGCGCGGCCTTGCCGAGGAATTCGGCATCGGCGCGACGATCAACCCCAACGGCACCGCCGACGTGGTGCTCGAAGGCACGCCCCCGCTCGCGCTGGTGACGGGCGGCGCCGCGCAGACGCTGGCGACCAGCTTTGCTGCCGACGGCACTGTCACTTTCACTCTCGGCGGCACGGCCTTCGTCCCCTCCGGCGGGGCGATGGCGGGCCGGGCGGGCGCGCTGGCCGAGATGGCCGGGCTCCAGACCAGCCTCGATGGCATCGCGGTCTCGGCAATCGCGCTTTCGAACACCGCGCAGGGCAATGGCGTGGGGCTTGATGGCAATCCCGGCCCCGCCTTCTTCGCGGGCACGGGCGCAGCGGACATCACCGTGGTTCTCGCCTCGGCCGACGGGCTTGCGACCGCCCCCGCAGGCGCACCGGCCGGGAGCCGCGACACCGCCAACCTTGGCGCGCTGATCGCTGCGCTGGGCGATGCGAGCGGGCCGATCACCGGCACGGATTCGCTGCTGCTCGGACTCTCCAGCCGCGTCTCCGCGCTCGAGACCCGCAAGGACGGGCTCGCCGTCGTCGCCGCCAGCGCCGAGGCCGAGCTGCTGCGCGAGACCGGCGTCGATCTCGACACCGAGGCGGCCAATCTCGTCCGGCTGCAACAGGCCTTCGAGGCCAACAGCCGGGTGATCCAGGTCGCAGCCCAGCTGTTCGACACGATCCTCGACCTCAGGTAAGGGAGCGCTGCGAGATGCCCTCGATCACCAATTCCGCCGGTTCCTTCTTCAACCGCTCGCTCGCGCAGATGGCCGAGCTGCGCAGCGGGATCGAACGCACCCGCACCCAGATCGCCACCGGCCGCAAGATCGAGCGCGGCTCGCAGGATCCGGCGGCGGCCGCGCAGCTGCGCAGTGTCGCGCGGCGCGAAGCGCTGGCCGAGGTCGAGGGCGACAACGCTGCGCGGCTCGGGCAGGATCTGGGCGCGGCGGCGAACGAGGTGCAGGCGGTGACCGACCTGCTCCAGCGCGCGCGCGAACTCGCGGTGCAGGCGGCGAGTTCGGCGACGGGCGCCGATGGGCGGCAGGCGATCGCCTTCGAGCTCGAGCAGCTCCAGCAGGAGCTGTTCAGCCGTTCCAACGCGGTCTCGCTGACCGGCGAGCCGCTGTTCGCGGGTCAATCGACCGACACGGCCTTCTCCCGCGATGCGGCCGGCGTCGTGACCTATGCCGGAACGCCCTCGAGCGGCGCGGTGCCGGTCGCGCCGGGCACCGCGATCGAGCGCGGGCTGCCGGGCAGCGAGGTGTTCGAGTTCGATCTCGGCGGCACGCCGTCGAGCGCCTTCGCGGTGCTGGCCACGCTCACCACCGCGCTCCAGGGCGGCGCGGGCGATCCGGTCGCGGCAGCCAATGCCAGCCTCGCCGGGATCGACGCCGCGCTCGACACCACGAACCGCGCCACCACCATCCTCGGCACGCGCATGGCCTGGGTCGAGCAGGTCGAAGACCAGCAGGCCGACCGCCGGGTCGCGCTCGCCGAGCGCCGCAGCCGGGTGGGCGACACCGACATCGCCGATGCCATCGCGCGGCTCCAGCAATCGCTGACCGCGCTCGAGGCGAGCCAGGCTGCCTTTGCCCGTGTCAGCTCGCTGACGCTGTTCGACGCGCTGCGCTGAGGAGACGGGGCCCGTGTTTGCTGCCATCGGTATTGTCGTTCTGCTGGCCATGGTGTTCGGCGGGTTCATCCTCGCCGGCGGTGCCATGGGCCCGGTGCTGGCGGCGCTCCCGCTCGAATTCATGATGATCGGCGGCGCCGCGACCGGCGCGACGCTGATCGGCAACTCGATGCACGAGATCAAGCTGCTCGGGGCCGGCTTCGGGCGGGTGTTCAAGGGGCCCAAGTACAACGACCAGGACCATATCGATGCGATCGCGCTCACCTCCAAGCTGATGAAGCTGCTGCGCTCGGAAGGTGCGGTGGCGCTCGAAAGCCACGTCACCGAGCCCGGGTCCTCGACGCTGTTCTCCGAATATCCGCGCCTCCAGGCCGATCCGGTGGTGACCGCGATGATCTGCGATCCGCTGACGCTGATGGTGGTCTCCTCGGGCACGCTCGATACCCACGCGGTCGAGGACATCATCGACAGCGCGATCAAGACCCAGCTGCAAGAGATGGACGAGCCGCAGCACATGATCCAGTCGCTCGCCGACGCGCTGCCCGCATTGGGGATCGTCGCGGCGGTGCTCGGGATTATCAAGACCATGGGCGCGATCGACCAGCCCCCGGCGGTGCTCGGCAAGATGATCGGTTCGGCGCTGGTGGGGACGTTCCTCGGCGTGCTGCTCGCCTATGGCCTCGCCGGGCCGCTGGGCGCGCGGCTGAAGCAGATCAACACGCATGACCAGCAGATCTTCCATTCGATCAAGCAGGTGATCATCGCCAGCCTCCACGGCTATCCGCAGCCGCTGGTGCTCGAGGCCGCGCGCTCGGGCCTGCCCCCGGCGCACCGTCCGAAGCTCACCGACCTCCTCGACATGATGCGCGGGCGCTAGGGGCTCTGACATGGCCGACGCAGGCGGAGCCATCCCGGCACCCATCATCGTCAAGAAGGTGACCATCGTCGAAGGCGGCCACCATGGCGGCGCGTGGAAGGTCGCCTATGCCGACTTCGTCACCGCGATGATGGCCTTCTTCCTGCTGCTGTGGCTGCTCGGCGCGACCGAGGAAAAGCAGCGCAAGGGGATCGCCGACTACTTCACCCCGACGCTCGTCAAGCTGCGCGAGGAAAGTGCGGGGAGCAACGGCTTGCTGGGCGGCTCGTCGATCACCGATGTCGACAACTACCCCAATCGCCAGGGCCAGACCGGTCAGCAGACCCTCACCATCCCGCGGGATGCGTCGGGCGGTCCGCAGGCTGCCGGACGGCAGACCAGCGAGACCGAGCAGGCCAATCGCCTTCGCGACCTGCGCGCGAAGATCGAGAAGAAGCTCGCCGAGCGCCGCACGCTGAAACACCTTGCCCGTCAGGTGCGGGTGATGCGCGCGCCCGACGGGTTCCGGATCGATCTGATGGACAATGCCGATTTCTCGATGTTCGAGCTCGGCACCACGATCCTCACCAAGGAAGCCCGCGACCTGCTCGAGGTGATGAGCGAGACGCTCAAGGACGAGGCGGCGCCGCTGATCGTGCGCGGCCACACCGATTCGCTGCCGTGGCGCGGCGGGGTTAAGACCAACAACTGGTCGCTCTCCGCCGGCCGGGCCGAGGCGACGCGACAGGCGCTGGTGCTGGGCGGGGTGACGCAGAACCGCTTCGCCCGGATCGAGGGCGTGGCCGACACCGAACCGCTCGTCACCGACGACCCTGCCGACCCGCGCAACCGCCGCATCTCGCTGCTGCTGCTCGAGGGCCGCGGCGCGGCTTCGGGCGGGCCGAGGGCGGCCGCGCCGGCGGCGCCCGAGGGCAAGGGCAAGGCGGCGGGGCGGCGCTGACCCGTCAGCCCATGCCCGCAGCCGCGCTGCTTCGGCCCGGGCCCCCGCCTTCCAGCCAGTCGGCCAGTTCGTCGTAATTGGCGATGATCTCGCGCAGCGGCCGGGCATTGATCTTGCGCAGCGGGGTCGAGACCGGGCGGTGCGGCAGGCCGAGAAAGTCGAGCACGCGGTTCGCGGTCGCCTGGTGCGCCGCGGCAGGCTCGAGATCCTCTTCATAGATCACGCGGGTGTGCGGGATCCCCTCGAGCGCCGCACGCTCTTCCTCGGCATAGGCGAGCCGCTCGGCGATCGCCGCATCGAGCGCCGCGCGTTCGACCCGCACCGCGGTCGTCTCGGGCCGGTCGTCGAGCTTGTGATACTCCTTGCGCGCCTCGGCGACGAGGTTCGAGAGCACGTGGCGCACGCGGTCCTCGCGGGTGAGGTGGATGATTCGCCAGCCCTCGCCGTGGAGCTGCCGCAGGAAGGCGCGCGGGTCGATCGGCGCGGCGCCCGCGGCGATGCGGTCGCGGTTCAGGTGGTAGACCTTGACATGGGCAAGGAAGCTGCGGCGCCCCGTCCGGCGGGCATGACCGCGCAGGAAGGCGTGGGGGTAGCGCACCCGCTCGTGCCCCTCGCCCAGCAGCTCCCCGCGCGAGGCGAAATGGCCGGTCGAGGCGAGCAGGCTTTCGAGCACCGTGCTCCCCGATCGCCCCTGCGCGAAGATCAGCACCGGGATGCTCCGCGGCTCGCCCGGCAGCAGCCCCTGCGCATAGGCCCACAGGTCGCTGGCCTGCCGCCGCAGCGGATCGAGCGGGGCGGGCACGTTGAGCATTGCGAACCTCCTCCTGTCGCCACGTGGCGTGGGGCCGCTGTGCCGCGCGCGCGGGCGGCCTGTCGCTAACCTGCGCTGCTTTCTCGCGGGCCGACGAAAAGAAGCCCGGAGCCTGTGAAGGCTCCGGGCTCTCGTTGGCCCCCGCTTCAGGGGAAAAGCGGCGGCGCGGGGACTTGGCGCTTAGCGGAGCAGCGACAGCACGTTCTGCTGCGACTGGTTCGCCTGGGCGAGCATCGCGGTCGAGGCCTGGCCGAGGATCTGGGCCTTGGCGAGCGCGGTCGTTTCCGCCGAGTAGTCGGTGTCTTCGATCCGCGAACGGGCTTCGGTCAGGTTGGTCGAAACGTTGGTGAGGTTGGCAACCGCCGAGCTGAGACGGTTCTGCACCGCACCCAGGTCAGCGCGGGCCGTGGTCACGGCGCCGATCGCGGTGTCGTAATCATCGAGCGACGCGGTGGTCACTGCGCCCGGGGTCGCACCGAAGGTGACAACCGCCGACAGATCGCCGCCCGCCACATCCAGCTCCGGCAGATCGATGTCGATCGTGTCGGCGGTCTGCGCACCGGCCTGGACGGTGATGGTGTTGGTCGCGGTCGAGAACAGGTTGATGCCGTTGAATTCGGTGTTCTCGACGATCTGGTTGATCTGCGAAGCCAGCGCGTTCTGCTCGGTTTCGATGTTGGCGATGTCTTCGGCCGAGTAGGTGCCGTTGGCCTTCTGCACGGCCAGTTCGCGGCTGCGCTGGAGGATGTTGGTGATTTCGTCGAGCGAACCTTCCGCGGTCTGGGCAAGGCTGATGCCGTCGTTGGCGTTGCGGACGCCCTGGGCGATGCCGCGGATCTGCGAGGTGAAGGACGCGGCAATCGCGAGGCCCGCAGCGTCGTCCGAAGCGCTGTTGATGCGGCGGCCGGTCGACAGACGCTCGGCGGCGACGCCCAGCATCTTGGCAGCATCGGTGCTGGCGTTGGTGGCGCGCAGCGCCGAGATGTTGGTGTTGATCACGTTCATTGTTCAAACTCCCGAATGGTCAGGCAGGACGAACAGGCCCGTCGCTGCTGGCCCTAAGAGCGGCCACCGTTCGGGATGTTTAAGGCGAAAAAATAATGCTTTCCAATCAATGGTTTGAGCGAAAGGCGGCGATGGGCCGCCGGATCCTGCCGCAGCCGCGGCGCGCCTGCATCGGGCCGGTCTAGGGAAAGCTACGGGGGCTTAAATTTGCCTCCTGTCCAGCCTGTATGCGGCACAGGATTGCCGAGACCGACCACGAGACCAACCATTCAGGGGCAAGCATGATGCAACCGGCGATCGGACCGACGCGCCGCACCAGGGGGGAGCCGCAAGCAGGCGCGCCCGCGCCCGGCGCGCACGATATCCTGATCGGCATGACCGTGCCGCTGATGGGCGGCAGCTGGCAGCGCGACCGCATCGTGCTGGGCGATGGCCTGCCGCCGGCGATGGCGGCGGGGATCGCGCGCGGCGGCAAGGTGGCGATCACCCTCGCCCATGCCGATACCTGCGCGCTCGCGCTCGCGGGAGAGGGGCGCATCAGCCTTGCCTATGATCCCGCCGAGATCACCCAGGCGCGCGCGGCGCTGATCGCGGCTTCGGCGCAGGGCGGCTGGCCGGTGGCGGGCGATCCGCAGTCGCTCGCGCTGCTGACGCTCGCCGAACGAATCGCTGCCTCCGACATCCCGGTCCTGCTCGAAGGCCCGACCGGCACCGGCAAGGAAGTGCTCGCGCGCTTCGTCCACCGTCTTTCCGCCCGCGCGGGCGGGCCGTTTGTCGCGGTCAACTGCGCCGCCATGCCCGAAGCCATGCTCGAGGCGCTGCTGTTCGGCCATCGCAAGGGTGCCTTCACCGGCGCGGCCGAGGCGGCCGAGGGCCTGTTCCGCGCCGCCGATGGCGGCACGCTGCTGCTCGACGAGGTCGGCGAGCTGCCGCTGGCGCTGCAATCCAAGATGCTGCGCGCGCTGCAGGAGGGCGAGGTGCTGCCCTTGGGCGCGACGAAGCCGCTCAAGGTCGATGTCCGGGTGGTCGCCGCGACCAACCGGCATCTTGCTGCCGAGGTCGAGGCCGGGCGGTTCCGCGAGGATCTGCTCTACCGCCTCAATGTCTTTCCCCTCGCGCTCCCCGCGCTGCGCGACCGGCCGGGCGATATCGCCCCGCTCGCCTTCGCGATGCTGCTGCGCCACGCGCCCTCCGCCGGCCAGCCCGGGTGGCTCTCCCCGCAGGCGCTCGCCGCGCTCGAGGCCCATCCCTGGCCGGGCAATGTCCGCGAGCTCGAGAACGTGATCCGCCGCGCGATCCTGCTCGGCGGCGGCACGGGCGCGATCGCGCCCGAGCATATCGTGTTCGACACCGCGGTGCGCCCCGTCGCCGAGACGGCCGCCGCCGGCGCCTCCGCGCTGACCCGCATCACCGCCCCGCGCTCGCTCTCCGATGTCGCCTTCGCCTCCGAGGCGCGCGCGATCCTCGAGACATTGAGCCGCCACGGCGGCAACCGCGCCGCCACCGCGCGCACGCTCGGCATTTCCGAACGCACGCTGCGCTACCGCCTCGCCTCGATGCGCGGCGCGGGGATGCTCGCAGCGGGAGGTGCGGCATGAACGCGCTCAGGGTCGGCTTTGGCGTCGAGGACGTGATGGCGCTGCGCAGCCAGGTGCTCGCCCGCAACGCCGCGCTGCGCGACGTGCGCGCGGCGAGCGAAGCGGGCAGCGCGCTCGCCGTGCCCGGCCGGGCGCCGGGTGCGGGCTTTGCCGACACGCTCCACAATGCCCTGAAGCAGGTCAGCGCGGTGCAGGAGCATTCGAGCCAGATGCAGGTCGCCTTCGAGCGCGGCCAGGTGACCGATGTCGCGCAGGTGATGCTCGCGCGGCAGGAAGCGGGGGTCGCCTTCGAAGCCACGCTCCAGGTGCGCAACAAGCTGCTCACCGCCTATCAAGACATCATGCGGATGGGGGGCTGATAGATGGCCGAGGCGCTTCCCGTCCCTGCCGATCCCGCAGGCCTGCCCGCTGCACCGCCCGCGCCTGCAAGCGGCTGGCGCACCATGCTGCCGCCCGGCATGCAGGGCTTCGTCAGCCAGCCCGCACTCGCCCGCGCGCTCCCTGCGCTGGGCGCCCTGGGCGCGGTCGCGGCTGCGGCCACGCTGTGGATGGCGATCTCCTCGGGCGCGGACCGCGTGCTCTACACCAGCCTCACCGACGCCGAGCGCGCCAAGGTGGTCGAAACGCTCGAGAGCGGCGGCATCGCCTATGCGATCGACAATTCCACCGGCGCGATCCGGGTGTCGGAGAACGATGTCTACCGCGCCAAGATGCTGGTCGCGAGCGACGCCGGGATCGCCGCGCCCGAAGGCGCCGAGGCGATGCTCGACGCGATGCCTCTGGGCACCTCGCGCACGCTGGAAGGCGAACGCCTGCGCCTCGCGCGTGAACGCGAGCTGATGCTGACGATCCGCGAGATCGACGGGATCGAGAGCGTGCGCGTCCACCTCGCCACGCCCGAACGCTCGGTCTTCGTGCGCGAGAACAATGCGCCCAGCGCTTCGGTGATGGTGCGGCTGGTGGGCGGGCGCAGCCTCAGTCCCGAGCAAGTGGGCGCGATCGTCAACCTGGTTGCCGCCAGCGTCCCAGGGATGAGCCCCGATGCGGTGCGCGTGGTCGATCAGAACGGCCGCCTGCTCTCCGACCCCAAGTCGCAGCAGGGCGAGGGCCTCGATCTCCAGCGCGAGCACGAGGCCAAGCTGCGCGAACAGCTCGATGCGCTCCTGCTCCCCTTGCTGGGCGAGGGCAATTTCAGCGCCCAGGTGCAGGTCGAGCTCGAGAAGAGCGAGGTCACCACCGCGCGCGAGACCTACGAGAAGGAGGGCGCGATCCGCTCCGAGAGCGCGCGCGAGGCGACCCGCACCGGCACTGCGCCCGCGGGCGGCGTCCCCGGCGTTCCGGCCAACACCCCGCCCCCGCAGGCGCAACTCGTCAACGGCCCGCCGCAGCCGACCACGCCCGCGCAGGCGACCACCTCCGACACCGAAACCGCGACCGACCGCGCCTATGAACTGGGCCGCGAGGTCGCCGTCACCACCGCTGGCCCGGGGGCGCTGAAGACGCTCTCGGTCGCGGTGGCGGTCAGCGACAAGGCCTTGAAGGCCGCCGCCCCGCTGACCCGCCAGCAATTGCAGGCGCTGGTGAGCGCGGCGGTGGGCGCGAACACCCAGCGCGGCGACACGGTGCAGGTCGTCGCCAGCAAGTTCGAGCCCGCCGATCTCACGCCGCCCGCCTTCTACGAAGAGCCGTGGTTCGCGATGCTGGTGCGCTATGGCACCGCGCTGATCGCGGTGCTGCTGGTGCTGCTGCTCGCGGTCAGGCCGCTGATCGGCAAGCTGCGCGGCGGCGGCGGGGGAGCCAAGGGCAAGAGCGGCGACGGGGCCGCTGCCGATGACGCGCCGCTGGCGCTCGCGGCGGATGACGAGGAAGCGGGCGAGGGCGCTGGCGCCCCGCTCGGCACCACCGACAGCGGCGTCCCGCCCATGTCTCTTGATACCGATCTGCCGCGCCAGGTCGAACTCGCGCGGCGGCTCGCGGCGCAGCAGCCCGAGCGCGCGGTCGAGGCGCTCCAGCGCATGCTCGAAGCGCCCGAACCGCGCCCGGAGGAGGCTGAGGCGGCATGACGCCCGAAGCGCTCCCCACCCCCGCCGCCCCCGCGCCGCTGCTGACCCGCGTCGACCGCGCCGCGGTGTTCCTGATGCTGCTCGGCGACGAGGAGGCGACCGGGCTGCTCTCGCGCCTCTCGCCGCAAGAGCTCGAGAAGCTCGGCGCGGCGATGATGGCGCTGGGCGAGATCGAACAGCCGCACATGGCCGAGGCGCTCGCCGATTTCGCGGGCGAGGCGGCGCGCGAGATGCTGCCGATGCGCGGGCGGGGCGACCGGGTGCGCACGCTGCTCGACAAGGCGCTGGGCCCCGCGCGCGCGGAGAGCATGATGCAGCGCATCGAGCCCGATGCCGCCCCGCGCTCGCTCGAGCTGGCGAAGTGGCTCGCGCCCGGCGTGTTGGTGCGCCTGATCCTCGATGAACACCCGCAGGTGATCGCCGCGCTGCTTCTCCTGATCGAGCCCGAGCCTGCCGCCGAGGTGCTGGCGATGCTGCCGCTCGAACTCCAGACGCTGGTGGTCGAGCGCGTCGCCAAGAGCGGTTCGATCTCCGTCACCGCGATCGCCACCATCGACACGCTGCTGACCCAGCGCATCTCCGCCACCTATGGCACCGCGGCGCTGATGTTGGGCGGGCCGCGCGAAGCGGCGAACCTCATCAACCTTGCGGCCGGAGAGCTGCGGGGCACCGTGCTCCCCGCGATCGCCGAGCGCGATGCGCCGCTCGCCGAGAAGATCGAGGAGGAGCTGTTCACCTTCGAGATGCTGTTCGCGCTCGACCCGATGTCGATGGGGCGCCTGCTGCGCGATGTCGACAACGAGAAGCTGGTCGATGCGCTCAAGGGCCTCAGGGAACCCGAGCGCGCGCCCTTCTTCGCCGCCATGTCGAGCCGCGCGGCGGACGGCGTGCGCGACGAGATCGACCTGCGCGGGCGGCTGGCCAAGAAGGACGTCGCCGCGGCGCAGAAGGCGATCGTCGAGATCGCCCGCGGGCTGGCCGATGCGGGCGAGATCGTGATCGGAAGCGGCAATGGCGAATTCGTCTGATTGGGTCGGCGCGTTTGCCGCCGCGCCCGATCCCGACATCGCCGAGGAGAACGCCCCCGGCTGGCTCGCGCTGCTTGGCGAGGGCGAGACCGCGGGCTTCCGCGAGGCGCCGCTGTTCGCTGCGCCCGAGGAGCCTGCTCCACCTCCCGCGCCGGCGGCGGCCGATGCCGATGAACCCGATCGCCACGCCGAGGCGCTCGCGCGGGCCCATGCCGATGGCATCGCCGCAGGCCGCGCCGCCGCCGAAGCCGAAGGCGAGGCGCGCAGCGCACGCCAGCGGGCCCTGCGCCTGACCTTCCGCACGCTCGACGAGGTCGCGCTCGGCGTGCTGGCCGATGATCTGGCCGCGACCGTCCTCCACCTGTGCGACGGCGTGCTGGGCGAGGCCGCGCGCGATCCGTCCGCCTTGCGCGAGCGCTGCATCGCCGCCGCGCGCCGGATCGGCGGGGCGGCCGACACGCTGGTGCTGCATCTCCACCCGGATGACATCGCGCTCCTGGGCGAAGAGGCGCTTGCCGCGATGCGGATTGTGCCCGATGCCGCACTCGAACCCGGCAGCGTCGTGATCGAGGGTGCGGAGGGCACGGTCAGCGACGGCCCGGCCGAATGGCGCCGGGCGATTGCCGCAGCGCTGCGCCTGTGATCGGCGAACTTCAACTCGATCTCGCGCGGATGCGCGCCGCGCCGGTCGCCAGTGGCCCGGTGCTGACCGGCCGGGTGGTGACCTGCGACGGCGGTCTGATCGAGGTCGCCGGGCTCCCGCTGCCGGTCGGCTCGCTCGGCCTGATCGAGAACGATGCCGGGGCCGAGTGCCTCGCCGAGGTGATCGGCTTTCGCGCAGGGCACTCGCTGATGATGCTGCTGGGCGATGCGATGCTGCTGCGCCCGCAGGCGCGGGTGCGCGCGCTCGGCCAGCCCGGCGAGGTGCGCGTCGGCGAGGCGCTGCTCGGGCGCGCGGTCGATGCGCTGGGCGATCCGATCGACGGCGGCCCGCGGCTCGATCTGCCGCAGGCCTGGCCGCTCGGCGGCAGGCGCGAGGGCGCGCTGGAGCGGGCGAGTGTCGAGGCGCCCTTCGATTGCGGGGTGCGCGCGATCAATGCGCTCGCCGCGATGGGGGTCGGTCAGCGGCTCGGGATCATGGCGGGCTCGGGCGTGGGCAAATCGGTGCTGGTCGACACCATCGCCGGCCACGCGGTCGCCGATGTCACCGTGGTCGCGCTGATCGGCGAGCGCGCGCGCGAGGTCTCGGACTTCGTGGGCCGGCACATGGTCGGGCACCGGCGCGGCGGGATCGTGGTGGTCGCCGTCCCCGCCGACCACGCGCCCAACCTGCGGCTGCGCGCAGCGCAATATGCCTGCGCGATCGGCGAATATTTCCGCGCGCAGGGCAAGCGCGTGCTGCTGATCCTCGACAGCCTGACCCGCGTCGCCCATGCCGCGCGCGAGCTCGCGCTGGTGCTGGGCGAGCCCGGCGCGGCGCGGGGCTATCCCCCTTCTGCGCTCGCGGCGATCACGCGGCTGGTGGAGCGCGCGGGCAATTCGGCAAGGACGGGCGGGGCGATGACGGGGATCTACACCGTGCTCGCCGATGGCGACGACACCAACGACCCCGTGGTCGACACCGCGCGCGCGATCCTCGACGGCCACATCGTGCTCTCGCGCGAGCTGGCGGCGCGCGGGCACTATCCCGCGATCGATATCCCCGCCTCGCTGAGCCGGGTGATGGACGATGTCGTGACCCCGCCCGTCGCCGCAGCGGCGCGGCGTCTGCGGGCGCTGATCGCGGCGCGCGAGAGCGGGCGCGATCTGGTCATGATGGGCGCCTATCGCGCCGGGGGCGACCCGCTGCTCGACGAGGCGCTGGCGCTTTCGGGGCCGATCGACGCCTTCCTCACCCAGCCCCGGGGCGAGGCGGTGGGGCTGGCGGCGAGCCAGCAGGCGCTGCTCGAACTGATGCATGCGTGAAGCCCGCCGCCTCGCGCTGCTCAGACGGCAGAGCCTGATCGCCGAGGTCGCGCGCAAGCAGGCCCTGCGCGCGCTGGCCGAGGCGCTCGAGGCCGAGGCGCGCGGGGCCGCACTCGCCGCGCGCAGCCTGCGCCTGGTCGCGGCAAGCGCGGCGCGCGAGGGGGCGACCACCGGCGCGGCGCTGGCCCAGCGCGCGGCCTTCACCGCGGGGCTTGCCCAGCTCGCCGCCAATGCCGGGGACGCGGCGCGCGATGCCGCCCGCCAGCGCGAATGGCAGGCCGACGCGCTTGCCCGCACCGAGACCCGCGCGAAGCGCCTTGCCGAGATGAGCACGGAGGCGCGCGTGGCGCTCGCAGCCGCGCAGGAACGCCGGGCGGCGGCCCGCGAGGTGCCGCTGGCACGCAAGTTGCAGAGCCGTCGGGACGACTGATCTGCCCCCTCCAGCGCGACAAGGATGATGCCCGCCGTGACCAGCCTGCTCCCGCTCCTGCCCGACGGCCCGAGGCCTTCCGCCACCGACGCGCTGGCGGGTGGCCCCGCGCCCGCGCCTGCGCCTGCGCCCGGCGGCGCGATGCCCAACTTCGCCGACCTGCTCGAGGCGTTCGCGGCACCCGCGCCCGCGCCTGTGCCCGCGCCTGCGTCCGCGCCTGCGTCCGAAGACGCTCCGTCGTTGCCCCCCCTGCTCCAGGCCGAGGCCGCGCCGACGGGCGCGCTCGCCGGATGGCCGGGCGGCAAGATCCTGCCGGAATCGGGCGCGCTCTTGCCGCCGGCCCTGCCGCCCGGCGATGGGCCGGCTGTCCGGATCGCGGCGCCCACGAGCGTGCCGACCCCGCCTGCTGCCGCACCCCGCGCGCCGCACCAGGGCCCTGCAGTGTCGGCGCGCACGCCCGGGGTCGAAGACGAGGCGCTGCCTCACGCCGCTGCGCTGCCCCACCTCGCGCTGCGGCCCGAGCCGCGCGATCCCCTCGGCGGCCCCCTCGGCAGCGCGAGCCTCGCTCCGGCCGAACCGGAAGACGCCGCCCCCGCACCGGGGGACAAGGCGGCGGCGCCCGAAGCGGCGCTGGCGGCCATTCCCGATCCCGCGACCCTGCCGCAAGCGCTTGCGCCGACGCTGCCCCTTGATCCGGCGATGCCCGGTGAGGGCGTTGCCGCAAACCTCGTGCCCGCTTCGCCGCCTCCGCCCGCGACCT
Organism: Erythrobacter donghaensis; assembly: GCF_001557325.1. GTDB lineage: Bacteria > Pseudomonadota > Alphaproteobacteria > Sphingomonadales > Sphingomonadaceae > Erythrobacter > Erythrobacter donghaensis_B. The sequence goes on from NZ_LSJS01000206.1 coordinate 21,140, forward strand.
GGGCGACCGGCGCAAGCGCCGCCCCGGCCGCGCTTGCGGTTGTTGCTGTCCCGCGCGCCGCTGCCTTTGCGCGCCCTGCCGCCGCGCCCGGCGCCGGGGTGGAGACGAGCGGAGGCCCTGCGCGGCCCGGCTTGCCCGCACCGGCGGCCTCCCCGCTTGCGCGCGGCGAGGCGCCGGGCGCAGGGGCAGGGGCGTTGGCGGCGGATGCCCTGCCCGCGCCTGCGCCCGCGCTGGCGGCGGAGCCGGTCTTCGCTTCTGCTGCGGGCACAACCGCTCTGCCGGATGCCGGGATCGCCGCTGCCTCCGCGAATGCCTCTGCCGCCACGCCCGCCGCCGGCTCGCCCGTCGCGGCGTCGTCCCCAGCCGTTGCGCCGCTCCCCGAGCGTCCCGCCGATGCACGGGGGGCGATCGCCGCCCCTGCCGCGCCGCAGCTCGAATCCGCCATCGCCCAGGTCGGCGACATCCGCGAGGCGCTGCGCAATGCGCGGCCCGCGATGACGCTCACCCATGCCGAGTTCGGGGCGGTCTCGCTCAGGCTCGAACCGGCCGCGCCCGACCAGTGGCGCGCGGTGCTGGCGAGCCGCGATCCCGGCTTCGTCCCCGCGATCCACGCCGCGCTCGAGACCCGCGCCATCGCCGCTGCCGCCGAGAGCTCGGCGAGCTTCTCGGGCCATTCCGGCGCGTCCCAGAATGGGGCTGGCGACCAGCGTTACGGATCATCCCCTAACGGCGGTCAAGGATCGCCTCAACCATACCTGGGCCAATCGGGTCACCGAGACGGCGAGGCTGCGCCGGATCACCGCCGCCCCTCCACCGCCGCCGAACTGGCGGCGCGCGGGGCAAGCGAGGCGGAGGATCCCGCAGCCCTTGCCTCGGGATCGGGCGGCCTGTTCGCCTGATCGCGGCGGGCGCGACACGACATGGAGCTGACAGGGCATGGCGAAGGGTAAGGACAAGGCCGAGGGCGGCGCCGGAGACGGCGGGGGCGGCAAGTCGGGCAAGGGCGGGCTGGTCAAGATCGTGCTCGGCGCGGTGCTGCTGCTCGGCACCGGCGCGGGCGGGGCTTACGGCGCCTATGCGATGGGCCTGTTCGGCGGCGGCGAGGGCGAGCACAAGATCGACGAGCCCAAGCTGGTGCGCAAGGACGAGGAAGACCCCTACGCCCCCCCGTCCAAGGACAAGGACAAGGAAGGCGCCGGTACCGTCTACGGCGAGGGCGGCAGCAAGTACCGCACCGCCTACTATTCCTTTGAGGAGGCCTTCACGTCCAATCTCGCGGATTCGGCGGGGCTGATCCAGGTCGAACTGGCGGTCTCGACCCGCCGCGACGGGCGCGTGCTGCAATGGGTCAAGGTTCACGAACTCGCGATCCGCTCCGCAATCCTCGGCCAGCTCGCCGCGACCACCGAGGCCGAGGCCTATGATGTCGAGGGCAAGAAGAAGCTCGCCCAGCGGCTGACCAAGGCGGTCAACCAGGTGCTGGAGGAGCAGGAAGGCTTTGGCGGGATCGACGCGGTGGTCTTCAAGGGCTTCCTGGTCCAATGAGGATGGGCAATGATTTCGCGCCCGCGCGCGCCGCGGCGGTGCATTGCGCCGAGCTGACGACGCGTGGGCCCCGCCCGGAGGAAAGCGCCGCGCTGATGGCGGCATGGCGCCGCGATCTGGCGCGGCTGCTGGCCGACGACCTGTCGGGGCTGCTCTCGGGCGACCGGCTCGATGTGAACGTCACCGAGCCCGAGCGCCTCACCGGCGCCGACGCGCTGCGCAGGATCGGGCCGCTCGCCGCCAACAGCCTGATCCGCTGCGGGGCGAGCGGGGAGACCGCGCTCCTGAGCTTCGATTTCGCCACCGCGATCGCGCTCACCGACCGCAGCTTCGGCGGCGACGGGCGGGTCAGTGGGCATGTGCCCGAGGCCCTGCCGCGCTCGGCCGCGCTGCTGGTGGAGGAGACCGCGACGATGATCGCGGGCGCGATCACCGCGGCGAGTTATGGCGACATGCCGCCCCCGGCGGGGGCCTCCACGAGGGGTGAGGTGATCGTGCGCAGCGAGAGCGCGGCGCGATTGAAGCCCTTCGCGCTCGATGCCCAGACGCTGTTCTTCGTGCTCGAGATCGCCAACCGTCAGGGCTGCACCTGGCGCGCGGCGCTGGCGGTGTCGGCCGAGCGCATGGCGCGGCTGCTGCCCGGCGGCGGGCGGCGCCTGCGCCCGCGACCTGCGCGCACGGCGGCGAGCCCCTTCGCCGCGCCCTTTGCCGAGGTGCCGCTGGCGCTCCACGTGGTGCTCGCCGAATTCGACCTGTCGCTGGCGCGGCTCCAGAGCCTTGCCCCGGGCGACACCATCCCGCTCGCGATGGGCCGGCAGGTGCCGCTGCTGGCGGGCGAGACGCTGGTCGCCCAAGGCAGCGTCGGCGCCGCCGAGGACCGCATGGCGATCCGCCTCACCCGCATTCCCCAATCCGTCCAGCCTGAAGGTGTCGCACCATGACCGCTTACCAACCCGCCGCTTTCGCCCGTTTCGGCGACGTTGCCGTGCGCCTCTCGGTCGAGCTCGGCCGTACCGAAATGCCCCTGCGCGAGGTGCTGATGCTGGGCGAGGGGAGCACCGTGACGCTCGACCGGCTGACCGACGAGCTGCTCGATGTCACCGCCAACGGCCGCGTGATTGCACGCGGCGAGGTGGTGGCGGAGAAGGGCCGCTTTGCGCTCCGGATCGTCAGCCTCGTGGGCGAGGACGGGCAGGACGTTCCGCCCTCGGGCGAAGTCGCGGCGCCGACACCCGCCGCGCCTGCCGTTTCCACCGACGACGCGCTGTAAGCGGGCGAGGGGTCGCAGACCATGCTCGAATATCTCCTGCGCCTTGCGCTGCTGCTGCCGGTTCTGGCGGGGCTGATCTGGGGGAGCCTGTGGCTGACCCGCTGGCTCCAGACCCGGCTCGGCCAGACCCCCGGCGCTCCGGGTGCGGGGCGGCAGCTCCAGCTGATCGAGACCAGCCTGATCGCGCCCGGCATGAAGCTCGCCGTGGTGCGCTTCCGCGACCGCGAGATCCTGCTCGGCTGCACCCGGCAGGGCCTCGTGCGGTTGGGCGAGGCACCCCTCACCGCTGCGGTTCCTGCGGAGAGCGAGTGATGCGCGCCGCTGCGATGATCCGCGCAGGCCTCGTGTGCCTTGCCGCGTTAACCATGTTCTGGGCGGTGCCCGATGCGGCCTTCGCCGCTCCCGTCGCCGTGCCCGAACCTGCGGTGGCGGGCCTGGGCGCGGCGGTCGAGCGGGCGCTGGGCGACGAGGGGGCGGGGGATGACAGCCCGCTGAGCATGTCGCTCCAGCTGCTGGTGGTGATGGGTCTCCTCACCATCCTGCCCGCGCTGGTGCTGATGATGACGAGCTTCCTGCGCATCCTCGTGGTGCTCTCGATCCTGCGCCAGGCGCTGGGCTTGCAGGGCTCGCCGCCGGGACAGGTGCTGGCCGGATTGGCGCTGTTCCTCTCGCTGTTCGTCATGGCCCCGACATTGGACGTGGTGAACGCGCAGGCGATCGCCCCCTATGCGAGCGGAGCCCTGTCGGCCGACGCCGCGATCGGCAAGGCGGGCGAGGCGTTCCACACCTTCATGATGGCCCAGACCCGCGAGGCGAACCTCATCATGTTCACCGACATGGCGGGCGGCGGCACCTTCAGGAGCGGCGCGGACGTGCCCTTCTCGATCCTGCTCCCGGCCTTCGTCACCAGCGAGCTCGAGACCGCCTTCCAGATCGGCTTCATGATCTTCCTGCCCTTCCTCGTCATCGACCTCGTCGTCGCGAGCGTGCTGATGAGCCTCGGCATGATGATGCTCTCGCCCACCATCATCTCGCTGCCCTTTAAGCTGCTGCTGTTCGTGCTGGTCGATGGCTGGGCGCTGCTGATGGGCAGCCTTGCGCTGAGCTTTGCGACATGACCGAGGACGCGCAGCTCCTCGCATTGGCGGACCAGACCCTGTGGGTGACCGCGCTGATCGCAGGGCCGGTGCTGATCGCGACGCTGGTCGTCGGACTCGTCGTCGGGATCATCCAGGCTGCCACCTCGGTCAACGAGCAGACCCTCTCCTTCATCCCCAAGCTCGCGATCACCGCGCTGGTGTTCGTCGTGCTGGGCGCGGCGATGATGGGGCTGCTGGCCGATTTCACCCGCGAGATCATGGCGCAGGTCGCCGACCTGTCGCGGTGAGACTGGGCCGGTGAACATCCTCGACCCCGGCTTCGGCAGCCTCGAGGCGCAGCTGTGGGTGATCATGCTGCTCTCGATCAGGAGCGGCGCGGCGCTGATGGCCGCGCCGATGATCGGGGGCACGGGGGTGCCGGTGCAATTGCGCATCCTCCTGAGCCTCGTGCTGGGCCATTTCGTGGCGAACTGGGTGCCGCTCCCCGCACCCCCGCCGATGCTGAGCATCGCCGCCGTGCTCGCCGTGGTGCAGGAGGTGGCGGTCGGCCTGATGCTCGGCTTCGTGCTCCAGATCGCCTTTGCCATCCCCCTCATCGCCGCCGAGCAGATCGCGGGCACCATGGGCCTCGCCATCGCCACCTCGATCGACCCCGCGAGCGGCGCGCAATCGGGGGCGCTGGGCACCTTCTTCGGTCTCGTCATGAGCCTGCTGTTCTACGCCACCGGCGCGCATCTCCTGTGGTTCGAGCTGCTGATCGAAAGCTACCGGCTGCTGCCGGCGGGCAGCTATGCCTTCGGCGCGTGGCGGGCCGAGAGCGTGGTCATGTTCATGGGCTACGGCCTCGCCACCGCCGCCGCCATCGCGCTGCCGGTGGTGCTGGTGCTGCTGCTGGTGCAGATCGTCACCGGGCTGATCGCCCGCTCGGCCCCCTCGCTCAACCTCTATGCGCTCGGCCTGCCCGCAGGCGTGATCGCCGGGATCGCGGCGATGATCATCGCGCTGCCGGTGATGACCGCGCAGATGCGCGGCGCGATCGAGGCCGCGCTCGAACAATCGCAAGCGCTGATCCAGCCCGAGGCAGCGCCCGATGGCTGAGGAGACCGCCGGCGAAAAGACCTTCGCCCCGACCCAGAAGCGCCGCGAGGAAGCCGCCAAGAACGGCGATGTCCTGCGCTCGCGCGAACTCGCCACCCTCGCCGCGACCGGCGCGGGGGTGCTCGGGCTCTACGCCCTGGGAGAGTGGCTCGCCGAAGGGATGGCAGGCGTGGCGCGCGCGGGCTTCCGCTTCGACCGCGCCGCTTTGGACGGCTTCACGCCCGGCGCGATCATGGCCGACGCCGCGCTCGCCGCGCTGCCGCCGGTCATGGTGCTGGGCGCGATCGTCGCCCTCGTCACCACCGCCTCGCAATTGCTGCTGGGGCAGGACGGGCGCTGGATTGCGGGAAACGCCGGGTTCAAGGCGCGGCGGATCAACCCGCTCTCGGGCTTCAAGCGGATCTTCGGCACGCAGGGGCTGATCGAGCTCGGCAAGGGCCTCGCCAAGCTCGCGCTGCTCGGCGGGATTGCCTGGGTCTGGGCCAAGGGCCGCATGCCCGAACTGCTGGCGCTGGGCGCGATGCCGTTGGAGGCGCAGGTCGCGCGCGGGCTCGATGCGATCACCTCGCTGACGGCGGCGCTGCTGATCGGCTTCGTCGTGATCGCCGCGATCGACTACCCGCTGCAACGCTTCCAGCGTGACAAGCGGCTGATGATGAGCCTCCAGGAAGTGCGCGACGAGAACAAGCAGTCCGAAGGCTCGCCCGAGATGAAGGGCGCCCGCCGCCAGCGCCAGCGCGACCTGGCGCGCGGGGGCGTCGCCAAGGCGATGAAGGAGGCGCAGTTCGTGATCGTCAACCCGCTGCACTTCGCGGTCGCGCTGACCTACGACCCGGCCCGCGCGCCGGCCCCGCTGCTGCTGTGCAAGGGTCGCGGGGAGACCGCGCTCGCGATGCGCGAGATCGCGGCGGAGGAAGGCCTGCCGGTGCTCGAATACCCGACCCTTGCCCGCGCGGTCTATTTCACCACCCGCCCCAACCAGATGGTGCGCGAGGAGCTCTATGTCGCGCTCGCCTCGCTGGTGGCCTTCGTGATGGCCTTGAAGCGCGGCCAGCGCCCGCGCCGCCCGGTGATCGAGGTGCCCACGGCGCTGCGCTTCGACGGCGACGGGAGGGCCGAAACATGATCCTCCCCCTTGGGGGAGGGGGACCACCCGCAGGGTGGTGGAGGGGCGAGCGGCGCTGCCCCGAGCACAAAGCCTTTGGATCACCCTCGCCCGCCCCTCCACCATGCTGCGCATGGTCCCCCTCCCCTTAAGGGGAGGATCAACCCCTTAAACCCACCCCCGGATGGACGTCTTCAGCGACATGGAAAACTTCGGCTCATCGATCCTGAACTCGCTCGGCTTCGGCAACGGCATCAATTACAGCCAGCTGGCGACCGATATCGCCGAGGCGAGCTTCGGGTTCCAGCGCCAGACGGTGGAGACCCGCCGCGAGACGCTGGAAGCGCAGATTTCCGCCGCCTCGCAGCTGCGCAGCTCGATCTCCGGGCTGGCGAGCGCGTTGGGGGACCGTATCCGCAATGGCGAACTCGCCCCGCAGGCAAGCATCGGCAACGCCGCCGTGGCGCGCGCAACCGTGCCTGCGGGCCTATCCCCGCGCGGCAGTTTTTCGCTCGAGGTGACCGAGCTTGCCCGCAGCCAGACGCTGGTGACGGGGGCCTATGCCAGCGGCACCGCGCTGGTCGGGGCGGGCACGCTCAACATCCGCTTCGGCACGGTCGACGGCGCAAGCTTCAACCCCGATGCCGCGCGCGATCCGCTGGCGATCACCGTCACCGCCGACGACACCCTCGCCACGCTGGCCGCCAAGATCACGCGCGAGAGCCGGGGCGCGGTCAGCGCCTATGTCGCGCAAGGCACGAACGGGGCGCAGCTGGTGCTCAAGGGCGCAGAGGGTGCGGCCAACGGCTTCGTGCTCGAGCCTGTCGGCGCAGGGGGAGCGGCGGCGCCGGGCGATCTCAGCTACCTCGCCTGGGCCCCCGCCACCGACGCGGGCGAACTGCGCGGCACGGCGGGCGATGCGACCCTCGTGCTCGACACGGTCGAGATCACCAGCCCCACCAACCGCGTCACCGGCCTGCCGGGGGGCTTCACGCTCGAACTCACCGCCACCAATGTCGGCGCGCCGACCACGGTGTCCTTCACCAACGACAGTTCGGCGATCACGTCGGTCATGAACGATTTCGTCGCCGCGCTGAACGACGTCGCCGCGCAGCTCAACACCGTGGCCGCGCCGCTCGGCGGGGAACTGGGCAACGACAGCGGCGCGCGCGAATTGCGGCGCGAGCTTTCGGCGCTCTCGCGGCTGGTGGTCAACCCCAATGCCGCCCCGGGCGAGCCGCGCACGCTGGGCGACCTTGGCGTTGCGATCAACCGCGATGGCACCTTCCGGCTCGATCCCGTGCCGCTCAATCGCGCGCTGGAGGCTTCGCCCGAGGTGGTCGCCGGGCTGTTCACCACCGGCGCGACCGGGGTGTTCGCCGCCTTCGACCGCTTCGCGCGCGAGGCGACGCTGCTGGGTGATCCGGGTTCGCTCGGCGGATCGGTGCAGCGCTACGAGCGCCAGCTCGAACAGACCGACGAGCGCCTCGCGCGGATCGCCGAGCAGCAGGAAGCGCTGCGCGAGCGCCTGAGCCGCGAGCTGATCGCCTCGGGCCGGCGGGTGTCGGCGGCGCAATCGACGCTCGAATTCGTGCGCGCGAACTTTGCGCCGCGGGATGAGAACTAAGGGGCCGGAACGATGCAGATGCTCTCCCGCAACCCCGCCGCCGCCTATCGCCGCGTCGCGCTCGATGCGCGGATCGAGGCCTCGGGCAGCGCCGATCTCACCCGCATTTGCCTCGAAGAGGCGCAGGCCGCATTGGCGCAGGCCTATGGCGCGGTAATGCGCGGGTCATCGGCGGGTCGTGAGCCCCTGATGCGCGCGCAGACGATTCTGGTGTGGCTGGCCCGCTCGGTCGCCCCCGGCCATCCGCTGGGTGCCAGCCTCAAGGCTTTCTATGGCGGGCTGGCCGGGCAGGTGGGCGCGCAAATCCAACAGGCCGATCCCCGGGCGATTGCAGAAATCCGGAAAGATATCAGCGATTTGCTGGAGGCGGCGGGTTAGGCTGGGGGCAATGTTTCACGTGAAACATTTGCGGAACATCACGCTTCCCCGATGAACTCCGCGATGATCCGCGCCGCATCCTGCGGATCCTGGAACGGGTGGAAGTGGGTCATGTCGGGGCGGTGGAGGTCGGTGCCCCGCGGCAGCCGCTCCGCCAGCCCGGACCACGTCGGCGAGCTCTTGAAGTCCTGAAGCGTCGTGTGCCTGGCGCGCACCACCAGCACTGGGATGGCGACCCGCGTTGCCGCCTCCAGAATGCCCGGATTGCTGCGGCTCGCTGCATAGACGCTCGCCTCGACCTCGGGCGCGCAGGCGAGTTCGAGGCCGTCCCCGTTCGCGGCGGGGACGAGGCCGTGGCGGCAGTAATCCTCGAACACGCGTGCATCGAACAGGTCGTAGGGATCGCGGGTGGCGAAGCGCTCGATCATCGCCTCGGCGCTCGCGAAGTCGCGCTTGCGGCGGATCGCGGGGTGGGGGTTGTCGGCGGTGTAGAGCGCTTCGCTCGGCGCGTAGAATTCGGGCGCGAGGATCACGGGGTCGAACAGCACGAGGCGGGCAAAGCGCCCCGGCGCATCGGCAGCGACCTGAAGCAGGGTGTGCGCCCCCATCGAATGGCCGATGCCGACCGCGGCGGTGATGCCGGATTGATCAAGAAATTCAGCGACATCGCTCGCCATAAGGCGCCAGTCATCGATCGGCCCGGCGCGCGACCGGCCGTGGCCGCGCAGGTCGATGGCGTGGACCGGATGCGCCGGGAAGCGTTCGGCGATCGCGTCCCACACCCGCCCGTGAAACCCCGTCGCATGGGCGAAGACCAGCGGCACGCCGCCACCATCGGAGGCCCATTCGTGGACGGCCAGGTCGATGCCGTTGACGGGGTAGAAACGGGTCTGCGGAGCGGGTCGCGGCGTGGTCATGCCCTGCGCCCAACCGCATCGCCTGCGCCGAGTCAATCGGGCGCTTTTGACAGGCCTATTCCGCCGGCGCGGGCTCCGGCTCGCTCGTGCCGCGGTTGCGCGCGAAGTTCAGCGCCTCGGCCAGGCGGTCGGGGGCGATGATGTTGAGCGCGCCGAGATAGAGCGCGACGCCGATCGGCACCGCGATCCCGAGCGCCAGCCAGTCGGCGACCGGGGGCATGCCGCGCAGCACCAGCCACACCCCGCCCGCCATGGCGAGCGCGGCGAGCAGCGGCGGGAGCACGGCGCGCAGCAAGCCAGCGGGCGTCAGGCCGATGATCCGGCCCGACAGCGTCACCGTCGCCGCGGTCAGCACCGCCATCCCGCCGACCCAGCTCCACGCGAAGCCGGTCACCCCCCAGTGCGAGCCGATGAAATAGGAAACCGGCATCACCACGCTGCCGATCATCGTGATCCGCAGCGCCGCCATCGGCACGCCGCGGGCATTGGTCGCAGGCGCGAACAGGATCTGCAGCGTCATCATCGCCATCGCGCTCGCGAGGATCGGGAGCAGCGGGACGATCTCGTGCCATTGCTCGCCCAGCAGCACCGGCACCAGCACCGGAGCGACCACCGCGAGGCCGGCATAGGCGGGCAGCGCGACCAGCATGACAAGGCGGATCGTCGCCAGCAGCGCCGTCGCGCCCAGCTCGGGCTGACGGGCATAGGCGGCGTAGGCGACCTCGTTGATCGGGGGCACGAACTTGGCGGCGAGCAGCTGGGCGAGGAACAGCCCGGTGGTGTAGACGCCAAGGGAGTGGGGATCGAGCACGCGCCCGGCGATCATCACGTCGGCCTGGCTCTGGACGAACCAGAACAGCTGGGTCGCGGTCATCACCCCGCCGAAGCCGGCGATGTGCCCGGCCCCGGCGAAGCGGAAGCTCGGGCGGATCGGCGTGCCGGCGGCGCGGGTCATGCCGACCGCCTCGGTCAGGATCATCACCAGCGGCGCCGAGACCAGCGTCCAAACCCCCCAGCCCGAAAGCGCGCCGGTGAGCGCGGTCAGGGCCCCGGCGATCGCGGCGACGAGGCGCACCTGGGCCGGGCGGCGGAAGTCCATCCGCCGCGAGAGGATCGCGTGGGACAGCGCGCAGAACGGAACCGCGAGATAGAGCAGCGCCTGCACCCGCAAAAGGTTGGCCACCATCGGCTGCTCGAACCACAGCGCCACCAGCGGCGCGGCGCAGAACTGCACCAGCGCAAGGCCGCCGTTCAAGAGCATCAGCATCCCCAAGGTCTGGCGCAGGCGTTCCTCGGTCACCTCCGCCTCGCGGATCAGCGCCGAGGCGAGGCCGTAGCCGTTCATGGTGTTGAGCAGCACCAGCATCACCTGCGCCATGGCGAACAGGCCATAGTCCTGCGGGGCGAGCAGGCGGATGACGATCAGGGTCGAGGCCCAGGACACGATCTGCGTCCCGATCTGGCTGCCCGAGCGCCAGATCACCGCAGTGCGCACCTGCGCCGCAAGCGAGGCGGTGGGGCCCGGCTCAGCCATGGGCGAGGCTTCGGGCCGCGCCCTCGTCCGCGGCCAGCGCTTCGCCCCACAACGGGGCGATCAGGCGGGCGGCGATGCGGCTCCTGACGAACAGCAGGTCGACGAGGTCATAGCCCGCCACCGCGCCCATGTCGCGCTTGTAGCCGCTGTCGCCCGTTCCGAGATCCAGCGTGCGCAGGCCCTCGGCAAGCGCCGCGTCGAGCGAATGGTAATTGGCGATCTTGCCGACCTGGCAGTGCCTGAGATCCTCGGCATGGGTTCCGGCGATGGCATAGCGCACGGGGCCGTCGTCCAGATCGAAGCTGAAAGCGACCGGGCGCTCGTCCAGCATCAGGATGATCGCGACGAGGCCCTCGGCGATGACCGGATCGCGCAGGGCCTCCTGCCACACGGCGCGCTGCGCGGCGGTCAGGAACTTGGCGCCGCTTCCATCGGTGGTGCGGGCGATCCAGCTGTCGGCTTCGACCCGGGCCATCGCCTCGAGGGCTGCGGCGCTCCACTGTGCGCCGCGCACCGTCCACCAGCGCGGGGTGCCGAGCGCTTCGAGCTTGCGCCATCCGGCGCGCAGCTTGCGCGGGGTCGAGCCGCGCTGGGGGGGATGGGCCCGCACCGCATCGAGGTCGATCACCCAGCTGGTCCCCGCCGGGCGCGAAAGGATGCGCCAGCCCGCCAGCTGTGCGGCGGTGACCAGCAGGGCCATGGCTGGATCGTCGCGGCGCGTTGGGCCGATACGGCACACCTGGCCGAGGCCGCGGGCAGCCGGGTCAGCGAGGGCATGGGCCAGTTCGATCGCGCTGCAATCGGGGGCGAGCAAGGGGGCGCGCAGCGGCCAGTAGCCGCCTGCCAGCTTGCGCGCGCCGGTGATCGCGGGGCCGAAGGCGAGTGTCGGGATCGCCGCGATGACATCGCCGCTGCCGCCGCGCCGGACAACCAGCGTGCGCCCCGCTCGCTGCCCGTCGCCGCGATACCATGCCGCGCGCAGAAAGCCGTGGCCCGCCAGATTGCGGACCGCCAGATCGTCGATGGCGGGCGCGAAGCCCTCGATCATCATGACGGTCGGGGGATCGGCGGCAATCCTGCTTGCGTACATTCCTCACCTGCGTTGAGCGGTGCCGAGACCCCGCCTTACGCCGCGCGCGTAACCACCGGGTTAACCAACGCCGCCAATCCGCGCAGGCGGAGGAATTGCCTCAGATATTCAGCGGCTTGAAGGCCGTTGCCGGATCGCCCGTATTGGGCGTGTCGGCCGGGTCGATAAGCAGCAGCCTGACCTCGCCTTCGGGCACGCGCGGGAAGTGTTCGGTGCCGGCAGGAACGATGATCATCTCGCCCGGGCCGAGCACCTCGGTGCGGTCGCGGAACTCCATGTGCAAGCGCCCCTCGAGGACGAGGAACAGCTCGTCGGTCTCGGGGTGCGAATGCCAGCGGAAATCGCCCGCGGCCTTGACCAGCCGGATCTCGTTCCCGTTGTAGCGCCCCGCGATGCGCGGCGCCCAATGGTCTGAAAAGAGAGCAAGTTTCTCGGCAAGGTTGACCTTCGCCGGGGTCTCGCCCGCCGCCATCAGAACACCACCACAGAGCGGATCGACTTGCCTTCGTGCATCAGGTCGAAGGCGGTGTTGATCTCCTCGAGCCCCATGACGTGGGTGATCATCGGGTCGATTGCGATCTTGCCGGTCATGTACATGTCGACGATCTTGGGCACGTCGGTGCGCCCCTTCGCGCCCCCGAAGGCGGTGCCGCGCCAGTTGCGGCCGGTGACGAGCTGGAACGGGCGGGTGGCGATCTCCTTGCCCGCTTCGGCGACTCCGATGATGATGCTGGTGCCCCAGCCGCGGTGGCAGGCTTCCAATGCGGTGCGCATCACTTCGGTGTTGCCGGTGGCATCGAAGGTGTAGTCCGCGCCGCCATCGGTCATCTCGACGATCTTCGCGACGATCTCCTCGCGGCTCATGCCCCGGCTGTCGAGGAAGTGGGTCATGCCGAAGCGCCTGCCCCATTCCTCGCGCGCCGGGTTGATGTCGACCCCGACGATCAGGTTCGCCCCCGCCAGCCGCGCGCCCTGGATGACGTTGAGGCCGATCCCGCCGAGGCCGAACACCACGACATTGTCGCCCACCTGCACCTTGGCGGTGTTGGTCACCGCGCCGACTCCGGTGGTGACGCCGCAGCCGATGTAGCAGGCGCTCTGGAACGGCGCGTCCTCGCGGATTTTCGCCACGGCGATCTCGGGCAGCACGGTGAAGTTCGAGAAGGTCGAGCAGCCCATGTAGTGGAAGATCGGCTGGCCCTTGTAGCTGAACCGCGTCGTGCCGTCGGGCATCAGCCCCTTGCCCTGCGTCGCGCGGATCGCGGTGCACAGGTTGGTCTTGCCGCTGAGGCACGACTTACACTGGCGGCATTCCGGGGTGTAGAGCGGGATCACGTGATCGCCGGGCTTCACGCTGGTCACGCCGGGGCCGACCTCGCGCACGACGCCTGCGCCCTCGTGTCCGAGCACGCTTGGGAAGATCCCCTCGCTGTCCAGCCCGTCCAAGGTGTAGGCATCGGTGTGGCAGATCCCCGTCGCCATGATCTCGACCAGAACCTCACCGGCCTTGGGGCCCTCGAGATCGAGTTCGACGATCTCGAGCGGCTGCTTGGCGGCAAAGGCGACGGCGGCGCGGGTCTTCATCGGCAGGCTCTCCTCGGGTCAGCGGGCGGGCGGTACGGCTTCGTGATCGTAAGGGCAATGGCGACAGGCCGATCCGCAGCACTTGCCGCGCGCCAGATGCGCCACGCGGGTGAACACGGTGTAGCCGGTCGCCGGATCGCGATAGGTGCTCTCGCCGCGGGCGCAGGCGGCTTCGTGCAGGGCATGCCATGGCGGGATCGTCATCGCTGTGCCCCATAAAGAACAAGTGGCGGCGATGCCATGCATGAGACAAAATCTCTCAGGCTTCAGCTTAGCGGCTTGCGCGCATACGGCTTTTGCGCTCTCAAACGCGACTGCATTGTTTCGGAGACCGTCCTTGCGCACCCTATTGTTGCTTGCCGCCCTGTTCCTCGCCGTCCCCGCGCATGCGCAGGGCGTCCAGCAGACCAAGGGCGATTATCAGGACAAGTTCCGCCAGCTGGACGAGGTGCTGCCCGATCCCAACACCTACCGCAACGCGAGCGGCGCGCCGGGGCACGAATATTGGCAGCAGAAGGTCGATTACGACATCAAGGCGACGCTCGACGAGCCGAAGCGGCGGCTGACGGCGAAGGGCACGGTGCGCTACACCAACAATTCGCCCGACGCCCTCCCGTGGCTGTGGCTGCAGCTCGACCAGAACATCTTCAAGCGCGATTCGATGGCCGAGCTGACCGACGTGTTCGGCGGGGCGGGACGGCGCGGGCCCAAGGTCACGCTCGGTTCGGGCAATGAGCCCACCAAGCTCTCGATGGAAGAACTGCGCCGCCAGCAGGCGATGGCCGACAACAGCTACGGCTACGACATCACTTCGGTGACGCTGAATGGCGCGGCCCTGCCGCACACCATCGTCGGCACGCTGATGCGGATCGACCTGCCCGAGCCGCTCGCACCCGGCGAGACGGTCGAATTCGCCATGGAGTGGGCCTTCAACATCGTCGAGGAGGACGCGGTGTTCGCGCGCTCGGGCTACGAGCACTTCCCCGACGATCCGAGGAAGGGCGGCAACGACATCTTCCTCCTCGCCCAGTGGTTCCCGCGCATGGTCGCCTATTCGGACTACGAGGGCTGGCACAACAAGGAGTTCCTCGGGCGCGGGGAGTTCACGCTCGAATTCGGCGATTATGCGGTCGAGATGACGGTGCCGAACGACCACATCGTCGCATCGACCGGCGTGCTCCAGAACCCGGAGGCCGTGCTCACCGCCGCCCAGCGCCAGCGGCTCGAAACCGCCAAGGATGCCGCCGCGCCGGTCTTCATCGTCACGCCCGCCGAGGCCGCCGCGGCCGAGGCCAAGGGGCCGACCGGCACCAAGACCTGGCGCTTTGTCGCCGCCAATGTGCGCGATTTCGCCTGGGCCTCCAGCCGCAAGTTCATGTGGGACGCGCAAGGCCACAAGCAGCCCGGCGCAGAGCACGAGACCGTCATGGCGATGAGCTTCTGGCCCAAGGAGGGCGGGGAGTTGTGGCGCAAGTACTCGACCGCCGCGGTGGTCCACACCATGAAGGTCTATTCGCGCTTCAGCTTCGACTATCCCTATCCCACCGCGCAGTCGGTCAACGGCCCGGTGGGCGGGATGGAATATCCGATGATCACCTTCAACGGCCCGCGCACCACGCTGAACAAGGACGGCACCCGCACCTATTCGCTCGCCACCAAGGTGGGCCTTGTCGGCGTGGTGATCCACGAGATCGGCCACATCTACTTCCCGATGACCGTGAACTCGGACGAGCGGCAGTGGACCTGGATGGACGAGGGGATCAATTCCTTCCTCGATTCGGTCGCGGGCTATGAATGGGACCCGGACATGCCGTGGACCCGCAGCCTGCCGCGCGACATGATCCCCTACATGGTCTCCTCGAGCCAGCAGCCGATCATGACGCAGTCGGATTCGGTCACGGATCTCGGCGCCAATGCCTATGGCAAGCCCTCGGCCGCGTTCCACCTGCTGCGCGACACGATCATCGGGCGCGAGCGGTTCGACTTCGCGCTCAAGGAATATGCGCGCCGCTGGAAGTTCAAGCGCCCGACGCCGGCGGACTTCTTCCGCACCATGGAGGAGGCATCCGGCACCGATCTCGACTGGTTCTGGCGCGGGTGGTTCTACACCACCGACCATGTCGATATCAGCCTCGATTCGATCTACCGCCTGAAGGTCGACACCAGGAACCCCGACGTCGACCTCGCCCGCCGCCGTCAGGAGCGCGCGGACGAGCCCGAGGCGGTTGGCATCGGTTTGAACGAACAGCAGCGCCTGCCGATCTGGGT
Organism: Erythrobacter donghaensis; assembly: GCF_001557325.1. GTDB lineage: Bacteria > Pseudomonadota > Alphaproteobacteria > Sphingomonadales > Sphingomonadaceae > Erythrobacter > Erythrobacter donghaensis_B. Next base: position 36,656 of record NZ_LSJS01000206.1, read on the forward strand.
GCTCGAGAACCCGGGCGTCACCGATTTCTACGACGCGAACGACGAGTTCACCGTCACGCCCAAGGATCGCAAGAGCTACACCGAGTTCCTCGACAGCCTCGCCCCGTGGGAGCGCACCGCGTTCGAGCGGGCGGTGAAGGAGGATGCCAATTACTACGTCCTCAACTTCACCAACAAGGGTGGGCTCGTCATGCCGATCATCCTCGGCCTGACCTTCAAGGACGGGTCGAAGGAAAAGCTCTCGATCCCCGCCGAGATCTGGCGGCGCAATCCGCGCGAGGTGGCCAAGCTGCTGGTCTATCCCAAGGGCAAGGAGCTCATCGAGGTGGTGATCGATCCCGAGTGGGAGACGGGCGATGCCGACATCGAGAACAACCACTACCCGCGCCGCATCATCCCGAGCCGGATCGAGGCCTTCAAGGAGGAAGCGCCCAAGACGCGCACCGGCCGCGACCTGATGGGCGAGGCGGCGAACGCGGTGCCCGACGGGAAGAAGAAGTGACCCTGCTGCGGCGTCTGCTTGCGGCGCTCGCGCTGGCGCTCGTCCCGCTGGGGCTCGCGGGGGAGGCGGGTGCCCACCAGCAGAAGATCGCGATCAGCACCGTCTCGCTCAACGCGCGCACCGGCATGATCGAGCTCGCGCACCAGGTGCCGGTCCACGATGCCGAACACGCGCTCACCGCGCAGGGGATCAAGGGCCCCGACATCATCGGCAGCGCCGCGAGCCGCGAGGCCTTTGCCGCCTACGTCGCCCGCCGCTTCCTGCTCGCGGTCGACGGGAAGCCGGCCGCGCCCGCCTATGTCGGCAGCGAGATCACCGGCGGGAGCCTGTGGGTCTATCAGGAAGTGCCCGCGCCCGCTGCGGGCGGGAGGGCGGTGCTGCGGTTCAATTCGCAGATCCTCACCGACGTCTGGGCGCGGCAGGAGAACCGGGTGAACATCGGCGCGGGCACGGCGCCGGAAACCTTCATCTTCAAGGCCGGCGATCCCCCGCGCGAGGCCTTGCTGCAATAGGCTCTAGGCGCGGCGGCGCTTCGCTTCGAGCGGGGCGGTGAAGCGCGCCTGAAGATCGGGCAGCAGCATCGGGCGGCCATAGCGGAATCCCTGCGCGTGGCGGCAGCCGATGGCGCGCAGGAAGGTCTCCTGCTCCTCGGTCTCGACCCCCTCGACAACGACGCGCAGGCCCAGCGAGTGGCCCATCTGGACGATCGCCTGGATGATCAACCGCGCCTGATGGTCCTCGCCGATCGCGGCGATGAAATCCCGCTCGATCTTGACCGTGTTGATCGGAAAGGCGCGCAGGTGCGTGAGCGAGGAGAAGCCCGTCCCGAAATCGTCGAGGCAGATGGTGAAGCCGCAGGCGTCGAGCATCGCGAGCGACTGGCGCAGGTGCCCGCCGGCATCGAGCAGCATCGTCTCGGTCACCTCGATGGCGATGTTGTGCGGGCCGAGCGGGCTGTTGTCGATCACCTCGATCATGTGCCGCACGAAATCGCCGCGCCGCAGATCCGCATCGGAAAGGTTGATCGCGATCCGCACGTCCGGGCCGAACTGCGCAAGGATCGCAGGCCCGTCCTCGACCACCTGGTCGAGCATCACCCGGCTCACCCGGCGCGACAATTCGGGATCGAGCAGCGCGGCGAAGATGTCGCTGGCGACGATGATCGTGCCGCTCTCGTCACGCAGCCGCAGCAGCGCCTCGACCGCGACCACCCGGCCGGTGGCGAGTTCGATGATCGGCTGATAGGCGGCGATGGCGCGGTCGCTGTTGAGCGCGCTGCGCAGCCGCGCGATCGCCAGCTGGCGCTCGCACTGGCGGGCTTCGATCTGCTCGTCCCAGACCACCACCGTGCCGCGCCCGAGCTCCTTGCCGCGATAGAGCGCGAGGTCGGCGCGGCGCATGATCTCCTCGCCGCTGCCCGCAGTGGTCATGCAGGCGACCCCGCAGGTCGCCCCGATCTTCAGCATCGCGTGGCCCAACGGGGGCATGTCGTCGAGCTCGGCGATGATCTCGTCGAGAAAGCGCATCACCTCGCCCATTGCCATGCCGGCCGGGAACAGCAGCGCGAACTCGTCGCCGCCCCACCGCGCCAGGAACACCCCCGATCGGGTGCGCAGCTGGAGCTGGCTGGCGATCGTCTCCAGCACCCGGTCGCCGACCAGATGCCCGAGCATGTCGTTGACGTCCTTGAACCCGTCGAGATCGAGCAGCGCGATAGTGACCGGCTCGCTTTCGACTCGCTGCATCGCCTTGGCGAGCTGGCGGTCGAAGCTGGCGCGGTTGTAGAGCCCCGTCAGCCGGTCGCGCTCGGCCGCGCGCTTGAGCGCGACGTTGCGCAGGTGCTCCTCGGTGCAATCGAGGATGATCCCCGCCACGCTGTCGGGCGCGCCGTCGACATCGACCCTTTCGCCCACCACCCGGATGCGGCGCCGCTGGCCGTTCTGCCGGCGGATGCTGGTCTCGAACAGGAAGGGGCGCCCGTCGGCGACGGTCTGCTCGAGCTTCTGGATCACCATCGCGCGGTCCTCGGGCTCGTAGAGGTTGATGGCCTCCTCGACCGTCGGGGCGGGCCCGGGTTCGAGCCCGTTGATGGCAAAGACCTGGTCCGACCAGTGAAGCTGCTGGGTGGCGATCTCGACCCGCCAGCTGCCGACATTGGCGGCCCGCTCGGCCTGGCGGAAGATCTGGCTCGACTGGCGCAGCGCGGCATTGGCGTTGCTGAGCGCGCGGGTGCGACCATGCAGCGCGATCGACTGCTCGGCCAGCTCGGCGAGCATCGCCAGCGGGGCGATCTGATCCGGGCGGAAGGCGTTGGGCTCGGGCGAGATGCAGCACAGCGCGCCCACCAGGATGCCGCCATCCGAGCGGATCGGCACGCCCAGGTAGGAGCGGATATGGGGGGAGGCCGTGACCAGCGGATTGTCGGCGAGGCGCGGATCGAGGCGGGCATCGGCGATCAGCATCGGCGCCTCGCTGTGGATGCACACCGCGCAGAAGGATTCGCCGATCGGGGTCTCGATCAGTTCGATGCCGGTGCGCCCGAGGAACCACTGGCGATCCTGCTCGACCACCGAAAGCAGCGCGATCGGACAGCCAAACATGGTGCTGGCCAGCAGGGTGACGCGCGAGAACAGGTCGCGATCGGGCACCGCATCGAGGCCGAGGCTACGGATGGCATCGAGGCGCTGGGATTCCTTCACGTCTGCCCCTTGCCCCACCGGCCCTTAACAAAGGGTAGGGTACCATCCCCGGTGTCATCGCAGGGGAGCAGGTGCCGGGAAATGCGGCGCTTTCTGCGCGCTTTGCCGCAAGACCGGCCTCGACCGGGGCGAGATTCACCCGAGGCTGCGGCACTTCGGGGCGCGGGGTGCCCGAAGGCGAAATCCCGACTTCAGCAGGGCCCGATTTCAGCGGGGAATGTTTGGTGCGGTCGAGAAGACTCGAACTTCCACGGGCTTTCGCCCACAACGACCTCAACGTTGCGCGTCTACCAGTTCCGCCACGACCGCACTCGGGTTTGCCGGGGCAGCCAAAGCGCTGGCCCCGCGGTAGGAGCGCGCCCCTAGCAAGGGGTCTTCGCTCGCGCAAGCACTTTGACGCGGGGTTTTCGTCGCCGTCCTATTGCTGCGCCCAGCCGATCCACGCACCCTCGGCGTTCGGCGGGATGTCGGCGATCGCCTCGGTCACGGTGACGGTCTCGCCCGGCGCGAGGCGACGCTTGGAGGGCACCACCACCCAATCGACGATATCGCGTTCGCGCCGGTCGCGGAAAACCACCAGCACGTTGGGCAGATCGAGGCTCTCGCTCGCGGTGTTGCTGATCGTGCCGCGCACCCGGAAGATTTCCTGCCCGTTCTCGAGCGTGTCCTTCTTCTGCTCGGTCGTGGGGAAATCGAGCTTCAGCCCCGGACGGCCGATCCCGAAGGTGGCGCGCTGGAGCGGGAGCCATTCGGGCAGGCCGTAGTAATTGACCGCGACCGCGGTGCCGCCCGCGAGCAGGGCGAAGATCACCGCGGCCAGCGTCCACATGCGCAAGGGGTTGCGCCGCCGGGTGAAGGGGGCACGGTAATCGAACTGCGATCCGCCGTCCTCCTCGCCCTCGTCGTCCTCGGAGTAGGGCGTGTCTTCGCCGAGCGGGGGATCGGCGTAGTCGTCCTCGGCCGGAGCGGGATCGGAAAAGGCCGGGAGCGGCGGCGGAGGCGGGG
>NZ_LSJS01000207.1 GCF_001557325.1 Erythrobacter donghaensis
CGATCACCAAGCCATTCGAGATCGGCATCTAGCGACCTGCTGTCCCCATGCGTCCGCACACTGCCGGTTGACGAGAAGTTCTTTATTTGTTCTCATTGGTCCATGCCCCGAATCTCCGACGATATCCTTCTCACGCACCTCGAAGTCGCGCTGGCCGTTGCGCCGGAGCGCACGCTCGTTCGTCTCAATGCCGATGATCCGCGCGCCCAGCGCAGCGCCAGGGTCGATCTTGCTCGTCATCTGGTCGAACGCATGCGCGGCTTCACCATCGAAAGCGACAGCCATGGCGGCGCAGGCGCGCAATCCTGTCTCTTTCCCGGCGATCTCTCGCCAATCGGATGACCGGGCCGGTCTCGTCGGTGATGCTTAATGCAGTGGCTTGTCAGAGGCGTTGGAGCTCAGCTGGATAATCCGCTCAGCGATAGCCTGCCATGTTCGAATGCCTGCTTCGTCGCCGGCAAGCGCAAGAGCACCAATCTGCTCGGCGACGTGCAGGGGTGCTTTGTCACCATGGGTTTGCAAGACATGGTTGGCGCAGGCCCAGAGTTCCCAGTCGCTGAGCATCAGCTTAGCGCGCTCACGACGGCGCTAACTGTCGCGTAGAGTCCGTAGGCGACGAAGGCGGCGGCAAGAAGGAATTCGATGCGGAGTTTGAATGCTGTCGGACGAGGCTGGCCGGCCAGCCATATCTGTTCGCAGGTAAATCCGTTGAACCCCGAACGCTCGCCGACCACTTCGACGCGAGAGCCGATAAACTTGCGTACCTGGCGGGTGTTGTCGAGTTCCCATGTCCCGCCGCCATCAGTGCGCAGCACCGGCCCGTTTGCTGCCCGCTCGATGATGCCGGTCAGATGCGTGGTGCTGCTCACCGGCAAGCCGGGCCTTTCCAGTAGCGATCCCAGCGCAGGACAATGCCGGTCTTGATCATGGCGCATGACAGATCTGCGCCTGACGGCAGGCGGCACCAGGCAGCGGTCCTGTTTCCGCCTGCGCCCCCCTCGGAGCGGCATGTCAGCCGCGGCCCCTTTACCACCACATGACCGGTCGAGATCGTTCCGCGCGCGCCGCCCATCAGCTGTACCAGCGCATCGCGCGCCTCAATCGCCGAGGCAGCGGGGCAAGGCTGATTGGTCCGGCAGGTGCCGTCCATTTCCCGCGCAGCGATGCCGGCAATCCGAAGGTGAGGACCTTCTGCGCACCAGACCGGACCGTCACCATCCCAGACGTGCGTCGGTGTACAGGTGAATGTCTGTCCAGAGGCGACGATAGAGGCGGCAAGCAAGGCGAGTATCATATGGCCACCTTAGAGCGCCCGTCCGAACCAGAGAACCCGCCCGACGATATTGAGCGTCCGCTTCTCAAGACCGCGCCAGCTCGGATAGGCTGGGTTGTCGCTCAGGACTGAGGCGCGCTTGCCCTGCGGTTCGAGGGCAATCCGCTTGACGCTCAGCATATCGTCCATCCGCAGGACATAGATCCCGTCTCTCAGGCGTGCCTGGCCGTCCCCGAGATCGACCATCACTTCGTCGCCATCATGAAGAGTGGGCTCCATGGAGTCACCATGCACGGCGATGATCGACAGGCTCGATGCCTTGCTCGCGGTCAGCCGGCGTAGCCACTTCTCGTCGAAGCCGAATTGCGCTGATTTGGCTTCCATCTCCGCGAGCGCGCCGTGGCCGGCTGATGCCTCGACATTGAGCAAAGGCACATGGACCAGTTCGACGACTGGGCCTGAGCGACGGGCAGGAGCACCGAGAATCTTCTCATCGACCCCGAAGAATCGCGCCAGAACCGAGCGATCCTGCTCGTCCAGCTGCCGCGGGCTTCCGCGCCGAATGTACTGCTGGATGTAAGCGGCATTGCGCCCCAGCAGGCGCGAAACCGAGGAATAGTTCACTCCTCGCTTCTGAATGAGCTCGTCCAGGGCTCTCCGTGCGTCGTCCATGACTGACAGTCCTATCGCAGGCGCCTAGGAAAATCGATCCTAGACTCTAGGAAGCCTTCCTAGTAAGAACATAACAAGAACGCAAGGGTAAAGCGAGTCTACGATCATGGAGCTTCTGGAGCAGATTGAGGAATATCTGGTGCAAACTCGGACGTCGCCGAGCACCTTCGGTCGGCACGTCGTGGCAGATCCTCGCTTCGTTCAGGACCTACGGGACGGGCGCATGCCACGCCGAAAAACCTGTCAGAAAGTCTCAGAATTTCTGGCGAGCTCAGAGACAGTTAGCCGCGGGTAGGTCGACCAACATAACAGCAAGGACTTTTCCGAATCTCGTTGCCTCGACATCAAGCATCCACTACGCTTACCCATACAGAAACTGGTTTAGCCCAGTTTCTTGGGGGATCGGGGCATGGACAGCGAATCGGGATTGAGGCGCGGCGTTGAGAGCCGCCTCGAATTCATCGAATTCAGGCTCTTCTGGGAGGGCCACGTCAACCGCAGTGACCTAATCGATGTTTTCGGCGTTTCGATCAATCAGGCATCGACGGATCTGAACAGATATCTCGGCCTAGCCGAAGCAAACATGGTCTACGACAAGAGCGCCAGGACGTACGTCCGTAGCTCGTCCTTCAGCCCCGTGTTCCACCAGCCAGACGCAGCCCAGTATCTCTCTCAGCTCAGATCGCTCTCGGATGGCATCATTGCCGCCGAGGACAGTTGGATCGGGGGTTTGCCAAGCTTTGCCTGCGCTCCGACGCCTGCTCGAGGTGTCTCGCCCAAAACTTTGCGGGCGATGGTGACGGCGATCAAGCGGCACGAGGCGATCGAAGTTTTCTATCAATCCATGTCATCGCCCGAGCCAGCTTGGCGGTGGATCGAACCCCATGCCTTGGTGTTTGACGGGTTCAGATGGCATGCTCGCGCATATTGCCAACGTAGCAGCGCCTTCAAGGACTTTGTTCTCTCGCGAATTACCGATACCCGCTCATCAAAGCCTGCTGATGCGCGGTCTTCGGTCGATAGCGAATGGGAAGAGCAGGTTGATCTCCAGATTGTGCCACATCCCGAACTGAGTGCTGGTCAGCGCAAGGCGATCGAGCTCGACTACGGTATGGAAAATGGGGTGACGACCATCCCTGTCCGGCGGGCAATGCTTTACTACGCACTTAAACGGCTCGGATTAGATACGGACCCCGCAGCGCGACGTCCCCAAGACCAGCAGATCGTTTTGCAAAATCGAGATTCTGTGGAGGATCAAAGGGCGTGAACATCTTCGAACTCGATAAAGCGCTCGTTGACCGATACGCTTCATTCGCTCGTTCTTTCTCTGCCATCCGTGCGCCAGAAATCGATCAGCAGGTGCGGTCCATCTATGAGCAGGGCCGTTTCTGGCCCGACCCGCTGATCACGATCAATCCACGATTTGAAGCTGGAAAATCGATCGACGAACTGGTCGTATCAGGTGACGTTGCGCCAGAGCTGGCGTCGATCTTCGCCGCAGGACCAGATCGAACACCGATCCGCCTACACCGCCATCAGGAGCGGGCCATTGCGAAGGCCCGGAACCGTGAGAGCTTCGTTGTCACGACCGGAACGGGTTCGGGTAAATCTCTGTGCTTTTTCGTGCCGATCGTTGATGCAATCGTCCGGGCGAAGCAGGCCGGAGAAGCCCCGCGTACCAAGGCGATCATCATTTATCCGATGAATGCATTGGCGAATTCGCAGCTCGGAGAGATCCGTAAATTTGTTGATGATGCCGGTTTGCCGGCACACCTGCGTCCTACCGTCGCGCGCTATACCGGCCAGGAAACGGACGAAGAGCGTCAGCAGATATCACGGGACAAGCCCGATATCCTGCTGACGAACTTCATGATGCTCGAACTGCTGATGACCCGGCAGGAGCGCCTCGATCGGGCGGTCATAGACAATGCCCAGAACCTCGATTTCCTCGTTCTCGATGAACTTCATACCTACCGTGGCCGGCAAGGCGCCGATGTCGCGATGCTGGTTCGGCGGGTAAAACAGCGCCTTACGCCATCTAAGGATCTGATTTGTATCGGCACGTCGGCCACGATGTCGAGTTCGCCCGACGAAGCCGAGAGAGCGGCAGCGGTTGCCGAAGTTGCGACCAAGCTGTTTGGGCAGTCCATCGGTATTGGTAGTATCATCGATGAAAGTCTCGCGCGCGCCACATCTCCCGCAATCAAGGCAGAAACGCTCGGAGAACAGCTTCGCCAGGCTGTGCTGCAGCCGCTTGCCGGCAATCTCACGGATGCTGATCTCACACTTCATCCGCTGGCGTGCTGGATCGAGACTCAGGTTGGTCTTGACGACGCCGAGAAGCTGCGGCGCCGAAAGCCGATGACCCTTACCACTGCAGCGCAAGCGCTGAGCCTTCAGACGGGCGCGCCCGAAGAGGATTGCAGTCGCGCGATAGCCGACATGCTCGCCATGATGGGCAAGCCCGAGAGTGAGCGTGGAGGGACGTCTTCAAGGGCCTTTCTTGCGTTCAAACTTCACCGTTTCATCTCCGGTGCGGGTCAGGCCTATTCGACACTGGAACCGTCCGCACAGCGCCGGGTCAGTCTCGAGGGACAAAAGTTTCATCCTGATGATCCTGAGGCCCGGCTCTACCCATTGTTCTTCTGCCGTGAATGCGGTCAGGAACACCATAGCGTGTCCATCACGAATGCTGATGGCGCGCATCGCGTTATTGCTCGCTCGATCGATGAAGCTGCCCGCGACGAGGCAGAGCCTAATGGCACAGAAACGGGTTATCTGGTGCCTGCGGTCAACGCAGGTTTCCGGTTTGCGGGTAGTCCAGATGACTATCCTGACGAATGGCTGGAGCCTACGGCGAGCGGTGAGATCCGCCTGAAGTCTGCGCATCGCGGAAAGCATGAAGGGCGCCTTGTCATGGTGCGTCCCGACGGCAGCTTTGGCGACGAGGGCATCCCGGCGTGGTTTTTTTCCGGAAAGTACCGCTTCTGCCCGGAATGCGGTCATCAACCAGCGTCACAAGCGCGTGAAATCAACAAGCTGGCCGGCCTGTCCGCTGAAGGACGAAGTTCGGCTACCACACTGATCGTTGCCACCATTTTGGCATGGATGGAGCGGGATGGGTCGCTCGACCCGCATACCCGCAAATTGCTGGGCTTCACCGACAACCGGCAAGATGCAGCGCTTCAGGCAGGTCACTTCAATGACTTTATCTTTGTCACCCTTCTGCGTGCAGCGATCCTGCGAGCGGTCAGGAATGCTGGGCCTCAAGGGCTAAAGGCAGACAAGTTTGGTGAGGCCGTGCGGTTGGCCTTGGGCTTCGACCTCGACGACAAGGACCGGCTCGGCGAATGGATGCTCGATCCGAACGCCAAGGGCTACCAGAACCGGCAAGAGGCCCAAGAGGCTCTGTCCGAAGTTTTGGCTCACCGGCTTTGGGCAGATTTGCGCAGAGGGTGGCGCTATACAAATCCAAATCTGGAAGAAGTCGGCCTGATCACGGCTCACTTCCCGGGACTGGATGATCTGATTGCCGACGATGAAGAGTTTGCCAGCAATCCGCGCCTGGCATCCGCAACGCCAGCCCAGAGGCGTCATTTGTTCGAAATCCTGTTCGATCAAATGCGGCAGGGTCTCGCGGTTGCGACGGACGCTCTTGACCGTGGCAAGGTGAAGCAATCGGCCGAAGTATCACGCAACCGCCTCCGGCTTCCCTGGGCTATCGACAGGGAGGAGGAAAACACGCTGCGGGAGTGCGGTTTCCTGATGATTTCGCCGCCCCGAAGCGGCACCATCCGTGCCTCTGAAGCAGCCTTGATTCTGCGGGCTGGTCGCCAGAGCAAGCTCGGCAAAGCCCTGCGCCATCCCAAGCTTTGGAACAACGAACAGGTTCCGGCGAAAGAATATGACGAACTGATCGAGACATTGCTGAAGGCTGCCGAGGCCCATCAGTTCGTTCGACGGGTCAATGTCGGTTATGAAGCGCCGGCATGGCGTATGGCGCCGACAGCAATCCGCCTGATCCCCGCTGACACACGTCGTGATGGCAAGCGGCAAAACCTGTTTTTCCGGGATTTGTACGAGCAGGTCGCCGATATGCTCAGCCATTCCGGCAATCTTCCCTACAGTTTCGAGGCCAGGGAACACACGGCACAGGTCGATCAGGAAGTCCGGGCGTGGCGGGAAGACCGCTTTCGCTTTGAGCAGCCGGATCGTGAAAGGTTGAAAACCAATCTTGAGCAGATGCGAGAGCAAGGTGAGCCGAACAGCTTCCTTCCTGCGCTGTTCTGCTCACCGACAATGGAGCTTGGCGTCGATATCAGCGCGTTGAATGCTGTTTACCTGCGTAACGTGCCTCCGACGCCCGCCAACTATGCCCAGCGCTCAGGCCGAGCAGGGCGCAGCGGGCAAGCCGCGTTGATCGTTGTCTATTGCGCTGCCCAGTCGCCCCACGATCAATATTATTTCACCGATCAGCAGGCAGTGGTTGCAGGCGCCGTGCGACCGCCAGCGCTTGATCTCGCCAATCAGGATCTGCTCCGCAGCCACCTCCACGCCGAATGGCTGGCTGCAGCCAATGTGCCGCTGAAATCCGCCATTCCGGAAAACCTGGACATGGGTGGGGATGGGAAGCCGTTGACGGCAGAAATCAACGAGGGCCTACAGGTGCTTGCAGCAAGTGGGGCAGCCAAGCCAATCATGCGCCGCCTCATCAATGCCATGCTACCTGCTGTTAATCTTCGTGACGCACCGTGGCTTGCTGACGTCGATGCCTTTGTCGAACGGACCGACAAGGAGGCCTTGGCCTCGTTGAGTGAGGCGTTCGATCGCTGGCGCAATTTGCACAGCAGCGCGCGCCGCGAGCAGGAGCTGGCTCACGCTATCCAGAATAAGGTGGGGCTGAAAGCTGGGGAGAGAACCGCAGCGGCCGGGCGGTATCGCAATGCATCCAGGGAACTTGAGATCCTTGAGTGTGGGAAGGCATCCAACAGTTCGGATTTCTACACCTATCGCTACCTCGCCACCGAGGGCTTTCTACCAGGCTACAACTTCCCCCGCCTCCCGCTTTATGCCTTCATCCCGGCTGCCAAGAGCGCGGTTTTACAGCGCCCGCGCTTCCTCGCGATCGCCGAATTCGGTCCGAACAGCATGATCTATCATGAAGGTCGGGCGTACCGCGTCACCAAGGCAAAACTCCCCGCCGAGGGCCGAATGGACAACGGACAGCTGGCAACGTCGACACTGATCCTGTGCCCGGAGTGCGGAGCAGCACATACCGACGAGCTTCAGGAACGCTGCCACGCGTGCCACACTTCGCTGGGTGGTGCCGAGCGGCTCGATACTGTGTTCCGCATCGACAATGTCGAGACCGCACCGGCAGAGCGGATCACGGCCAATGACGAAGACCGTCAACGCCGGGGTTTCGAGATCCAGACGGTCTTTCAATGGCCGGTCCACAATGGGGCGCCAGACATCCGGTCCACGGTGCTCGGTCACGCTGGAGAAGATTTGCTGCGACTGGATTATGGCGCAGCAACAAAGCTCTCGCGCATCAACAAGGGGCTGCGGCGGCGCAAATCGAAATCGATCTGCGGATTCTTTATCGACCCGAATTCGGGACGTTGGCTGAAAGACCCGGCCAACGGTGACGATGATGATGGCATGGGCGATCCGACACAGGCCAAGCCGCAGCGGATCGTCCCGATGGTCGAGGATCACAAGAACGCACTGCTTTTGCAGCCACAGGTCTCCTTTAGCACGGAGGAAATGGCGACATTCCAGCATGCGGTTATTCGCGGCACACAGCTGGTTTTCGAGTTGGAGGAAGGCGAGATTCTCGGCGAGCCGTTACCGAGCCGTGACATCCGCAATGCCATCCTGCTTTACGAAGCAACCGAGGGCGGCGCTGGCGTGCTGAATCGGTTGGTGGCTGATCCCAATAAGGTTGCCGAAGTCGCTCAGGTGGCGCTCACGCTCATGCATTATCGCGAACCGTTTAACCCGGCCGATATGCTGGAAACTGATGATGCCTGCGTTGCCGGATGTTATCGCTGCATCCTGTCATATTTCAATCAGCCTGATCACGAGCTGATCGATCGTCGTCATGATCAGGTGATCGATGTCCTGTGCAGGCTTGCACAGGCAAGCGAAGTTGCGTCCGAAAACACAGAAACGGAGCATCCATGGCTGACTGCGATTGAGCAATGGGGCGTTCCCACGCCTTCCGCGATTACGATCGACGGATCGGTGCAACAATTGTTCTGGCCTGCGCGAGGTGTCCTCGCAATTCCTGGCGGCCCGACACCCGGCCTCGTGACTGAAGCTTCGGCGCTCGGCATTCTCGACATCATTTCCTTACCCCTGACGCCCGACGAGCAGGCTCGGAACGAACTTCTTGCAGCTTTGGGAATTTGCGCATGAACGCGGTTGTTTTTTCTCCCGGAGACATGGTGCGTGCGCGCGGCCGCGAATGGATTGTTTTGCCTTCGCCGTCGGAAGAGTTGCTCAATGTGCGGCCATTGTCGGGCACGGACGATGACGCCCAGCTGATCGCACCCGCACTGGAAACGTCTCCGGTTGCAGCCGCAAGTTTTGCCGCACCGACCTCTGATCGCTTGGACACGCAGGACGGTGCCAGATTGCTGGCGGATGCTTTGCGGCTGTCTCTTCGCCGCGGGGCTGGGCCATTTCGAAGCGCAGCCCATCTTGGGGTCGAGCCTCGCGCCTATCAGCTCGTTCCGCTCATGATGGCGCTCAAGCAATCAGTTGCTCGGCTGCTGATTGCAGACGATGTCGGCATTGGCAAAACCATCGAAGCAGGCATGATTCTACGCGAATGGCTGGATCGCGGAATTGTTGATCGTTTCGCTGTGCTCTGCCCGCCGCATCTCGTCGATCAATGGGTGAGCGAGCTTGGCGAAAAGTTCGATATCGACGCGGTTGCTGTAACTGCCGCCAGGGCACGCGGCCTGGAGCGCGGGCTGCCTACCTCACAAAGCCTATTCGAGGCCTATCCCTTTACGGTCGTCAGCCTCGACTACATCAAGGCCGACAGTCGCCGGGACGATTTTGCCCGGGCTTGCCCGCCCTTTGTCATTGTCGATGAGGCGCACGCCTGCGTCGGCAACGAACGTGGCAAGCATCAACGCTACGGTTTGCTGGAACGCCTGGCGGCGGACAGCGAGCGGCACTTGCTGCTGCTTACGGCCACACCCCACAGCGGCGACACCGTGGCCTACGACCGTTTGCTCGGCCTTGTGCACAAGGATCTGCAGGGCGGCCCCGATGCGGGCGACAACAATGCACGAGAACGCTACGCCCGACGTCTGGCGCAGCATTTTGTACAGCGTCGCCGCCCAGACATTCAGGACGGCTGGGACGAACAGCGCGCCTTTGCGAAACATGAGACCAGGGAAGCGCCGTTCACTCTGACAGGCGACTTTGCGGCCTTTCAGGATGCCGTGCTCGACTATTGCCTGTCGGTGACCGAGCGCGCCGGGTCCGATCAGCGCCATCGCCGCCTTGCCTTCTGGGGCACCCTTGCCCTGATGCGCTGCGTCGGCTCCTCACCCGCTGCGGCCCTAAGCGCTCTTCGCAACCGGCTTGGCGGCATGGCCGAGGAGGAAGCGATAGAACCGGTCGTTTTCGATGCCGAAGACGGCGTGCTCAATGAGAGTGATGTAGAACCTGCGACCGCGAGCGAACATGGCGAAGAGGGAGCCGCGCTAAGCGGCCTGATCGACCTTGCACAAACCCTGTGCAGCAGCCGTGATGACGATCCGAAGGTGAGACAGCTCGTCGCTGAACTAAAGCCGTTGCTCAAGGACGGCGTAAAGCCGGTCATTTTCTGCCGCTTCATTGCGACGGCTGAAGCCTTGGGAGAAACGCTCCGCACAATCTTCCCCAAACACCAGATCGCGGTGGTTACCGGCACGCTGGCACCCGACGAACGCCGGGTCCGGGTGGATGCGCTGGAGCCGCATGAGAACCGTATCCTGGTTGCGACGGACTGCCTGTCGGAAGGGATCAACCTCCAGAGCCTGTTCGATGCGGTGGTCCATTATGATCTCAGCTGGAACCCGACGCGGCACCAACAGCGCGAAGGCCGGGTCGACCGGTTCGGCCAACGGGCGAAGGTCGTGCGCTCAATCATGATGTACGGCGACAACAGCCCAATCGACGGTGCCGTGCTCAACGTGATCCTGCGCAAGGCTGAAGCCATCGAGAAGGCGACCGGCGTGAGCGTCCCTATGCCGGAGGACCAGGAGAGCGTGACATCGGCGCTGATGCAGGCGGTTCTGCTTCATCGCGGCGGAAGTGCCCGCAGCCAGATGGCGTTTGATTTCGGGCCGGGCGCCGAGCAGTTCGAACGCCAGTGGCGCGATACGGCGGAAGGCGCGAAGGCCAGCCGCGCACGCTATGCACAGGGCGCTCTGAAGCCCGATGAAGTTCTGCCCGAATGGCGCAAGATGCGGGCGCTCAACGGAGGCCCGCAAGAGGTTTCCCGTTTCACAGAGCGCGCCCTGAAGCGTTTGCAGGCCCCGCTTGAGGCTTCAAAGGGACACTCCCTTCTCCACACCGATTTCTTGCCTGACATGATGCGCGAACGGCTCCAGCAGCGCGGCCTGCGTGGCACGAGGCGGATCAGTTTCGAGGATGATCCCCTTCCCGGCGTCACTTATGTCGGGCGGGTGCATCCCATCGTCGCGGTGCTGGCCGAAACATTGGCCGAAGGCGCACTCGATCCTGCGGGCGCAGACGGCAAGGCCCTTGGCCGCGCCGGCGTGTGGCGGACGCGGGCGGTCACCCAGATGACAACATTGCTCGTCCTGCGGCTGCGCTACAAGCTGGTGACGAGCGGACGCCTGAACCGGCTGCTGCTGGCCGAAGAGGCAACCGGGCTTGCCTTCTCCGGTCTCGGCCAGGATGTCGCGCTCAATGCCGAAGACGCGCTGACGCTGCTTGAGGCCGAAGCATCGAGCAACATGGATGAAAGCGCCCGCATTCGGCAGATCGAGGCCGCGCATGAGCGTCTCTCGGCCTATCGCCCGGCCATAGAAGCCTTCGCGCATCAAAGGGGTGAAGCACTGTCGCACGATCATCTGCGCCTGACCGAAGCGGCAGGCGGCGGTGCGACCGTCAAGGTGACCCCGGTGCTCCCGGCGGATATCATCGGCCTCTATGTCCTGCTGCCGGAGGTGAACTGATGTCTCGGCCCACCAAACGCGCAAGCGACACCGGCTTTGCCGCGCTCACGATCGAAGGCGGGCTGATCGCGCCCGATCAGGTTCAGGCCATCGCTTCCGCCGCGCCCGATCAGAAGACGGCGGCGGACTATGGCTGCCCCAAAGGCACCGGCCTGCGCGACGAGATCACACGCTATTTCCGCATCGCACAGGCCCATTGGCAGGGTTACGCGCGGCTCGAGCAGCCGACGATGCAGCAGACGGCAGAGTTTGCCCGCAACTTGCTCGAACAGGCGTTTGGCTTTGAATTGACCGGGCCGCACCACCACACGCGTGAGGACAGGCGCTTCACCATTGCGTGGGAAGCCAAGGGCGGGCGTGTGCCTATAGTGGTCTCCCCACCAGCCCCTGCGGAAAAGGGCAAGGCTGGCGATGGCTTCGCCCGCGCTTTGTCCGAATTCGGCGATGGCGCCGATGGCCGCATTGCGCGCCGTTCGCCCACCGTGCTGTTGCAGGACTGGCTCAATGCCAATCCTGACTTCTACTGGGGCCTCGTCTTTGCAGGCGATCGGGTGCGGCTGATGCGGGACAATGCCAGCTTGACCCGGCCCGCTTGGATCGAGGCAGACCTTGGCGCGATCTTCCGTGACGAGATGTTCGCCGATTTCGCCGCATTATGGCTGCTGATCCACGCCAGTCGCTTTGGTGTCGAGGGCGCGGCGGCCAGCGATTGCGCATTGGAACGCTGGCGCGAGGCTGGCATGCGGGCGGGCACCTCCGCGCGTGAGCGGCTGCGCGTCAATGTCGAGGAAGCGCTGATGGCGCTGGGCCAGGGCATTCTTGATGCCAACCCCGCCATACGGGAGCGGCTTGATACCAATCAGCTGACCATGCCGCACCTGTTCGAACAGATGCTGCGCGTGGTCTATCGCCTGATCTTCCTTGGCGTGGCCGAAGACCGCGATCTGCTGCACCCGCCTGCAACGCCAAAGGCGGTGCGCGATCTTTACAGCAGCAACTATGGCTTTGCGTGGATGCGTGACCGGTCAACGCGCCGAAACGCGCATGATCATCACCATGATGCCTGGGAAGGCGTGAAGGTGACCTTCCGCGCACTGGAGCGTGGCGAGAAGACGCTGGGGCTCCCGGCGCTCGGCGGGCTGTTCGAAAGTGCGCTCACCCCCGATCTCGATGCGGCGCAAATCCCCAACCGCGCGCTGCTGGCGGCTGCGTTCAAGCTGGGCTGGCTGATCGAGGATGGCCGCCGCGTGCGGATCAACTGGCGCGATATGGCGACCGAGGAACTGGGCAGCGTCTATGAAGGGCTGCTCGAACTTGTGCCGGTGCGCGAGGATGAGGGGCGCACCTTCAGCTTCGCTGGCGGCGCGGAAGCGCGCGGCAATGCTCGCAAGGTATCAGGCAGCTATTACACGCCGGACAGCCTTGTGCAGTGCCTGCTCGACTCTGCGCTGGATCCGGTGCTGGAGCGGGCCGAGGCAGAGGGTGGCGCGGAGGCCATCCTGGGCCTCAACGTCATCGATCCCGCCTGCGGATCGGGCCACTTCCTGCTGGGCGCAGCGCGGCGGATGGCGACGCGGGTGGCGCAGCTGCGCAATCCTGATGCGCCCGATTACAATGCGGCGATGCGCGATGTGGTGCGCAACTGCATCCACGGGGTGGACCGCAACCCGATGGCGATCGAGCTGGCCAAGGTGGCGCTGTGGATTGAATCGGTGGAGCCGGGCAAGCCGCTCGGCTTCCTTGATGCCAATATCCAGTGCGGGGACAGCCTGCTGGGCGTGTTCGACCTGAAGGCGCTGGATGAGGGCATTCCTGATGATGCCTACAAGCCGCTGACCGGCGACGACAAGGATACTGCGAAGTATTTCGCTAAGCGCAACAAAGATGAGAAGAAGGGCCAGGGCACGCTCGATTTCATCGGCGGCGGTGGCACGCTGCCCCCGGCCAAGCTGGCGGCGGCGATGGACGATCTGCGCCATCTGCCCGAAGACAGCGTCAGCCAGATCGCGGAAAAGCGCCGCCGTTTCGCCGCGTGGGAGGCAGACCCGAAGCGCTATGCCACCAAGGTCGCCTGCGATCTCTACATCGCCGCCTTCCTGCTGCCTAAGAGGGGCGGCGTGCCTACAGATGCGAACACCGTGACGGTGCCGACCACGTCACATCTGCGCACGCGGGTCACCGGCGGGCAGATTTACGGGCCGCTCGAGGCTGCCGCTATCGATACTGCTGGATTTGCCCGCACCTTCCATTGGCCGCTCGCCTTCCCTGAGGTGATGATCGGCAAAGGGGGGTTCGATGTCGTGCTGGGCAACCCGCCGTGGGAACGGATCAAGCTGCAAGAGCAAGAGTTCTTTGCTAGCCGCGACCCCGATATTGCCAGCGCCCCCAACGCGGCGGCGCGCACAAATCTTATCAAAGCACTTGCCGAGACCGAAGAGGGCAGTCCCGCGCACCAGCTGCATCAAGCGTTCGAGATGGCAAAGCGTGTGGCCGAAGCATCAACAGTGTTTTTCTCGTCACCTAAGGACGAAGACCCGACCAAGATTGGTTTTGCCAAAGTGTCGAAGGCGCGGCGCTATCCATGGACTGGGCGCGGCGATGTTAACACCTATGCTCTGTTCGCCGAACATTTCTTGAACCTGGTTAATGCGCATGGCAGTGCAGGTGTAATTGTTCCTACCGGCATAGCTACCGATGCTACAACTGCACCCTTCTTCGGGCATCTAGTGAGCAACCAGCGCCTTTCCGAGCTGTTCGATTTTGAGAACAGGGAAAAACTGTTCCCGGCGGTCGACAGCCGGATGAAATTCGCACTTTTGACGCTCGGCAGCGATGTGGCAGAGGCGGGCTTCGCCTTCTTTTTGACTGACCCAGTTCAGCTTGAGCAGGGCGAACGTCGTTTTACCCTCTCACCTGCACAAATAGCAGCGATAAACCCCAATTCGAAAACTACCCCTGTATTCCGTGCACGTCGCGATGCCGAACTAACAGCTCAAATCTATGCGCGTGTGCCGGTACTGATTGAAGATTCAAAAGGTGTCCCAGGTTCGCCTTGGCACTTTGAATATATGACAAAAATGTTCGACATGGCTGATAGCAGCCCACTGTTTCGTAGTGCATCTCAGCTTTCGGACATGGGCTACCACTTGTGTCAAAGTGAATGGCAAACTGACAGCGGGGAACCTCGATACGTTCCGCTATATGAAGCCAAAATGATCCACATATTTGATCATCGCTGGGCAACATACGATGCCAACGGCGGAAGCAGTAGAGATGTAACACTCGCCGAAAAGTCTGATCCTGATTTTGAGCTTCGCCCGCGGTATTGGTTGCCAGGGCCTCTGGTAGATAGTCG
Organism: Erythrobacter donghaensis; assembly: GCF_001557325.1. Taxonomy (GTDB): domain Bacteria; phylum Pseudomonadota; class Alphaproteobacteria; order Sphingomonadales; family Sphingomonadaceae; genus Erythrobacter; species Erythrobacter donghaensis_B. The sequence goes on from NZ_LSJS01000207.1 coordinate 14,507, forward strand.
ACTACATTCCCGGCCTGAACTGAAGTGGCTTATGGGCTGGCGCGATATCACCAACGCTACGAACGAAAGGACCTCTATTGCGAGCGCGTATCCAAGGTACGCTATTGGTCATTCAATTCGGAATATGTTCGTTAAGGGCTCCGACCAGAGCCGAGCGGCCTTCATTGCAAATCTCTCAGTTTTGCCCTTGGATTTTGTCGCTCGGCAATGCGTCGGCGGAACACATTTGACGGTAGAAATTCTCAAACAGTTCCCCATCCTTCCACCTTCAGCATACTCCGAAGCCGACCTCGCTTTCATCGTCCCGCGCGTGCTGGAGCTGACCTACACCAGCCACTCCATGGCCCCCTTCGCCCGCGATCTGGGCTATGAAGGCCCGCCCTTCGCCTGGGACGAAGACCGCCGCGCCCATCTGCGCGCCGAGCTCGATGCCTGGTATGCGCTCGCCTATGGCCTGACCCGCGACGAGCTGCGCTATGTGCTCGACCCCAAGGACGTGATGGGCGCAGACTACCCCAGCGAAACCTTCCGCGTGCTCCAGAAAAACGAAATCAACAAATACGGCGAATACCGCACCCAACGCCTCGTCCTAGCCGCCTATGACGCGCTCAGCGCTGCCGCTCCCGAAACTTCTGCGGTCGCGGAAGGCGACTGGGATTATGCCATTCGTGATGAAGTCGATGTGCGGCTCTTGCTGGCGGCAATCGTCAAGCGAATGCGTCAGCCTAGACCAATTCAGGAGGTAATTCTGGCATTCCTGTATGCCGCCCAACCGCATCTTCTGATGCCGCACCTCAGTGCGGATCGTCAGGCTGAGTGGCGACGGCTGGTTGGCCCGACAGCAGACATGTCCAGAATTTCTGTCGCCAGCTTCGCCTCGTCTCACCTGGCGCGCTTTACGGAAGCAAAGGGCAGGCTCGCCGCTGACGGCGCATGGCGCTTCGATGTTGCATCCAACACCGTGGATCGCGGCTCTGCCATATACAGCATCAGCCTTCCTCCTTCGACCGAGGGGCGCGCCGATTTCGTTTGGCACGCCATGCGTTCCATCAACCAGCAGAACGCGACCAGCGCGCTGTCTCAGGAGGAGCATAGCTTCCTTGCCCAAGCCGTCGCTGCCTGATCTTTTCAGATCCTCAATTGACGCGATCATCCCGGAAGCGGGGAGGAGCGAACCTCGCCTGTGGGTGCGTCGACTGATCATCTGGAGCGAGCGCGGGCAGGTCGTGCGCGACATTTCATTGCGCCCAGGCCTGAATATCGTCTGGTCTCCGGACGCTGATGCTGATGGCAATCCTATGGGGCATGGCGGTGGCAAGACCAGCTTCTGCCGCCTGCTGCGCTATTGCCTGGGCGAGGATAGCTTTGGCACCATCGACCAACGGCAACTGATCGCAAACGCAATGCCCGATGCTCATGTTGGTGCGGAAATCATTCTCGATGGCAACCCGTGGGTGGTTGTGCGGCCCATTGGTAACCCGCGTGGCAGGCATCTGGCTCAGAAGGGCGGAAATCTCGATGCTGCCTTCAGTGGCGATATGCCCAACACAACGATGTCTCCGCTTCGGCAGGCAATTGCCGAAGTAATCATGCCTGAGGCAACGCCGCATATGCCGATCGGTAGCAGCGCCGACGATGCGTGGGAGGCCGCTCTGGCGTGGATCAGTCGGGATCAGGAATGCCGATTGCTCGACATACTGGAGTGGCGTGCCGCAGAAACGCAGTCACGCTCGCCTTCGCGCGCTATGTCCAAGGCGGATAGACTGGCCGTTGTCCGATTGCTGATCAATGCGCTCCAACCGACCGAGATCGATGCCAGTCGCCGCGCTCAAAGCCATCGGCGCGCCGCCGAAGAAGCCGATAGGAAGAAGACCCGCGTCGAGGCCACACGAGCTGATGTCGCACGCGGTCTTGCTGCGGCATTCGGCGGAGATCCGGAAGATTCAGACTCGCCGGAATTGTGGTCTCGGACTGCCGGGGCGGCCGCGCAGGCAGAGGTGACTGCAGCCGATCCGGATCTCGGACAAAAGCTCAAAGATGCGCAAGAGGCCGTTGCCGAGAAGGATGCCGAAATCCGCAAAGCCGAAAATCGGTTGTCATCGATAGAAGGCGAGCAAGCCGGCCTTGTCGCGCAATTGAAGACCTTGGCCGAAGTGCTTCCAAAACGTGAAATGCTTCTGAACGACGCAGAAAATCCCAAATGCCATGCGTGCGGACAGCCGATCAGCGCGCATTCGGAGGCGTTTATCGCGGAGCGGATGGCTGAGCGCGATGTGCTCCTCAAGCAAAAGAATGATGCGCTCGAGCAGCAGCAGTCGCTCAAGAGTGAGCAAAATAACCTGAACTATGACGTTGCGGCGGCTAGGCAGGAGCTCGAACGCCGAAAGACGAAATTGGCGGAACTCACAGGTGCGGCCGACAGGCTTGCCTCTGCCCGCGGCTATGTGACGTTGACGGCTAATTATCGCACCTTCGGAGCGGAAATCGCTCGTCTGGACGCACAGGCCAAGGCGGACTTGGAAAAGGCTTCGAAGGCTGCACGTGAAGCGGATGACCTTAGAAAGGCTTCACAGAACGTGGTCAAACGCCTGTCTGAGCATTTTGATACAGTTATCCGCGTGATCATCCCGGACAATGCTCATGGCGAGGTAGTCTTATCTGAAAGCGGTATTCAGCCTTCGGTTAGGCTGCATGGCAATCTGACGACAGCGGCTGTGGACTCGCTCAAAGTTGTGGCATTTGATCTCGCAGCACTGATTTTATCGATTGAAGGAAAGACCCAGCTTCCAGGCTTTTGGCTGCATGATAGTCCCCGGGAGGCTGACCTTGGCTTGCCGCTCTACCACCGTTTGTTCGACCTCGTCAGGACATTAGAAGGTCTGACGACGGTGCCGCTCTTCCAGTACATCATCACGACAACAACAAGGCCGCCGCCGGACCTTCAGGTAGCGCCTTGGCTGATTTTGCAGCTTAGCAGCGCACCCGCAGAAATGCGCCTTTTTGAGCGGGATCTATAAGCGGTGGCGGGACCGAGGAATTTCCGATCTTGCCACTGCGGCGAGACTTTCCTCTCGCAAGCTGAAGGGGATGACTGATGGTATCAGCGTCGCTAGCGCCCGCTCTCCTTTGCGATGGATCGAGGTCGATCGCGGTGCTGGTGAATCGGGAAGACCAGCTCCAGACGCTTGCCGACGCCTTGAACGAAGCCCTGGAGGACCAAGCCATTCGGGCTGTGGCATGTCCAAAGGGGCAGGCAATCGGCCGTGAAAATGACGTGAGAATATTTGAGGTTCAACACATCAAGGGTCTTGAGTTCGAGGCGATCTTCTTTGTCGATATTGACGAACTTGCCTGCCAAGAACCTGAACTATTTGAGCGCTATATCTCCGTCGGCGCTATCCGAACGGCGACTTTTCTGGGGCTCACTTGTTCGGGGAAAGCACTACCCGGATCGATGGAACCGGTTTCGCAGCTCTTTCATGATAGCTGGTGACGATATTGAAAGCGAACGTATCCCATGATCGACACCGGGCAGCGCCTTTTCGATTACCCCTTCGCGCTTGAATCTGAGCTACGCGATGCCGCCAACGGCCAAGGGTATCGCATTTCCCAAGGCCAGGCAGCTGGTTGGCTGTTTTACTCGTCTGCGTCAGCACCGGGTGAAATAGCTGTCGCCGCAACAGCTTCCGGCTTGCATGGGCCATTCTTCTTGTCAGTCGCACATCCAGGTGCGGCCAGGGAACTTAAGGCGAAGGCTGCCGGACCATGTGCGAAGGGACATGCAGCGGCCTTTGCCTTCATCACGAGAGACGCCCTCTTTGCTGGCGTCAGTGCAGTTTACCGCCTGTCGCTGAGTCTGCCCACCTTGCCCTTTGAAGACTTCGTTCGGGGAACCTCTCATCTGGGCGACACAGAAGCCGACCGCGCTCAGAAGGTCCGAATAGGGCAGGATCGATTCCGGGCAGCAGTCATGGATTACTGGAACAGAACTTGCCCGTTCACTGGCATCGTTGAGCCGCAACTGCTTCGCGCCTCACATATCATTCCGTGGGCCGATTGTGAGAGCGATCAGGAAAGACTGAACGTCCACAATGGCTTGCTACTATCATCTTTGTGGGACGCCGCATTCGATAGCGGCTTGGTGACTTTCGACGACTTGGGCAATGCTATTGCCTCCCCCAGGCTTGGCAAATCAGCGCGACTTGCACTGGCGCTGGATCAAGCGCCTCCGTTGCAGTTGGTGGATGAACACAGAAGCCGTTTGGCGTGGCACCGCAGCGAAATATGGGTGGCCGATTGAGGGCTCCACACCACATGACCCATTTGAATTGAGCAAGCGTCTGCAGTGGTCAATTATAGTGCTTCACCGACATCGTGTTTCTGCTATGTTCCCATGTGAATTGGGATGGATGCGATCATGACGCACTTTGACCTTGATGACGCCAAGGCGCACGGAAGTCGCCGCTGGGAAGGCTTGTCCGAAATTGACGATGCAATCCGCGACAATCGCCTAGTGGAGTATCGTATCAAAAAGTCCTGGGCCGACCCGTGGGGACGAAAGTTGACGATACTGGGCGTGCTGGTCATTGGCGCAGTTTTCGCATTTTTAGCTGGAGCGTCATTCGGAATGTGGTGATCGTTGCAGGTCACCACTCCTTCACGTCATCCGCTGCCTCTGCACTCGCACCTTGGGCTCCCTTGGTTATCGCGTCCAGGCGCCCCCTAGAGCCGGCAATCTTCTGGCGACCGGCCGCCTTAGCCCTTTGCACCTCTTCTTGGAGACCGTCGGCACCCACCCGTGGTACCGAACCGGAATTTCCGCCGCCGGTTTGTGCTCGGCCGCGCACCGATCCCGCGTCAAAGACTGCTGGAAGGGCTACGGGCAGTCCGGGGGCGAGTACGAGGCGATTGTCGATCCCGTCGCGAAGCTGCTCGGCATAACTTTCAATGAACTTTGCCTGCAACGCCTGGCCTTCCGGACTGAGCTGGAAAGTGACGTCGTCGAACCGTGCATTTCCGTAGAAATCGCGGTTGCTCTCGATTTCAGCTAGGCCCCATTCGCGGTAGGCTTGGGACAGATTGAGACTGCCTGCAGCGCTATTTCCTTCGAAGAAAGACGCCTGGCTCTCCAGACGATTGGCAAGCTCCTCGGCTCGGCGAGCCTCGATAGTGAAGCTCTGCGCTTCCGTCAGAGAGGCATTCATGCCGCTTGCGGTTGTCGAGATCGACGAGCTGCTCGAGGTGCTAACTGAGCGAACGAACCCATCGCGGGTGCTCGACCAATTGCGGCTGTCAGACATCTGGGACAGGCTCCCAAAGATCCGGGAACGGTCTTCGGATGCGATGCCGATGTCGCTGTCGGTCCATGTACGTGTCCCGCCGCCCTTCGCTCCGATGCTTCCAGACAGCACGCCATTTGAAATTCCGGCCTTTGCCCCGGCTTCGCCGCCGAGGAACCAGGCCGTAGAGATGTCATCGGCTGCTCTGCGCGATAGCCCGAATTGCCGCTGCAGACTGGTCGATGCCTGATCGACCTCGCTGAATGCCGTCTGGATGCTGTCGGAGTTCGAGGTGCCGGTCGCGCTCTCGAAGGATGCGCCTCGGCTGAACTGGTCCCTGAGTTCGCGGAACTTCGTGACGGCGCTGGTCGTCGATTCCGTCGCGACATTGGCATAGGTCTCGCTGTTGGCGCGGGCCTGCGATGCCATCGTCGAAAGCCGCGCTGTGAATTCCTGGCCCAGCGTCGGCGTGAAGGGATAGCTGGAGGTCGGGATCTGGTCGTAGCTGCCGTCCGGGAAGCTCGTGGTCATCGAGCCGGTGTCGCTGAAGGTCCGCGTCTGCGGCGCGCCGTAGGTGAAGCTCGGAGCAATCGTGCCTTGGGCGAACTGACGCGTGAGGACGCTCGAGTTTTCGAAGCTGCTGTTGCCGAGTGACACGTTGCCTGTGCTCGCTTCTCGGGCAGCTTCTTCCGCCGCGTTCTGGCTTGGGTTGAGGTAGCTCGTCGCATGGTGCGAGATGGCCATGGCGCCCTTGGCCACACCCCCTGCCAGGAACGGGACCGAGGCGATGAGGTAGCCTGCCAGCAGGCCAATATCGCTGTTCACGTCGGCCATGCCGGTAAAGCTTGCAAGGCTGAGGCCGTTGCTGCCCGTGACCGCGCTCATGTCAGCCGTGCCCTTGTACATGAGCATCATGTGGAGGATCACGAACAACGGCCCCCAGGCCGCGAGATAGAAGAAGCCCGTCACATAGCCCTTGAGAGCGATCGGCCCCGTTTTGGGAAGCAGGAATAGAGGAAACAGCACCGGGAAGAGGGCGTAGAACAGCACCGTTAGCACGACGTTCAGGAGCGGGACCCACTTCATCGCGTTGCTCGCAATCGAACCATAGGTCCGCTCGGTCTGAATGTCGGCTCGGGTCTGGGCGTAGACGTCGACATTGCCCGCGCCGCTGCCGCCGGACATCGAGTGCATGGCCTGGCTCATCGCATTGATCGTCAGCGTCTGCTTGAAGATCTCGGTCGCGTTGGCCGAGACCCCGGTCAGGTACTGATAGGCGACCGGCAGATCGGCGAAGAGCTTCGCTTTGGCCAGCGCGGCCGTCTGGTTGGGGTAGAGCTGTCGGCCGAATACCGAACCCATCGCATCGACCAGTCCGGCCCACTGCGCATTGAGCGTGTCGTAAGCCTCGCGGCAAGTCACGATGTTCGAGCTCACCTCGCCAGTGGTCGCATCGCGTGTCAGGAACCGTTGCGCGCGAGCCTGGCTGCCCGGGGCTATCGTCGCCCAGATGTCGCCCGTCTCCGCCAGCTCCTTCATCGAGTAGCGGCCGAGCAAGACATCGTAGAACACGCACTGCCGGAAATGCTCATCGAGATTGGCGGCGAACTCGGGATCGGAAATCCGCAAGGACCGGGTCGCATCGTAGAGCCGCGCGCCGTAGATCATGCCGTTCTTTGAATAGTTGAGATCGCCAGGCAGGCCGAACACCACCTCGGCCGAGCCCGTCAAATAATCGCCGACCTGGCTGGTAAAGCTCGCCATGAGAGCCAGGCCCATCGGCACATTGCTGACATTGGCCGGCGCAAGGCTCGGGTTGAGCCGGTCGGTCACATGGACATCGAGCCGCGGCACCATCAGGCAGGAGTAGATGAGCGTGGCGCCCAGGAACCAGTTGATCCACGCCCGCCAGTCCTGGTTGAATGCCAGTGTCAGGGCGGAAAGGCCAAGACCCATCACCATGACCACCTGGAGCAGGCTTTTGTAGCCGCCATTGCCGGTCCAGGCAGCGACTGCCTGGAAGACGTTGACCAGATAGTCGCCGCCGCCGACCGTGAAAATCTCGACCATGTCTATTGTCCCGCCTGGATGTGGTTGGCCCGGTCAGTGGGTGAGGGCGCGGCTCTGGACGCCGCGCGACCAGTCGAGCGATGCGGCCATGCCGGGAGACATTGAGGCAGCCAGCACGTTCTCGATGAACGCCGTCTTCTCGATGATCTGCAGCACCGCATTGACCTTGAGATGCGTGTTGGCCTGCCGATCAGCCAGCGCCTGACGCACGACATTGACCTGGCTCTGCCACATCGCGATCTTCGCTTCGTCGGCCCCAATGAAGCTCGACATTGAGCGGCCAGCCTCGCTGACAATGCGGTCGAGCACGGCAAACAGCAGGTCGACACTGGCGATCTCGGCCAGGGTCTCGCGGTCGTCGGTCGGCATGCCGCGGCCATAGGCCGCCTGGACGGTCAGGATCTTGTAGAGCGGGATCGATGCGACCTGCAGCAGTTCCTTCTGCTCTTCGGTGATCGCCGTATCATCGCGGATCGCCTGAACCATCCCGCCAATGAGCGCCGCGACGCGCGGCCGCAGCGCTTTCGATGCGGGCAGGCTCAGCGACTTGAAACCTGGGTTGAGGCACTTCTCCGTCTCGTCGCAGTCGAAAATGAGGACGTTGCCGTTCGTGGTGCCATCCAGCAACGAGGTCACAAGCGTCGACGAGGCTTCGCCAACGATCGGCACGAACTTGCCCGGTTCATCGTCCTTGGGCGGCACGTAGATGATCGTGCCCAACAGCGTCATGGCATATTCGGCGAGCTCTTCGTCGAAGCGGCCTCCGGGCGAGAAGAACGCCGACTTCTTGAGGATCGTCCAGGTGTAGTTTCGCGGCACGCCGGGATTGACGTCGTCATACTTGCCCGACCCTTGCGCAGTCGTGCTCGAACGCTGCCCCCTTGTGCCGCAGCCGTGCTTGGCTGCAGCATAGTCGGTGAAAATGCCTTCGGAGTTGCCGATAGCTTCGCAGACCGCCTTGTCGGCAAGGTCGCCCTTCGGCCAGATCCCGCCCACCAATCCTTGTGCCATCTCGCAGGAATTGATGTTGAGATTGTTCATGAGCTGAGCCTTCTGGCTGAACTCCTGCATGATCTTCGAGCATTCCG
>NZ_LSJS01000208.1 GCF_001557325.1 Erythrobacter donghaensis
GCTCCGACAACGAGGTCAACATCAAGATCGCGCTCGCCGCGGCGACATCGTCGGTCATCGCGGCGAGCAGCGTGTTGCGCTTCTTGGGCGTCAGCTTGCCCGAGGCCGTCGCCGCGGCGAGCGCGATCTTGATGTTGACCTCGTTGTCGGAGCAGTCGACGCCGGCGGAATTGTCGATGAAGTCTGTGTTGATCCGGCCTCCCGCCAGCGAGAAGGCGATGCGTGCCGCCTGCGTGACGCCAAGGTTCGCGCCCTCGCCGATCACCCGCGCGCGCACTTCGGTGGCGTCGACGCGCAGGGCATCATTGGCCGGGTCGCCGACCTGGATGTGGCTTTCCTGCGGGGCCTTCACATAGGTGCCGATCCCGCCGAACCACAGGAGGTCGACAGGCGCGCGCAGGATCGCGGCAATCAGCGCCTCGGGCTCGATCTCCTTGACGTCGAGGCCCAGCACCTCGCGCGCCTGTTTGGAGAGCTTGATCGTCTTGGCTGCACGCGGGAACACCCCGCCGCCCTTGGAGATCAGGCTCTTGTCGTAATCGTCCCAGCTCGAGCGCGGAAGGGCGAACATGCGGCTGCGCTCCTTCCAGCTGGTCAGCGGATCGGGGTTGGGGTCGATGAAGATGTGGCGGTGATCGAATGCGGCGACCAGCTTCAGCGCCTTCGACAGCAGCATCCCGTTGCCGAACACGTCGCCCGACATGTCGCCGCAGCCCGCGACCCGGATCGGCTGCGTCTGCACGTCGATTCCCATCTCGCGGAAGTGGCGCTGCACGCTCACCCACGCCCCGCGCGCGGTGATGCCCATCGCCTTGTGGTCGTAGCCGTTCGAGCCGCCGCTGGCGAAGGCATCGTCGAGCCAGAAGTCGCGCGATTGGGCGATGCCGTTGGCGATGTCGGAGAAGGTCGCGGTGCCCTTGTCGGCGGCGACTACGAAATAGGGGTCCTCCCCGTCGAGCGCGGTGACGCATTGCGGGTGGACGACCCGCCCGCCGACGATGTTGTCGGTGACCGAGAGCAGCGTGCGGATGAAGATTTCATAGGCGGCGCGGCCCTCCGCCGCCCAGCCCTCGCGGTCGATCGCGGGGCTGGGGAGCTGCTTGGGGTAGAACCCGCCCTTCGCGCCCGTCGGCACGATCACCGCGTTCTTGACCCGCTGGGCTTTCATCAGCCCGAGGATCTCGGTGCGGAAGTCGTCGCGCCGGTCGGACCACCTGAGGCCCCCGCGCGCCACCGCGCCCGAGCGCAGGTGGATGCCCTCCACCCGGCGCGAATAGACGAAGATCTCGCGCCACGGCAGCGGCTTGGGCAGGCCCGGCACCTTCGCCGACTCGAGCTTGAACGCCAATGCCTCAGCGGAAGCGGGGGCGAAGGCATTGGTGCGCAGCACCGCGCCCAACACTGCGCGGTAGAGCCGCAGCAGGCGGTCGTCGTTGATCGCGGTGACTTTCGCGAGGCCGCGCGTGAAGGCCCCTTGCGCGGCGGCAACGGCCTCCTCGCGATTCCCCTCGAAGGCCGGGTTGTGGCGCGCCTCGAACAGGTCGATCATCGCCGCCGTCACCTGCGGCGCGGCGACCAGCGCATCGACCACGGTGTAGATCGTGTAGGCAAGGCCCGTCTGGCGCAGGTAGCGATAGACGGCGCGCAGCCAGTTCGCCTCGCGCGGGAGCAGGCCTGCGGCGGGGACGAGGCGGTTGAAGGGATCGTCCTCCGCCGCCCCGTTGAGCACGTCCGCCAGCGCCGCCTCGATCAGGCCTGCGCGTTCGAGCAGTGCCCCCGCCTCGCGCCCGGCAGGCAGGGTCAGCAGGAATTCGTGGATCGAGCCGAGCCCCGCATCGGTCAGATAGGTCGGCACCTCGGCCAGCACCCGGAAGCCGAAATTCTCGAAGGCGGGCACCACATCCGACAGCGCCAGCGCGCCGCGGGTGTGGTAGACCTTGAGCCGCAAGGTATCCGCGCTGTCATTGGCGAGGCGGTAGAGCCGCACCGCGCGCTCGCTCGGGCGGGCGACGGGTACGTCGCCCTCGGACACTGCCAGCCCGCGCAGCTTGGCGATGTCGCGCGCGGCTTCCTCGGGGCCGTAGGCGAGGCGGTAGCCGGTCGGGAAGGCCGGGGCATAGCGCGCGGCGAGCGCGGCGGCGCGGCCGTCGTCCTCGTGCGCGGCGAGGTGGGTGGCGACCGCCTCGTTCCAGCCGCGCAGCAGGTCGGCAAGCTGGGCCTCGATCGCGGCGTCGTCGGGCAGAGTGGCGCAGGCGCGCACGTCGATCAGGAATCGCAGCAGGGCGAGGGTCGAGCTTTCGACCTCGAGGCTCCAGTCGAGCAGCGCCGCGCCCGGGGCGGCGAGCAGCATCGCCTGGATCTGGAGCCGCACGTCGGTCGACATGTGGTCGCGCGGCAGCCACACGAAGGCGAAGACGTGGCGTTCGAGCGTCGCGCGGACCATGATGACGCGCGGGCGCGGGCGGTCGATCAGCGCCATCTTGGCAGTGACGAGATCGGCGACGCGGTCGGGCTCGAAGGCGGTGAGGAGGTCGTTGGGGAGCGAGGTGAAGGCATGCACCAGCGCCTTGCCGTTGTGGCCCGCAGGGTCGAAGCCGAGGCGCGCGGTGATGCCTTCCACCATCGCGCGCAGCACCGGCACCTCGCCCGGGCGCTCGTTCATCGCGGCGCTGGTCCACAGCCCGGCATGGATCGAGAGCGCGGTGATGGTGCCCCCCTCACGCACGGGCACGATGAACAGGTCGAGCGGGCTGGCGCGGTGGACGCGGGATTGCACGTTGCTCTTGATCGCCAGCATCGCCTTGGGCGTTCCGGCCTTGTCCTGTGCATCGAACCAGTCGAAGGCGCGGGCGTAGGAAATGTCGGCGAGCAGGTCGGGCGAGGAGGCACGGCAGATGCCGAGCCGCGCCTCGCTGGTGCCGTCACGCCGCCGGGTCATGTGGCCCAGCTGGGTGAGCATCCCGCCCTTGAGCCAATCGAGCAGCGCGCCCGCCTCGGCGTCGATGGCACCGACAGCCTGCGCGTCGGCGGCCATGGCGCCCTGCATCGCGGGCCAGTCGGCGACCGCGGCGTGGACATCGCCGAGCGTGGTCTGGAGTGCTTCGAGCAGTTCGCGCCGCTGGCGGGCGTCGACGCGCGGGGTCTCGATATAGATCAGCGATTCGCGCGCGCCGCTCTTGCCGAGGCCGGTGATCGCGCCCTCGGCATCGCGCTCGACCGGCACCACCGGGTGCAGCAGCCGGTCGATCCCCACGCCCTGTGCGGCGATGGTCGCGGCGAGCGAATCGACGAGGAAGGGCTGGTCGTCGTTGACGATCGCGATCCTGAGGTGCCGCCGCGCGCCGCTGGTCGATTCGAGCTGGACGATCGGCTCGCCCGCCTTGCGGGTCGCGGCGACGGCGAGCAGCCAGCTCGCGGCATCTTCGAGGATCGACTTGTCCGCGCCTGCATCGCCCGGCAGCAGCGAGGCTTCGAGTCCTGCGCGCAAGGCCTTGATCAGCGCCTTTGACGGCGCGGCGGCGGCGGCTTTCGACCCCATGCTTGGCTCCTGTCCATCCTGCTCCGGCTGCGCTGTGCTGCGCAATATTATTGTGCCGGATTGTAGTTATCGTGTCTTGCGCGATACATGCTTTCGGGCCGGGGGCGCAAGCACGAGAATCGCCCTTTCGGTCAGCCGGCAAGCACGGCGCGGCAGGCGTCGAGCGTCAGTTCGAGGCTGCGGATGCGCGCGTCGGGATCATAGGTCGCGCCGCACAGCATGATCTCGTCGGCGCCGGTTCGGGCGATGAAGGCCTCGACCTGCGCGCGCACCTGCGCACGCGTGCCGACCGCGGCGGCCTGGCCGATATGGGCGAGCATCGCCTGCGCGGTCGCGGGGAGCGTCTCGGTATAGGCTTCAACCGGCGGCGGCAGCTTCCCGGGATTGCCGGTGCGCAGCCGCACGAAGCTCTGTTGCTGCGAAGAGGCGAGCAGGCGCGCGCCGGCTTCGGTGTCGGCGGCAAAGACGTTCATCGCCACCATCACGTGGGGCTTGTCGAGCGCTTCCGAAGGCTGGAATTGGCGCCGATAGAGCGTCAGCGCAGCATCGAGATGATCGGGCGCGAAATGCGCCGCGAAGGCATAGGGCAGGCCGAGCTTGGCAGCCAATTGCGCGCCGAACAGGCTCGATCCGAGCATCCACAGTTCCACCTTGGCCCCCATACCGGGCGTGGCGATGATCGGCAGATCGTGGTCGCCCGTCAGCAGCGCGCGCAGCCCGACCACGTCCTGCGGGAAATATTCGGCGGCCTGGTGGAGGTTCTTCCTCAGGGCGCGCTGCAATTCCGGCCCCGCCCCCGGCGCACGGCCCAGCCCCAAGTCAATCCGACCGGGGAACAGCGCGTCCAATGTGCCGAACTGCTCGGCAATCTGGAACGGGGTGTGGTTGGGGAGCATGATCCCGCCCGAGCCGATGCGGATGCGGCTCGTGGCATTGCCGACATGGGCGAGCACCACCGCGGTCGCCCCGCCCGCGATCCCGTCCATCGCGTGATGCTCGGCGACCCAGAAGCGGTCGCATCCGAGCGCCTCGGCGGCGCGGGCGAGATCGGTGGTGGCGGCGAAGGCCTCGGCCAGCGTGCCGCCCTCGCGCACCGGCACCAGATCGAGCACGGAGAAACGGGTCATGACGGGGGCACCTCCGGGGCGGTTTCAGACGCGGGCGCAGTCTCGCCCGCATCCCCGATCTGCGCAAGGTAGTCCTTGGCGGTGACCGCCACCCGACTGTCGGGGGCGAGCGCGATGACCGACTGCCAGCTCTTGCGCGCCGCATCGTCGCGGCCCGCCAGCACGGCGATCACCCCGGCCTCGAGCGCGATTTCGGGATTTGTGGCTGCGAGCGTGGCGGCGCGTTCGATCGCGGTCTGGGCTTCGGGCAGGCGTTCGAGCCGTCGCAGCAGCGTCGCCTTGAGCAGCCACCCCTCGGCACGGTCGGGCGCGAGCGCGGTGGAATTCTCTAGCGCGGCGAGCGCTTCCTCGCCCCGGCCAAGGGTGACCAGCGCGCGGGCCCGGTCGCTCGCGGCGATGGCTTCGAGCAGCGGGGCCTTGGCCTCCCGCGCATCGCTCTCCGCCAGCGTCAGCAGGCCGAGCGCGCCCTCGGCATCCCCGCCGCCGAGCGCCGCCGCCCCGGCGAGCGCCGCGAAGCGCGCGCGGGCGCGGGGCTCGCCCGCGGGCGTCTCCTCGCGCGCGGCGGTGAAGGCGGTGCGCGCGTCGTCCCACAATTCGAGCGCCGCCGAAGCCGTGCCGAGGCAGTGGTTGGCGAGCACCCGGTCGGCTCCGGTGGTCTCGCTGCGGCGGATCTGCGCCATGGCGTGGGCGCGCGCCGGATCTTCCTCGAGCGTGCCGAGGCACCCGGCGAGCCATGCGCTGACCGGGTCGGGCTGCTCGGCGGGCTCGGCCTCGGTCTGCACCTCGGCGCGCGGCGGGCGGTCGCGCACCAGCTCGTCGCCCTGGATCGCACCTCCGGTGGGATTGGGGCCGACTTGCAGGGCGAGGGCGAGAAGGATCGACGATAGCGACACTTGGGGGTTCTATCCGTAGAATTCGGCCACGATGGCCTTGAGAAGGGCGATGTCGCTCTCGCGCGACAGGCGGTGGTCGCCGTCCTCTACCAGCGTCACCTGAACCTCGCCCGACCCGAGCGCGGCCTTGAGGCGGAGCGAGATCTCCCACGGGACGTCCGCATCGGCCTTGCCGTGGAGGAGCCGCACCGGGCAGGAAAGGTCGATGTGCCCGTCGAGCCGCAGGTGGCACTCGGCATCGGCGAAGAACTTCGCGTGGGTGGGCGTCGGCTCGGGGCCGTAGGGATTGGGTTCAAGAATCGTCTCCCCCGCCGCGAGCGCGGCGCGCTGTTCCTCGGTGTAGCCCCAGCGGGTGAAATCGGGGGCGGGCGCGATCCCGATCAGCCCGGCGAGGCGGTGCTTCAGATGCTCGGCGACCAGCAGCATCAGCCACCCGCCCATCGAGGAACCGACCAGAAGCACCGGCCCGCTGACATAGGAGGCGACCAGCGCCAGCACCTCGTCGCGCCAGGCGGAGAGCATGCCTTCCGCGAAGTCCCCGTCACTCGCGCCGCAGCCCGAATAGTCGAGCAGCAGGCAGGCGCGGCCCTTTTGCTGCGCCTCGGCGAACAGCGCACTCGCCTTGCTCCCGCTCATGTCGCTCATGTAGCCGGGGAGGAAGACAAGACAGGGGCCGCGCCCATGGGTATACCGGAACGCGACACGGCGTCCGTCATAGAGGGTGTGGTGAAGCAGCGCGCTCATGCGCCTCTCCATGCCCCGCGCGGCGCCGATTGTCACGCAAGCGCAACCGGAGGGGGATAGCGCACCGCCATGCTCAAGACCGAACCCGCGGCCCAGCCCGCTGCCACCGCGCTTACCCGGCGTAAGCTTTTCACCCTCGCGGGCGCCTCGGCCGCGCTCGCCGCGAGCCCGGCCGCGGCGAGCGGCTTCGGCACCGGCTTCACCCATTGCGTCGCGAGCGGCGAGCCCGCGGCGACCTCGGTCCTGCTGTGGACCCGCTATGTCGCGGACGCTGAGGCCATGCTGACCTGGCAGGTGAGCGAGACCGAGAGCTTCGCCAAGCCCGTTGCCGAGGGCAGCGTCAAAGCCTCGCCGGCGCGCGACTGGTGCGCCAAGGGCATCGCCACCGGGCTTTCGCCCGACCGCTGGTATTTCTACCGCTTCCTCGCGCCCGATGGCACCGCCTCGCCGGTCGGCCGCACCCGCACGCTGCCCGAGGGCCCCTCGGCGAAGTTCCGGATGGCGGTGTTCTCCTGCTCGAACTTCGGGTTCGGCTGGTTCAACGCCTATGGCCACGCGGTGGAAGCCAATGACTGCGACCTCGCGGTCCACCTCGGCGATTACATCTACGAATATGCCAAGGGTACCTACCCGTCTGCCGGGCAGATCGCGGAGGGCCGCGTGCTCGCGCCCGACACCGAAATCGTCGCGTTGACCGATTACCGCCTGCGCTACGCCACCTACCGCGCCGACCCCGACTTGCAGCGCCTCCACCAGGTGCTCCCCATGATCACGGTGTGGGACGACCACGAGAGCGCAAACGATTCGTGGGAGAACGGCGCCGAGAACCACCAGGAAGGCGCCGAAGGCACCTGGGCGGCGCGCAAGGCGGCGGCCAAGCAGGCCTATCGCGAATGGCTGCCGGTCGCCGACACCGCCTATTCGACCTATCAGGTGGGCAGCCTCGCCACCCTGTTCCGGATCGACACCCGGCTCGAGGGCCGCGACCAGCAGTTCCGGCTCGAGGCGGTGATGGAGGGCGCGAAAGAGCCCGAGGCGTTGATGGCTGCGCTGGGCAAGTTCCGCGATGGCGCATGGGCCGCGCAGGATCGCCAGCTGCTCGGCGAAGCTCAGGAAGCGTGGCTCGCCGAGGCGCTCGCAGCCTCGACCCGCGCGGGCACGCATTGGCAGGTGCTGCTCCAGCAGGTGCTGATGGGCAATCTGCGCACGCCGCGGGATCTGATGCGGCAGGTCGGCACGGGTCTGCCCGATTTCGTGCGCACCCGGCTCGAGGCTGCCGCCGCCGCGAGCCAGGCCGGGCTGCCCTCCAACATGGACGCGTGGGACGGCTACCCCGCCGCCCGCGCCCGCGTGTTCAAGGCTGCGCTCGAGGCGAATGCCAATCTCGTGGTGCTCGCGGGCGACACCCACAATGCCTGGGCCTTCGACCTTGCGCATGAAGGCACGCCCGTAGGCGTCGAGCTCGGCGGCAATTCGGTCAGCTCGCCCGGGTTCGAGACCTACCTCACCTTCGTCAAGCCCGACACGCTCGCCGCTGCGCTGGTGGCGGAGAACGAGCAGCTCAAATGGGCCGACACTTCGCAGCGCGGCTACATGATGGTCGAACTGACCCCTGCGCGCGCCACCACCGAATATCGCTTCACCGGGAGCGTCAAACAGCGCTCCACCCGGCTCGCGGGGACGAGGCGGATCACCACGGAGAAGGGCTCGGCCAAGCTGACCGTCTGAGGCGGCACGTGCAAGCCAAGTGTTAAGAATTCCGCGCTATTTTCGGCCTCCTGTTCAACAGGAGGGTTGCAAATGCGCGGAGCTTTCTTGGGCGGGAGCGCCCTTATTCTTGGCACCGGTGCCTATGTGGGCGGTGCGTTCGAGCGGGGCGAATATTACGAGATCGCCCCCGTCGATGTCGAATCGCGGCTGGCAGGGATGAATTTCAGCTCGGAGCTGAGCGGCGAGAGCGGCGATTCCTCGATCCGCCTTGCGCTGCGCAGCCGCGGCCCGAGCCTCCTGCGCTGGGACCTGATGGTCGACGGCGAGCGCGCCGGGGAAGTGCGCGCCAACCTCGCCCCGGCCGACACCGGCACGCGCGTCAATGTCAGCTTCAAGTTCGCCGAGGGCGACGGCATGCTCGGGCTCGAGGATGACCCGCTGGTCAACGACATCGCCCGCATCGCGATGGAGGAGAAGGTCGATTCCACCCTCGATGGCCGCGCCTTCGACAAGCGGCGGATGCAGGCCAAGATGGCCGCGATGATCGCCGCCAATCCGGGCAAGCTCGCCGCGATGCAGAAGTCGCTGCGCGACAATATCGAGCGCGAGATGGAAGAGGCCGAGCGCTTCGATCCCGATGCGTACGCCGCTTCCCGCGATTATGGCGAGCCCGGCTCCTATGGCAAGCCGACCTCGACCGCCAGGCCCACGATGTCGGCCAAGCCCCAGCGCCCGACCGACTTCGAGGACACCCACGCCGACGGCGGCTGGGGCAAGAACTAGGGCGCGGGCGCGGGCGCGGGCGCGGCGGTTTCCGCCAGCCCCGCCCGCAGCGCCGCCTCGAAGGCCTCGGGCTGGTCGAACATGACGAAGTGGTAGCTGTCGTCGATGACCGTCAGCTGGAAATCGGGCGTGCCCGCATAGGCGCTGCGGAACAGCGGCTCGACCCGCGCGCGCGGCGCGTAGGGGTTGGCCGCGGCGATCACCCGCACCGGCACCTTCACCTCATTGAGGCGCGGGCGCATGTCGGTGGTCATCAGCGCATGGATCGCCGCGGCAAAGCTCGCGCGGTCGCTGGCGATGCTCCAGTCGGCCACGCGCCCCTGCCACGCCGGTGTCTTCACCAGCGAGAGCACGCCGCGACGCTGGCCCTCGGCAAAGCTGTCGCGGTCCTGCGCGAGCAGGCCGAAGCGCGTGTCCTCGGCGATGCGGCGGCTGCTCGCGACCGTCGCACCCGGGTTGAAGATCAGCGGGAAGAAGGGCAGCGAATCGACCACGACGACGCGGGTGATCCGGTCGGGGTGGTCGGCGCCCAGCATCAGCCCGAGGAAGCCGCCCAGCGAATGGCCCGCATAGGCGGCGCGCTCGATTTTCTGGCAATCGAGGTGGCGGATGATCTCGGCCTCGGTGTTCTGGAGCACCCGCGCCGGATCGCCCTGCGGGGGCCGCCCGGCGAAGCCTGCGACATGGACGAGGTGCAGGCGGTAATCCTTCGCGAGGCTCTCCTTGACGATGCTCCAGGTCTCGGGATGCGAGCCGAGGCCGGGCACGAGCACCAGGTCGGGGCCGGTCCCGGTGACCTCGAAGCGCGGGCAGGGCTCTTCGGCGTGGACGGCAGCAGGGAGCAGCAGGGCGGCGAGCGCGGCGATCAGGGGGCGTTTCATCGGGGAGGTTCCTCTCTCAGGAAAATGGCTTCGATCGGCAGGCCGAACACGTCGGCAATGGTGAAGGCAAGCGGGAGCGAGGGGTCGTAGCGGCCCTTCTCGATCGCATTGACGCTCTGGCGCGAGACGCCGAGCCGGTCGGCGAGGTCCTGCTGCGACCAGTCGCGCTCGGCGCGCAGCACCTTGAGGCGGTTGTTCATTCGGCCTCCTCCATATCGTCCTCGGCGCAGTCCCGGCGCATGGCGAGGCCGTTCGCAATGCCGCCGATGCCGAGCCCGACGAACCAGAAGAACGCCGCCCCGAACCCGCCATTGCCCGGCGGCACGACATCGTAGTTCTGGAGGAATTCCCACACCGTCATGATGCTGAGGCAGAAGGCGGTGGCGAACAGCGACTGGCGCACCAGCATGTGGCGGATATAATCGTCGGTCTCCTCCTCGAGCAGGCGGAAGATCGTCCAGAAGGTGGCGAGGATCGGCAGCGCGGGGAGCACCGCGACAGCATAAGCGAGCACGCCCGAAGGCGGGGCATGGCGGAACAGCCAGCCGACCGCGAAGATCAGCATGACATAGATCGTCATGCAGGTGGTGAGGCGGACGAGATAGCGCCGCATCGCCGGTGAGGGTGTGGTCGGCATGGCTCAGGCCTTGCGCGCCGTGCAGGCCGGATCGCGGCGGATGATCCACGGCACCACCGCCAGTGGAGCATATTGCGCGACCTTTTCGGGAATGACGCCAACCACCGCAAGCACGGCGACAGCGATCAGAACAGCGGCGAGGCAGAGCGCCTCCTGGATGCGGGTCATGGAAAGCTCCTTTTGCACAATGACAAGGTGGCTTTACATCTGGAGTGCGGAACGTGTCAAGGGAGCTTTCCATCTTCTGGCAGGTGACTTTTGATCCCTGACCGCCTATATCCCTCCCCATGGCCAAGCTGCTCGCCACCACCGCGACCACCACCACCCGGACGACCATCCGGGGGCGGCGGCGCGCGGGTTAGGCCCGGCAGCCCGCCGCCCGGTTCGGGGCGGCGCGGTGTTCTCCCCGATCCGGTTCTCGCGAAACACCGCTCTTCCGGTGCGTTCCCCTTTGCCCTAAGGCGCGCCCAAACGAGACGGAATTGCGACGATGACCGAACTGCTCAAGATCAGCCTGCCCGACGGCTCGGTGCGCGAAGTGCCGCCTGGCTCGACCCCGGCGGACATCGCCGCCGCGATCGGCCCGGGGCTCGCCAAGGCGGCGCTCGCGGCGCGCGTCAACGGCGAACTGCGCGACCTCGCCCGGCCCTTCGAGGGCGACGCCGAGCTCGCGCTCGTCACCGCGCGCGACGAAGCCGATGCGCTGGAACTCGCCCGCCACGACTATGCCCACGTTCTCGCCGAGGCGGTGCAGGCGCTCTTTCCCGGCACCCAGATTACCTTCGGCCCGGCGACCGACGACGGCTTCTACTACGACGTGAAGGCCCCCGACACGCGCGAGCCCTTCGGCATGGACGATCTCCCGGCAATCGAGGAGGAAATGCGCCGCATCATCCGCGCCGACAAGCCGCTGCGCCGCGAGGTCTGGAGCCGCGAGGCGCTCATCGCCAAGTGGGCGGGCGAGGGTGAGACCTTCAAGGCCGAATGGGCCAAGGAACTGCCCGAGGGCGAGGAACTGACGGTCTATTGGAGCGGCAGCGACTGGCTCGACATGTGCCGCGGGCCCCACCTGCCGAGCACCGGCAAGCTCGATCCCGACGCCTTCAAGCTCATGCGCGTCGCCGGAGCCTATTGGCGCGGCGACCAGAACAATGCGCAGCTGACGCGCATCTACGGCACAGGCTGGCTCAACAAGAAGCAGCTCCAGGCGCACCTCACCCGGCTGGAGGAAGCCGCCAAGCGCGACCACCGCAAGCTCGGGCGCGAGATGGACCTGTTCCACCTGCAGGAGGAGGCCCACGGCTCGGTGTTCTGGCACCCCAAGGGTTATCGCATCTGGCGCGAGCTCGAGGCCTATATGCGCCGCAAGATGGACGGCGCGGGTTATCGCGAGATCAAGACCCCGCAGCTGATGGACGTGCGCCAGTGGACCCAGTCGGGCCACTGGGGCAAGTACGCGCAGAACATGTTCGCCGTGCCCGACATCGTCCCCGATGTGGACGAGGAGAGCGGGGTCGCCTCGCCCAAGGTCGCCGATGACGCGGCGTGGATGGCGATCAAGCCGATGAACTGCCCAGCGCATGTGATGGTGTTCAAGCAGGGGATCACCTCCTACCGCGATCTGCCGATCCGGCTGGGCGAGATGGGCTGCTGCCACCGCAACGAACCCCACGGCGCGCTCCACGGGTTGATGCGCGTGCGCCAGTTCACGCAGGACGACGCGCACATCTTCTGCACCGAGGGCCAGGTGGTGAGCGAGGTGCAGGCCTTCCTCGCGCTCGCCGATTCGGTCTACCGCGACTTCGGCTTCACCTATGACATCAAGCTCGCCCTGCGCCCCGAGAAGCGCTTCGGCTCCGAGGCGGACTGGGACAAGGCCGAGCAGGAATTGCGCGACGCGTTGACCGCCAACGGCCTCGAATGGGAGGAACTGCCGGGCGAAGGCGCCTTCTATGCCCCCAAGCTCGAATGGCACCTGACCGACGCGATCGGGCGCACCTGGCAGGTCGGCACGATCCAGTCGGACCGCGTGCTGCCCGAGCGGCTCGATGCGCACTACATCGGCGAGGACGGCGAGAAGCACCGCCCGGTGATGCTCCACCGCGCGATCTTCGGGAGCTACGAGCGCTTCATCGGCATCCTGATCGAACACTTCGCCGGCAAGCTCCCTGCGTGGCTCGCCCCGGTGCAGGCGGTGGTCGCGACCATCGTGTCGGACGCCGACCCCTATGCCGGGGATGTGGCGGCGCAGCTGCGTGCGGCAGGCATCCGCGTGGAGACCGACACCCGCAACGAGAAGATCAACTACAAGGTGCGCGAACACAGCCTCGCGAAAGTCCCGCACCTGCTGGTGGTCGGCAAGCGCGAGGCCGAGGAAGGCACCGTCGCGGTCCGCACGCTGGGCGCAGAGCACCAGAAGGTCATGCCGCTCGCCGAGGCGATCGCGATGCTCAAGGCCGAAGGCACGCCGCCCGATCTCGCCTCGGGTTGAGCGATGACCCGCGTCGTCGGCAACTACCTCTCGCCCTATGTGCGCAAGGTGCTGGTCGCGCTCGAGATGAAGGGCGTGGCCTACACCATCGACCCGATCACGCCCTTCTTCGGCAACGATGACTTCGCGAAGGTCAGCCCGCTGCGGAGGATCCCGGTGCTGATCGACGATGCGGTGACGCTGTGCGATTCCTCGGTGATCTGCGAATATCTCGAGGAGCGCTATCCCGCCCCCGCGCTGCTCCCCGCAAGCCCGGCCGAGCGCGCGCGGGCGCGCTGGCTGGAGGAATATGCCGACAGCCGGATGGGCGACGTGTTCATCTGGCGCATCTTCAACCAGTTCGTGATCCGCCGCGCTGTGTGGGGCGAGAGGCCCGACATGGCGGTGGTCGAGAAGGCACTGGGCGAGGAACTGCCCGAGATCTGCACCTATCTCGAAGAGCAGTCTCCGGGCGACGGATTCCTGTTCGGTGCGGACCCCGGCCTTGCCGACGTCGCCATCGCGGCAATGTTCCGCAACCTCGGCTTCGCGCGCCAGACCATCGCGCCCGAACGCTTCCCCGCGCTCGCCGCATGGATCGCGCGGGTCCACGCCCTGCCCGCCTTCGTCAAGCTCGCGCAGTTCGAGAACCTCGTGATGCAGACCCCGCCCGCGCAGCAGCGCGCCGCACTGGCCGAGGCGGGCGCGCCGCTTTCGGAGACGAGCTTCGCCGCCGACGCCCCGCGCCGCGGCGTGATGCCGCTCGGCTGACACGGCACCCCGCCATGCCGACGATTATCACGCTCTCGCCGCTGCTCAACCTGAGCGCCGGGCAATAGTGGAAGTCTTCGGGGGCTTCACCGCGGCGCAGATCGCCGTCGCCTTTGCTGCGGCATTGGGGTCTGCCTTCGTGCGCGGGCTGACGGGGTTCGGCATGGCGATCCTGCTGGTGCCGGTGCTGGCGCTCGCCCTGCCCCCGGTCGAGGCGGTGGTGCTGACCAATGCCCTCGCGCTGATGATCGGCGCGACCGAGATCCGCTCCCTCGTGCGCGATGCCGAGCGGAGCGCCTGGGTGATCGGCGCGCTGGTGGTGGTGACGACGCCGTTCGGCCTCTACGCCCTGTCGCTGACCGGCAAGGATGTCGCCCGGCTGGTGATCGCCCTGATCGCGCTCAGCGCGTTTGTCGCGATCCTTATGCCCCGACGCGGGGACGTAGCGCCAGGGCGCGGCGTGACCGGCATGGTGGGCGTGCTGAGCGGGCTGATGACGGGCTACGCAGGCATGCCCGGGCCGCCGGTGGTGCCCTACTACGCCGGACGTGACCTGCCGCGCCCGGTCGCCAAGGCCTCGATGCAGCTGATCTTCACCATCGCGGCAACCACCGGGCTGGCGAGCGCGACATGGCTCGGCATCCTGCGGCTGGAGCTGCTGCTGTTCGCGCTGCTGATCCTGCCGGTGATCATCCTCGGCAACCGGCTGGGCGCGCGGGTGTCGGGGACGATCGGCGATTCCGTGTGGCGCGCGAGCGTCGGTGTGGTGCTGGGCGGAGCGGCGGTGGCCGCCCTAGCCCGGCTATTCTAGGCCACCCACTTGGCCGCGAACACCTGGCCGCCGCCCGGCTTGCGCAACACCAGTGCATAGCGGTCCGCGCCCGGCACCTTGAGCTGGCTCGCCGTCAGCGTCACGCTTGCCTTGCCGCCGGCCCAGTCGCCGACCTTGCGCTCGGAGCGCAGCACGTTGGAGTAGGTGACCTTGCGCCCGCCATTCTCACCGCTGCCGATGCTGACCGCGACCTTGCTGGTGACGCCGACCAGCACCAGCTCGGCCTTGCCCGCGCCGGTGCCCGAAAGGCTCACCGCATAACCGCCGCCAGCGGCCGGCGCGACCCGGATCGCGGCGTCGCTCTTGGCGCCATACTGCTTGACGCTCGGGGCGACTTCGGAGCCGTGCGAGCCGACGAAGCCGTAGCTGCCATTCACCACCAGCTGCGGGGTGTAGACCCCGTTGCGGCCCGCAAGGCCGCGGCGCGCGTAATCCTGCTGGAGCGCGGTGTTGCTCTCCTGCGCCAGCGTGTCCTTCCACCCGAGCCGGTCCCAATAGGTGACAGGCCGGGCGATCACGACCAGATCGGGGTTGGCGGCGAGCTTCTCGGCCAGCGCATCGGCGGGCGGGCAGGAGGAACAGCCCTGGCTGGTGAACAGCTCGAGCAGCACCGGCTCGCCCGCAACGGCGACGGCAGGGCCGGGGCCCGACTTGGGCGCGGCCGAAGGTGCGCCTTGCGACAGGCCGAAGCTGGCAGCTCCGAGCACGGCAAGCACGCCGAGCGTGGCGAAAAGGGGACGGTTGAAGGTCATGGGTTCATCCTCGCACAAATGTGTCAGGGATGCTTTCGCGTTTTACCGGCTTCCGGTTACGCGCCCGGTTCAGGCCGCGTCAAAAGGGCAGCGCGCGCCCTGCCAGGATCAGCGACAGCGCGCAGCCGATCACGATCAGCTGCCGCGCGAACTCGACCGCCTCGAGGCGGCCGGCAACGGCAAGCGGCAGGGCGAGAGCGCGGGTCATCTCCCGCACTCTCGCCGCAAATCCCTAACGAAGCGTTAACTCGCGCCTCTCAGGCCGGCATCTGCTGGCTGGCGCAGTGGAACCCGCCGCCGCCGGCGAGCACCGCGTCTCCCGGAAGCCCGATCGTGTCGCGGTCGGGAAACAGCGCGGCGATCGCGGCGACGCCCTCGGCGTCGTGGGGCGAGCCGAAGGTCGGCACCACCACGAGGTGCGAGGTGATCGCGAAATTGACGTAGCTCGCCGGTTCGATCCGCCCGTCGCGCTCGATCAGCCCGGGAGAGGGGATTCGCACCACGTCCACTCCGAAAGCCGCCGCCCGCGCCGCCGCGTCGGCGTAGATCGCGGCGTTGGGATCGTCCTTGCCGGTCGCCTCGGAGACGACAAGGCGGTTCGGGGCGACGAAGCGCGCGAGATTGTCGACATGCCCGTCGGTGTGGTCGTTGACGAGACCCTCACCGAGCCACAGCACGCGGGTGAAGCCGAGATGGGCGGCAAGCTCGGCCTCGATTGCGGCGCGGCCGAGATGCGGGTTGCGGTTGGGGTTCAGGAGGCATTGCTCGGTGGTCGCGACCAGCCCGGTGCCGTCGCCATCGACCGCCCCGCCCTCGAGGATCATCGCCGAGGCGGTGACCGCCAACCCGGCATCGCGCGCCAGCTCCG
The DNA here is from genome assembly GCF_001557325.1 of Erythrobacter donghaensis. GTDB lineage: Bacteria > Pseudomonadota > Alphaproteobacteria > Sphingomonadales > Sphingomonadaceae > Erythrobacter > Erythrobacter donghaensis_B. The sequence goes on from NZ_LSJS01000208.1 coordinate 16,007, forward strand.
CGCCGATCTCCATGTCGCCCGGCATCAGGTATTTGCCGCCCCAGCCGTTGAAGCCGAACCGCCGCGCGGTGCGAGAGCCGTCCGCCTCGCGCACCACCAGCGGTCCGGTGTCGCGCAGCCACACGTCGCCATAGACACGGCGTTCGAGGGTCACTTTACCGCTGACCAACGCGCGGGCGCGGGCCTCGTTGGCTGCGTCGCGGACCAAAAGCCGCACCTGCTGACCGCTCTCCGCCACCGCAGAAGCGAAGTCCGCCATCTGCTCCTGCGCGGGTTCGAGCCAGCCGGGCCACTCCTCGGCGAGATGCGGGAAGCCGATCCACAGCCAGTCCTGCGGGGCCCATTCGGGGGGCATCAGCGCGGTCATCGCCGTCAGCAGCCCTTCTCGGAAGCCTTGCAGGCCTCGTCCCGGATCGCGCGGAATTCGTCGCCGTCGTTCCAGTTCGGCCAGCTGGTGCTCGCCGCCATCATCCGGCCGACGCGGTAGTAGAGTTGCAGGTCGGCCATCACGCCCGACCAGTCCCAGCTCTCGTTGAACTCGTCCTTGGGGCCGTGATAGCGGTTCTCGGTGTAATCGGCGGCGACCTTGGCCCCGGCCTCGCGCCCGCCCTTCACCAGATCCTCGCCGCCCTCCATGTAGATCATCGGCACGCCGCGCTTGGCGAAGGCGAAGTGGTCGGAGCGGTAGTAGTAGCCCGCCTCGGGCTTGGCGTCGGGCGTGGCGATGCGGCCATCGGCCTTCAGCGCGGTCGCGAGGAAGGTGTCGAGCTGCGACTTGCCGAGGCCGACCACGGTCACATCCTTGGCGGGGCCGGCGATCTGGAAGGCGTCCATGTTGACGCCGCCCACCGTCTGCGCGAGCGGGAAGACCGGGTTCTGCGCGTAATAGGTCGCCCCGAGCAGCCCCGACTCCTCCGCCGTCACCGCCAGGAACACGAGGCTGCGGCGCGGCGCGCCCGCCTTGGCATGCGCCTCGGCCAGCGCGACCAGCGCCGCGGTGCCGGTGGCATTATCGACCGCGCCGTTGCAGATGTCGTCCCCGTCGGGCGCGGGGGTGCAGCGCCCGAGGTGATCCCAATGCGCGGTGTGGAGGACATATTCCTCAGGCGCCTCGGTGCCCGGAAGAATGCCGATCACATTGTGCGACAGGAAGCTGCGCACATCGTTCCTGAAACTGGTCGAGAGCTTCATCCCGAGCGGCACGGGCTTGAACCCCTTGGCCTGCGCCGCCCTGGTCAGCGCATCGAGATCCTGCCCTGCGGCCTTGAGCATGGCGCGCGCGGCAGCCTCGGTGACCCAGCCGTTCATCTGCGTGAGCGGCTCGGCATCCGCTCCGCGCTGGGCATAGGCCTGCGGGCCGCTCCACGAGGACTGCACCACGTTCCAGCCATAGGCGGCAGGCGCGGTCTGGTGGACGATCAGCGCAGCCGCCGCACCCTGCCGCGCGGCCTCTTCATACTTGTAGGTCCAGCGACCGTAATAGGTCATCGCCTTGCCATTGAACGGCCCTTCGAGGCCCGCGGTCTGCCAGTCCGGGTCGTTGACGAGGATCACCACCGTCTTGCCCTTCACATCGAGGCCCGCGTAGTCGTTCCAGCCTTTTTCAGGCGCGTTGATGCCGTAGCCGACGAAGACAAGCTCGCTAGCGTCGATCTTCGTTTCGGTCTCCTCGCGATAGGTCGCGCCGACCCAGTCCTTGCCGTACTGGAAGCTCAGCGGCGCACCCTTGCCGGTGATGGCAAGCGGGGCGAAATCCTTGCCGGTGATCTCGACCAGCGGCACCTCCTGCACCCACGAGCCCTTGTTGCCGGGCTGCAATCCGGCCGCCTTGAAGCGCTCGGTGAGGAAGGCGATGGTCTTCTCCTCGCCCGCCGAGCCCGGCGCGCGGCCCTCGAAGGCGTCGCTCGACAGGGTGCGGGTGACGTCCTTCATCGTGCCTTCGGCGATCTGACCGGGCGCGACCTCGGGAAGGTCGAGCGCGGAGATGGCACCGCCGGGGGCAGGCATTCCCTCGCAGGCCGATAGCGCGAGCGCTGCCAAGGCAAGCGCGGCGAGGGCTGGGTGGCGGATGGTCATGACAAGCTCTCCCGAAATGCGCGTCCCCCTTCGCAGAGGCGTGAAGGCTGCGCAAGCACACCCCTTGCAGGCTGGTCGCAGCAGGGCCAGAGAGGCGCGCGATGGGAGAGAACATCACCCCCGATTGGGCAGGCGCGCTGCAGCGCGCCCGCGCCCACGCGCCGTTCCTGGCGCGGGCGCTCGACCGCCAGCCGGAGCTGACCGCGCTGCTCGAGCGCGGAGATGGCGCGGGCGCACTGGTCTGGGCAAAGGCGCAAGGCGCGCATCCCGATACCGAGGTGGCGCTGCGCCGCGAACGTCTCGCGCTCGCCGCCGCGCTGGCGGTGGGCGACCTCGCAGGCGCCTTCTCGCTGACGCAGGTGGTGGGCGAACTCACCGCCTTCGCCGACCGCGCGCTCGACCGCGCGATCCGCACCGCCATCGCCGAGCGCTGCGACATCGACGCCGCCGACGGCTTCATCGCCCTCGCGCTCGGCAAGCAGGGGGCGGGCGAGCTCAACTATTCCTCCGACATCGACCCGATCCTGCTGTTCGACCGCGAGCGCCTGCCGCGGCGGGCGTCCGACGATCCGGGCGAGGCGGCGCAGCGTTACGCGCGCCGCGTGGTGGCGCTGCTGTCGGCCAACACGGCGGACGGCTATGCGCTCAGGGTCGACCTGCGGCTGCGCCCGGCGAGCGAGGTCAGCCCGCTGGCCGTGCCGGTGGGTTCGGCGCTCACCCACTACCAGGGGCAGGCGCTGGCGTGGGAGCGCGCCGCCTTCACCCGCGCGCGCGCGGCGGCGGGCGACGTGGCGGCGGGCGAGGATTTCCTCGCGGCGATCCTCTCCTTCGTGTGGCGCAGCCAGCTCGATTTCGGCGCGATCGAGGAGATCCGCGCGCTCACCCTGCGCA
>NZ_LSJS01000022.1 GCF_001557325.1 Erythrobacter donghaensis
ACACGGGCCGCACCGAAATCTCCGCGCTGGTCGAGCGCATCGCCCAATTCCGCCGCACCCGTTCCGAAACCCAGGCCGAGCTCGAACGCTCGCCCCTGCTGCCGCTGGGCGAGCTGCCCGAGCGCTCCGAGCGCGCGGTCACGATGTTCGGCTTTGCCACCGACACCACCGGGCGCATCGCCTGGGCCGCGAGCGATGCGGCGCCGATGGTGATCGGCATGCGGCTGTTCGCAGGCAGCGCGGCGCAGGACAGCGCTGGGGACGCCATCGCGCGCGCCTTCCAGCGCCGCCAGCCGATTACCCGCGCAGCCATCAGCCTCGAGGGCGCGCCCGCGATCACCGGTGACTGGGTGGTCGATGCCGAGCCGCGCTTTTCGGAAGAGGGCCACTTCACCGGCTATTTCGGGCGCCTGCGCCGGGTGCCGGGCGCTTCGACAGCGGCGAGCGCCGGCCCCGAGGCGCGCGAGGCCGACCGCATCCGTCAGCTGCTCCACGAGCTGCGCACCCCCGTCACCGCCGTGCAGGGCTATGCCGAGGTGATCCAGCAGCAGCTGTTCGGCCCCGCCCCGCACGAATATCGCGCACTTGCCGCCGCGATCGCGGCCGATGCGGCGCGCATCCTCGCCGGTTTCGAGGAGCTCGACCGGCTGGCGCGGCTCGAGACCGGGGCGACCCGGATCGAGCCGGGCGAGACCGATCTTGCCGCGCTGCTGCGCCGCACCGCCGCGCAGCTCGCCCCGGTGCTGGCGCCGCAGGGGGCCGGGATCGATCTCGGCTGCGCCGCGGAGGCGTGCCTCATCGCCGCGATCGATGCCGAGGATGCCGAAGCGCTGGTGTGGCGCCTGCTGGCGAGCCTTGCCGCAGCCGCCGGCCCGGGCGAGCGCATCGCCTTGCAGCTCGAAGCGGTGATCGGCGCCGGGCGCGGCGCGGCGCGGCTGTCCTGCTCGCTTCCCGCACGGCTCTCCGCAGCGGCCGGGGTCGACGAGGCGGGACTGTTCGCCGCCACCAACCGCACCGGCGAGAGCGCGATCAGCCCCGGCCTGTTCGGCACCGGCTTCGCGCTGCGGCTCGCGCGGGCCGAGGCGCGGTCGGCGGGCGGCGCCCTGCGGCGCAATGGCGACGCGCTGGTCTTGACGCTGCCGCTGCTTGGCGGGAATAGGGGCTCGCGCGACGCGGCCCTTGCCTGAGGTGCCTGAAGGGGTGCGGCGGGGAGACGCGGACGGGGCATGACAAGGGGTTCGATGCTGGAGGTGCCGCCCGCAGGGCGCAGCGCCGCATTCGCGCCCGGCTTCGGGCAGCGGGTGCTGCTGACGGTCGACACCGAGGAGGAATTCGACTGGC
>NZ_LSJS01000209.1 GCF_001557325.1 Erythrobacter donghaensis
CGACCGCACCGGTCGATGTTGCATTGGGCGACTGCGACCTCGGGGTATTCGCCGTTAATGGCACATATGCTGAGTGCATTCAGGTTCTGTCCGGCGTGGCCATCGACAAGCGGCGGCCGTGGCTGGCGGCCACATTCGCCGATGAAGTGTCGACGCAGTTGCGCGGGCTGTTGCTGATGCGTCCTTTCCACGGGCAGCTCCATGTTTGCCTCGTCGAGCCGTGCCTTACCCGGGCTGACAAGCCGATGCTTCTGGTAAGCGCCGACCGAATGCAGGCTTTCGAGCTGGATGCTGCTGGCCGTCTGGTGGAGCGTGCAGTGCCCTCGGCGGGAAAGCTCAAGAAGGGCATTGACCGGGCTTGGGCCGATCTCACCCGCCGCATGTTGGCGGTGACCACCGAGGCAGGCGAGTTCCGGTTCGGCAGCTGGATCGCTGTCGTCCCGGTTCAGGAAGCACGGCCCCGCTGACCGGCCACCATCACCCACCACCAGACGGGCGGCGCTCTCCATGAGAGCGCCGCCCGTCTGCTTTGCCAATAGGAAATCCAATGCACCACCGTAACTCCGGCCATCCGCCGGTTCTGTCCGCGCTGACCATCATCCGGACGCGCCCTGAATACGAACGCCGCTCCCTCATCTCCAGCATAGCGCTGTTCACCGCCACAGTCACAGGACCGCGCGAGGCAGCCTTCGATCTGCTCCACGCCCGGTTCGATCCGACGGATTCGCGGGCGGACATCATCACGGGATTGTGCGAACGGCTTCCAGCCGGAGCGCAGCTGCTGGTCCGCCAGCCCATTCTGCCGACCCGGTATCTGATGGACACCGCTGCGGTTCGAGACCTCCCGCCGATCGACAACCAGCTGCTCGCCCGCGCCTTACCGGGCACCAAGCTGCTGCCGCTGACGGTAACCGAGGAGCAACTGATCGCCGCAGGTGAAGCCATCGGACTGGAAATGGCGGGGCCAGCATCGACGCCGCTCAAGCGCAACCGCCGGGCGCCGGAACAGGCGATGGCGCTCTGGTCGATCTACACGCAGGCATTTTGCCGCAGACCTGAGGCCCGTGCGCTGATCGCGTCCTTTCAGGCCTGGCGGGTGCTCGAGCGCGCCAAGCCGCTGCCGTTCTGAACCCGCTCATCCATCACATCAAATCTGCGCAGCATCGGCTGCACCACCACAACAAGGAAAAATCTATGACCACTCCCCGTTCCTACGCATACACCTTCATCGACACCGAAAGCGCATGGGACCGCGATCTGATCGCGGCCAGTCAGGCAATCCATCCGGACTGCCAGCACAATCGGATCGCATCGCGCTGCATCAGCGCTGCCGCCCTGTTCGACCTTGATATCTCTGCGGAGGGTGCCGTGTCGTTCGGCGCGGTCAAGTCGTGGAGCGAACACATGGTCGGGTCGGACATGGAGGTCGCCAAAGCCCTGTTCGCCGCTCTTGCCGAACGCGAACGCCGGACCGTGGTCACATGGGGCGGGTTGCCCGTCGATCAGCAGGTGCTCGCGCTTACTGCAATGGAACACGGGCTCGTATTGCCGCCGCAGCTGCGCGAGCCTGTATTCGGCAACCGTCAGCGGATGCACCTCGACCTTTCCCTCGCGATGAAGGGTGCTGGCCGCACATGGCACCACCTGTCCGAAGTCGCCTACCGTATCGGCGTGCCGCTCTCGCTGCTGCGCAACAAGGCCCAGTTCTTCCAGACCCGCACGCCCGCCGACTGGCACGTGTTGCTGGGGCATTGCGAGCTGGACACCCTCATCACCGCTATTGTCATGATCGCGTGGCGTATTGCGCAAGATGCTCCCGGGCTCCGGTTCGAACCCGCGGTGATCGGTATGATCGGCGCTTTCCTGCGTCAGCGCCCGGCACACCCACTGGCTGCCGAACTCCGCGCCTTCAGCGCAAGGCTGGAGCAATGGATCGCCGACGATCGGGACGCGGCGTAGCTTAGCGTCGGCAAGGCGCTGGCAAGCCGGGCTAAAAAACCCCTCTTGCCAGCACCTTGCCGGACGGCCAATCATGCCGGCAACAGGGGAACCCGCATGAGCCGCGCGCACATCAATCACTACCGGCGCACGCTTGCCGAACAGCATCGCGTCACCGGCAGCCTCAACGAACGGGTGCTGCGCAAGGCGTTCGCCGAACTGCTCGAACGCACGGGCCGCGCCCATGATCTGGTCTTCACTAACGAATGGGAAGGGCGTGGCCCCCGCGGCAACAACATCGCGGTGGACGGCGCGCTGATCCCCCAGATCCTGCGCAAGCCGTTCGGATATTGGGAGGCCAAGGACAGCAAGGACGACCTCGAGCGCGAGATCCGCGACAAGATCGCGAAGGGCTACCCGGACGACAACATCATTTACGAGGACACGAAGACCGCCATCCTCCGCCAGGATGGGCGCGAGGTCATGCGCATTTCCCTCGCTGACGATGACGCGCTTCTCAGGCTGATCGACACCTTCTTCGCGCACGAGCCGCCGGAGCTCAGCGAGTTCAAGGCGGCTTCCGCCAAGTTCCGCGCGGACCTGCCGCAGGTGCTCGAAGCGCTCGAAATGGCGATCGGCGAGGCCGAAGCCCGCAGCACCGATTTCACCCGCGCGCTCGATACCTTCCTCGAACACGCCAAACAGGCGATCAATCCGACCGTCAGCAAGGACGACGTCAGGAAGATGCTCATCCAGCACATCCTGACCGAGGAGATCTTCACCAGCGTATTCGACAACGCCCAGTATCACCGCGAGAACAACATCGCGGTTAAGCTGGGCGAACTGGAGGCAAAGTTCTTCACCGGCGCGCTCCGCCGCGCGACCACCGATCTGCTTCGCCCTTATTACGGCGCGATCCGTGCCGCTGCTGCCGGGCTGGCCGATCCCCGCGCCAAGCAGGATTTCGTCAAGCGCCTCTACGAGGACTTCTACAAGTCCTACGATCCCAATGCCGCCGACAGGCTGGGCGTGGTCTACACCCCCGGCGAAATCGTGCGCTTCATGATCCGTGGCGCCGAATGGCTGACCGAAAAGCACTTCGGCAAGACGCTCGCGGACGAAGGCGTCGAGATCCTCGACCCCGCGACCGGCACCGGCACCTTCATCGTCGAACTGCTCGAACACATGCAGGGGGCCGGCACGGCGCGGCTCAAGGCCAAATACCAAAACGAGCTGCACGCCAACGAGGTCGCGATCCTCCCCTACTACGTCGCCAACCTCAACATCGAGAACACCTTCGCCGTCCTCAACGATGGCTACGAGGAGTTTCCAGGCCTCGTCTTCGTCGACACGCTCGACAACACGGCGGGCCTTGCCATCTACGCTGGGCACCAGCCGGACATGTTCGGTGGCACAAGTGACGAGAACCTCGAGCGGGTGAAGCGCCAGAACTCGGCCAAGATCAAGCTGATCATCGGCAACCCGCCTTACAACGCCTGGCAGCAGGACTATAACGCCCGCAATCCCAACCGGCCCTATCGCCGCGTGGACGAGCGTATCGGCCAGACTTACCGGCGCCTCAGCAACGCCCAGAACACCAATTCCCTGTCGGACATGTATGTCCGCTTCTGGCGCTGGGCTTCGGACCGGCTGACCGAGGACGGCGTGATCGCCATGGTCACCAACCGCAACTTCATCGAGAAGGTCGCCTTCGACGGGTTCCGCAAGAGCATCGCCGAGGAATTCGCCGAGTGCTGGGTGATGGACTTGGGCGGCGACGTGCGCGCCAATCCCAAGCTCAGCGGCACCAAGCACAATGTGTTCGGCATCCAGACCGGCGTGGCCATCGCCTTTATGGTTCGGCGCAAGGAGGCCAAGGGCTTCAAGCTGTTCTACGCTCGCCGCCGCGAGGATGAGACTGCTGCGGACAAGCTTGGCTATCTCGAAAGCGTGCAGGATTTCGATCGCTGGCAGGTCGAGCCGCTCACGCCTGACGTCAAAGGCAACTGGCTATCGAGCGAGAGCGCGGATTGGAGCAGCTACCTGCCGCTCGCCGATCCGACTATGGGGCCCGGCGATAGAAAGGGGAACAAAGACGTCCTCGATGACCAAGGTGTCAGGGTCGAGGCGATTTTCCGCCTGACCTCGAACGCCCTTCAAACCAAGCGCGACGATTGGCTTTATGGCCATGACAAGGCATCGGTCGCCAACAAGGCGAAAGCGCTACTCAAGACCTTCAATGCAGGGGGTGCGAAGCAGACCGATAGCATCAAGTGGGACGCTGATCTTGATCGCCGCAAGCTTACAGGCAAGTCGATCAGCTTTGACAAAGGTTTGATGACAGACAGCCTGTATCGTCCATTTACGAAAAAAGTCCTCTATCTCGAACCCCGTCTAATCGCTCGAACCTTCCGCGTGCGCAGCCTTTTCCGCCCGGGAGAAACCAACCATGGCATCATTGTAAGTGATCGCGGATATCGGAGCGACTTTGCGGCACTGGCTTCGAACCTGATTCCTGAACATCATGTGTTGGCGACGACCGACGCCTTTCAGGTGGTAACCCGGTATCGCTACCTCCCTTCTGGTGACCGAGATGACAACATCACACCATGGGCGCTCGACCAGTTCCGTGGGCGCTACCCCGACGACGAGGTAACGCTCGATACGATCTTCGCCTACTGCTACGCCGTGCTGCACGATCCGCTCTATCGCGAAAAGCACGCCGACGATCTGCGCCGCGAATTCCCGCGCGTGCCGCTCTACCCCGATTTCGGCCGTTGGGTCGCATGGGGCGAGACGCTGCTGAAGCTGCACATCGGCTACGAGAAGGTGAAGGCCTGGCCGATCAAACGTGTCGAAGCCGACAAGGAACCCAAGCCCGGCGCTATGGCGCGCCCGATCCTGCGCTCTGTGGCGGAGACAGGCGAAGTCATCGTCGATGCGCAGACCAAGCTCACCGATATCCCGCAAGGCGCATGGGATTACCGCCTCGGCAACCGCAGCGCGATCGACTGGGTGCTCGATCAGCACAAGGAGAAGACGATCAAGGACCCCACCGTGCGCGAGAAGTTCAACACCTACCGCTTCGCCGACTACAAGGAGAGCATGATCACCCTGCTCGCCAAGGTTGTGCGGGTGAGCGTGGAGACGAACGCAATCACCGATGCCATGCGCGCGCTGGATCGCGGGGCAGGGGAGGGAGTTTGAGGCTCGTTTGTCGCGCAGTGGTGGAAAAGTACGGATTTTCGGAGCAGCCATGTCCGGTGAGCGCGTTCGGGCCTCAAATTGCCCACCACGCGGCCGACTTCGCGAAGCGAGCGCTCATTCAGGCAGGGCTCATATGCTGCGCCGCACTGATGCATCAACGCCTCGGCCTGCGCTGATTTTCCCGTGCCTCGTCGAGTAAGTCTTGCCGTCTCCGGAATTCTCTTGCAGCACGCACGGGACTGGCCGGGAGGGGCTTTGGTCATTCTTCAACGATTCGCCGCTAAAGCGGGATCGTCGAGATGAGAGGGCAGCACAGTGACTCATGCCGAACGCAATGCCGTGATTGGCAAAAAGATCGCGATCTACACCGAGAAGTTCACCGCTTCCCGTGAGTCCGCGCGAGCGACGATCAAGCGTGAAGGGCTGTCTGACAAGCCCAAATCGAAGCGCAACGCAGTAGCTTGAGCCGCCGTAATACGGCGTTCGTCCTCGGCTATCATGGCTGTGACCGAAAGCTCGCCGACAAGGTCATCAAAGGCAAGGCTTCCCTCGCGCCGAGCGATTCGAAGTTCGATTGGGTTGGCCCCGGTATCTATTTCTGGGAGGCCGATCCCCTAAGGGCATGGGAATGGGCGGAGAGCCGATGTAGAGACGGATCATACGCTGAGCCGGGTGTTGTCGGGGCGATCATCGATCTTCGTGAATGCCTCGACCTGCTGACGCGAGAAGACCAAGAATTGGTCCGCGATGCCCATGCCTCAATGGTAACGTTCTACACCAAGGCCGGCAAATCCCTCCCAACGAACCGCAATTCCAAGCGTGATGGCGACACTGATCGCAAGATCCGGGAACTCGACTGCGCTGTGATCAAGCACCTGCACTCGATCATGGACTACGACTTCGATGAGGCCGAGGCCGAGGGTGAGGCGGGCGATCCGATCCCGTTCTATGACACGGTGCGCGCCATGTTTACCGAAGGCGAGCCGCTTTACGAAGGGGCTGCGTTCTACCGCCAGAGCCATGTGCAGATCGCGGTCCGCAACCCTGATTGTATCCGGGGTGTCTTCCATCCCCCTGAGCTCGAAGAGCGTCGACTCGCGATGATTGCCGCGCGAGCCTAGCACTCAGGCCGCGCCGTCGCGACAGACCGCACATTCACGCAACGGACCTCTAGTCCGTTGGATCGAAGGGGCTGCCGAGAACAGCGACAGCCCCACATGACCGACTACGACCGCCTCAACCGCGGCTTACCAGTCCTTGAACGGTGGTTGATCGGCAGCAGCTTGACCGGATACGGCTGCAGGTGATTGGTAGTGACCGTCACGAACTCCGCCATAAATTCGCGATATTCGCCGAGCACCTGATACAGGCCGTGTGACTCGATCCGCTTCGAGTAATGCTTGGCGTTCGTTCCGGTCCTGGCGTGTCCCATCACATCGGCGCGAACCATGTCGGGTGCATTGGCTTCTGCGTAGGAGCTAGAGCCAAGTGCCCGGATCGACTGCATGTCGGCAATCTTCCCCGAGTGTTCGTTGCTGGGGATATCCATGTGCAATCCGATCCACCCAACCATGTGCCGCCAAGCGATGTTCCGAAACTGGTGACCGCCAATCCGCGCTTCATTGAGGAAGAGCTCCGGGAATAACGCGGCATGGCCCTCAGCACGGATCGCCTTCACGTAATCTGCGAACCCGAGCCTCAATATCTCCTCATGCACGGGGATCCGGCGCCGGCGATGGGCATTCTTGGTGCCGCCAGGGACGCCGTCTTCTGCGCGCAGATCGTTGTCATCGATCTTGAGATTAGGCACCGGCTCGTCGAGAAATATCTCGTCCGCCCGTAGACCTGCGATCTCGTTCAGCGATGCGTGGGTGTAGTAGAGCAATATCGGAAGCCAATAGGCGGCATCATGCCAGACATCGCTACCGCCTGCTTGATCAAGCCGGTGGAGGTGCCCGCCGCCGCCGACCCAGATAGGCGACGAGAAGAGGCATCTCATGTGCTCGCGTGTCCAGACGGGACGCACTGTCTCTTCCGTCACTTTGTTTTGTTTAGGAAGTTTTGTCTTAAGGAAGTCCAAAGCCTTGGTGTTGGGGATCTTCGGAGCCCACAGATCCTCCGCCAGAAGGTCATAGGCCGTGGACATATACGACAGGTCCCGCTTTACCGTATTGAGCGATCGCGCGTTGTGCCGCCCAACCTTCAGACCGGCGACTACTTCGGCAAAGGGGCGCTCGAAGGCTTTCGCCGGGCGAAAATCCCGCGGCATGCGCATGAGCCCGTTCTTGTATTTGGCCACGTCGGCATGATTGTAATCGCCGAGCGGCTTGTCACCGGTGATCCACGCAAAGGTTCGGAGAACACGCTCGTATTGCGCAAGCCCGCGCGTCCAATGGCCATTGACGCGCGCTTGTTCGAGAACAGATGGAATGACCTCGCTGAACCGCATGGCATGGTAGGTCTTGAACACGCAATCAGGATGAGAAGCGGCGTTGGTCTCAGCTGGCGCTAATACTGGCGAGGGCAGGGCGATTGGCGGAGACGTTGCAGGCTGCGGCGGCGCAAAGGTAAGCGGCGCCCCGTTCGCCCGGCGCTTTGCCAGCAGGGCTTCCTCCTGATCGAAGGCGGACTGCACATCCTCGTCGAGGAAGTGGGACGCGAGCCGGTGCGCTTCGGCCATTGCCTGAAGGTGGACGTGCTTGAGGCGGGCAACCACTGCGTTGGTCGGCTCAAGCCCCAGACCCTCTGCCATCAGCGCCATCATCTCATCGGCAATGATGTCCTTGCCGCACTCGCGGTCGAGATCGCAGGCCACCCACTCGATATCCATTTCGTCGTGACCCTGAGCCGCCAGCATCTGGCGATGGGCATCGGTCAGCTCGTTGGTGGTGCCCGGGCGCTGGGCGATATCGAGCGCGCTTGCCATGGTCCGGTAATCCCGCACACAGGCGGCGGGATCACGCGACGGGTCGTGCAACTCCATGATCAGCTTGGACAGGCAATCGCGCAGCTCGGTTTCGAACAGCGCCTTGATCGTGTTGGCGTCGAGCGTCTGGTTATGTTCGAAATACGCGTTCACCGTCCGGCGCACCCTGTCAAACTGTGCGGAGAGAATCGCGACCCGCTCGCGCGCTTCCTGCCCGTCACAGGTGGAAAGCGGCACGATTACATGGATATCCTTGCCATCGAGCAAACGGACCCGTCTGCGGAAATAGTAGCGGCCATAGCGGCGCGAGCTGAAGGGTATTTTGGGCATTGAAAGGCTCTCCGAGATGCCTCGGTGAACCGGCATGTGACAACGCATGTGACACTCCGCCTCACCGAGAGATGAAAAGCGGTTTTCCTTCAATGCCTTGCGTGAAAAGTGGTCGGGGAGACAGGATTCGAACCTGCGACATCTTGCTCCCAAAGCAAGCGCGCTACCGGACTGCGCCACTCCCCGACACTCTTTGTCTCGCCCGCTCCGCCCCCGGTGGGCCCGGCAGGATTCGAACCCGCGACCTAGCCGTTATGAGCGGCCAGCTCTAACCGCTGAGCTACAGGCCCCTCGCGCAGCAAGGCACCCGGGGGCAGGGCAGGGCGACCCGCTCGCCCTACCCCGCAGGCGCACGCGACACAAGCCGGGACGCACGTGCCTATCCCCCGGTCGCAGCGATGATCTCGGCGACGGTGCAGCTGCGCACGCCTCGCGCCGCGAGCCGGGCATAGACAGCCGCGAACCAGTCATAGAGCGCCTCGACCTGTGCCTCGCTGGCCGCATAGGGCGTGTGGCCGGGGGCGAGCGTCGGGCTGTGGAACGAGAGCACCAGCACCGGCAGGCCCGCATCGATCGACAGGTCGACCCCGCGCAGCGCCTCGGCGGCCGAGACGCCCTCGGGCGTGAGTGCGATGCGTTCGAGCAGGCGCAAGCGCGAGAAGCCCGAGAAGAAGGTCGGCACGTGGCGCTGCACGCGGTGGATCAGCGGGCCGAAGCGGCGCAACGGGCCGCAATAGGCGCTCGTCACCGGCAGTTCGAGCAAGCTGCTCTCGGCGTCGATCCAGTAGGGGGTCACCGGATGGTTGCTGTAGTCGGGCCCGTCATAGGAACTGTAATCAAACAGCGGGCGCACCGACGTGTCGATCCGGATCCCGGCATTCCTGAGCAGCGCGGCGGTATGGGGGCCGAGCCCGTAGCGCCCGGCGCGGTAAATCAGCGGGGCGCGTCCGAAAGCGGTCTCGATCGCATCGCGCAGGGCCGTGAACTTCGCCGCTTCGAGCGCAGGCGGCAGATTGCCCGCGAAGGAGTTGCGCACGCTCACCTCCTCCTCGAACGGCGGGTTGACCCAGGGGTGAAGCTGCACGCCGACCTCGGCTGTCCCGCGGCGCACGGCATCGCCGATGATCTCCACCGCGCGCGGCTCGTGCACGATCGGCCAGTCGACCAGATAGACCGGATGCGCCCCGATCCGCTCGCAGAAGGCCTGGAAGCGCGGGATCGCCGCGACGTGGCTGGTGCCATAGCCCTCGCGCCGGAAGGGGGCGCGAGGGCTATGGC
>NZ_LSJS01000210.1 GCF_001557325.1 Erythrobacter donghaensis
TGTAGTTGCCCCTTAATTTCCGGACAGTTCCTCGGTGGTTGAACGGTTGATGTACTCGCGCGGCGAGAGGTAGCCAAGCGCGCGATGCGGATGGACTGTATTGTAGTGGCGGAACCAGTGGGGCAGCATTGCGATCACGGTTTTGGCGTCAGGCCGATCGGCGATGCGGACGTAGTCGCGCTTCATGGTTTTGACGAAGGCTTCCGCCATTCCGTTCGACTGCGGGCTCTCGACCGGCGTTGTGCGGGGTTGGAGATTGATCTCACGGGCGAAGCGGCGGGTTTCCCGGGCGGTGTAGCAGCTACCGTTGTCGGACAGCCATTCGATGGTCCTGGGCAGCCGGTTCACGCGGCCGAAGCGATGCTCGACCGTGGCGGTCATGAGGTCGCGTACGTCTTCGGCCGAGATGCCCGCAGTGGTCGCCACGAAGCCCATCGCTTCCCGGTCGCAGCAGTCGAGCGAGAAGGCGACGCGCACCTTCTCGCCGTTGTCGCAGCCGATCTCGAAGCCGTCGGTGCACCAGCGGGTGTTGCGCGTATCGACCGCCACGCGCCCTTCGTGGCGCCGCTCCGTGTCTTGGCCGCTGTGCCGGGCAAGCAGCAGGCCGTTGACCTTCATGACCCGATAGACGCGCTTCACGTTGGGCGCCGGTGGGCCGCCATTGCGGGCCTGACGGCGCAGCAACGCATGGACGCGGCGATAACCGTAGGTCGGCATATCGGCGATCAGCGCGCGGATCCGCATCACCAGATCCTCGTCCGGGAGCGGAGGCCTCCCGCGCCGCCTGGCGGGAAGCCTGCGCTTCGAGGACGAGAGATGTGCGCGCGACACCCTGAGCGTCATCGCAACCGCACTCACTGGTTGCCCTCCGGCGACGAGAGCATGCGCAATGGCGTTTTTTTGGGACCGACCACACGCGAGACGGCCTCGCGCAGGATCTCGTTCTCCATGGTCTTTTTGCCGAGCATGCGCTGCAGCTCACGCACCTGGTCCTGCAGCAGGCGGTATTCGCTGGCCGGGACCACTTCGCCACCGGCGCGGGTCGCGGTCAGCGCGCCGCTCTCCGCCTGCCGGCGCCAACCAAACAGCTGGTTGGGCGCAACACCATGAAGTCGCGCCACATGGGACACGCTCATGCCGGGAAGATAGGTTTCTTCGACGATGCGGAGCTTCTCTTCCGGGGCCCAGCGCCTACGGCGCTGAACCCCTCCGAGAACCTCCGCATGCACATAGTTCCTAGGCTTACTGTCGGTCATATTCCTCACTCTTACATAAGTGTGAGGTCCTGTCCGGGGAATTCGGGGGCCGCTTCA
>NZ_LSJS01000211.1 GCF_001557325.1 Erythrobacter donghaensis
GTTCGACGGGGCGGCCCGGCGTTACCCAGCAGCACGACGCTCGAACCCATGAAATTGCCCGCCCCGTCGAACCACTCGCGCCCCTGCCGTCCGCGCCCCGCGGTCTGGCGGCGGGCGACCAGCCACAGGCCCTCGGCCCAGCCCTCCCCGTCACGCAGCGCGGCGGCGAGGTCGGCATTGGTCGAGCCGGTTTCTTCGACGAGGGTGATCAAACCGCGAGGAACAGCGAGGCGGCGGCCTTGCCCGCCAGATCGCTCAACGAAGGCGTCAGCAGGTAGCCCAGCGGCGAGATGATCAGCGCAGTGAGGAACAGCAACGTCCAGTGGCTCGCCTCGCTCCTGCCGGTGACGACGCCGACGGGCTCGTCGAAGAACATCACCTTGACGAACTTGATGTAGTAGAAGGCACCGATCACGCTTGCGGCGATGGCGATGGCGCCAAAGGCGACCAGTCCTGCCTCAATAGTGGCCTGAAACACGACGAATTTGGCGTAGAACCCGAGCAATGGGGGGATGCCGGCAAGGCTGAACATGAAGATCAGCAGCGCCCAAGCGATCGCCGGACGGGTGACCGAGAGGCCCCGGATGTCGGCGAAGGTCTCGTAGAGGTTGCCCTCCCCGTCCCGCAGCATCAGCAGCGCGACGAAGCAGCCGATGCTCATCGCGACATAGATGAAGAGGTAGACCAGCATCGCCGCCGCCCCGTCCGCGTTCGCGACCGCGAGGCCCAAGAGGATAAAGCCGATATTGTTGATCGAGGAATAGGCGAGCAGGCGCTTCAGGTTCTCCTGCCCGATCGCTCCCAGCGCGCCGAAGACGATCGAGGCGAGCGCCATGAACATCACGATCTGCTGCCAGGCCTCGACCTGACCGCCGAACACCTCGAACACCACGCGCGCGGTGAGGCCCACGGCGGCGACCTTGGGCGCGGTGGCGAAGAAGGCGGTGACGGGGGTCGGCGCGCCCTCATAGACGTCGGGCGTCCACATGTGGAAGGGCACGGCGCTGATCTTGAAGGCAAGGCCCGACAGGACGAAGATGACCCCGAACAGCGCGCCCGTTCCCATTTCGCCGGTCAGCCCGGCGCGCACGGCCTCGAACCATGTGCCGCCGGTGAAGCCGTAGAGCAGGCTCATCCCGTAGAGCAGGATCCCCGAGGCAAGCGCGCCGAGCACGAAATACTTCAGCCCCGCCTCGCCCGAACGCGTGTCGCGGCGCAGGATCGCGGCAAGGACGTAGGCCGAGAGGCTGTTCAATTCGAGACCGAGATAGAGGCTCATGAAATCATTGGCCGAGACCATCAGGCTCATGCCGACGCTCGCGAACAGCACCAGCACCGGATATTCGGCGCGCATTCCGCGTTCGGTTCCGGCGGCGGGGCTGGCGAAGAAGGACGGCGCAATGATCAGCGCGGCGATGGCGGAAAGGTAGATCAGCGCCTTGGCGAACAGCGCATAGCTGTCGACCTTGAGGAGGCCGCCGAAGGCCAGCGTCGCCGGGCCGTCCACGCCGAAATGCAGGCCCGGCACGATCAGGATGCCGGCCACGAACAGCGCAGCCGCAGCCGCGATGGCGATCTGGCGCGCGGCCTTGTCCCCGCCCCATGCGGCGAGCAGCAGCAGGACGAGCCCCGCGCCGGTCAGCACCAGCTCGGGCAGGACGAGCGCGAAAGAAGCGGCGAAATCCATCAGTGCGCGCCCTCCTCGGCGCCGTCGTGTTCCATGCCCTCATGCCCGGCACCCTCGCCCGCGCCGTGATGCTCCAGCGCATTGGCGGCTTGGCCACGCGGGGTGCCCGGCGCAATCCGCGCGTCGCTCGCAGGTGCGGCGGCAGCAAGCCGGGCGTCGAGCGTGGCGATGTCCTTGCGCATCGGGGCGAGGAAGCTTTCGGGATAGACGCCCATCCACAGCACGGCGGCGGCAATGGGCGCCATCATCACCCACTCGCGTGCGGAGATGTCGGGCATGGCAGCGGCGTCTGCGTTGCTCTGCCCGCCAAACGCCACGCGGCGATAGAGGTAGAGCATGTAGGCCGCGCCCAGAATGATCCCGGTGGTGCAGATCAGCGCGACAAGGCTCGAGGTCTGGTAGATGCCCGCCAGCGACAGGAACTCGCCGACGAAGCCGCTGGTGCCGGGCAGACCGATGCTCGCCATGGTGAACAACAGGAAGAACAGCGCGTAATAGGGCATGTTGATCGCAAGCCCGCCATACCGCGCGATCTCGCGGGTGTGGAGGCGGTCGTAGATCACGCCGACGCACAGGAACAGCGCGCCCGAGACGAGGCCGTGGGACAGCATCACGATCATCGCGCCCTCGAGCCCCTGCACGTTGAAGGCGAACAGGCCGACGGTGACGATCGCCATGTGCGCCACGGACGAATAGGCGATCAGCTTCTTCATGTCGGCCTGCACCAGCGCGACCAGCGAGGTATAGACCACCGCGACCATCGACAGCACGAAGACCAGCCATGCGAACTGCGCGGAAGCCTCGGGGAACATCGGCAGGCTGAAGCGGATGAAGCCGTAACCGCCCAGCTTGAGCAGCACGCCTGCGAGGATCACCGAGCCCGCGGTCGGGGCCTGCACGTGCGCATCGGGCAGCCAGGTGTGGAGCGGCCACATCGGCACCTTCACGGCGAAGCTCGCGAAGAAGGCCAGCCAGAGCCACGTCTGCGCGCCCGCCGGGAAGCCGTATTCCATCAGCGTCGGGATGTCCGAGGTGCCGGCCTGCGCCACCATCCAGAACATCGCGATCAGCATCAGCACCGAGCCGAGCAGGGTGTAGAGGAAGAACTTGTAGCTCGCGTAGATGCGGTTGTCCCCGCCCCACACGCCGATGATCAGATACATCGGGATGAGGCCCGCCTCGAAGAAGACGTAGAACAGGAACAGGTCCTGCGCCGCGAAGGTGCCGATCATCAGCACTTCCATGAACAGGAAGGCCGCCATGTATTCGCCGACGCGCTTTGTAACCGAATCCCAGCTGGCAAGGATGCAGACCGGCATCAGGAAGACGCTGAGCATGATCAGCATCAGCGCGATGCCATCGATCCCGAGCGCATAGCTGAAGCCCGCGAAGAGCTCGGCGCGCTCGGTGAATTGCCACTGCTGTCCGCCGATATCGTAATTGGCCCACAAGGCGATGCCGAGCACCAGAGTGATAAGCGTCGCCCCGAGCGCGATCCAGCGGGCGGCGCTCGTGCCCGCAAACAGGCACGCCAGCGCGCCTGCCAGCGGCACGCACATCATCAGCGACAGGATGGGAAGGCCTTCCATTACGAAGCGCGCTCCTAAAGCAGAACGTAGGTGACAGCGGCGACCAGCCCGAGGAGCATGATCAGCGCATAGGTGTAGAGGTAGCCCGACTGGATCGACTTGGCCGCGAGCGAGGACCGCTGGATCACCGAAGCGACGCCGTTGGGGCCGAAGCGGTCGATCGTGCCGACGTCGCCCAGCTGCCAGAAGGCGCGGCCGAAGGCGAAGGCGGGCTTGACGAACAGGACGTCATAGAGCTCGTCGAAATACCACTTGCGGTAGACGAAGTTGTGCAGGGCTCCGAAGCTCGCGACGAACTTGCCCGGGATGTCGGGCTTGGCGATGTAGGCGAGGTAGGCGCCCGCAAAGCCGATGATCATCACGATGAAGGCGGTGTACTTCACCCAATAGGGCACCGCGTGCATCGCGTGGATCAGCGGCTCGTTGTAGAAGATCGACCCGGCCCAGAAGGCGGCACTGTCGAGGAAGGCGGGCGCGAAGACCTGCCCTGCCGCAATTGCGCCGATGCTCAGCACACCGAGCGGGATCAGCATCGAGGCCGGGCTTTCATGCGGGTGATAGCCGCCGGTGGTGTCCTCGCCAGCTTCGGCCGGGGTCTTGTGGACGCTGTGCTGGATATGCTCGCTCTCGATCCAGCGTGGGCGGCCCCAGAAGGTGAGGAACATCAGGCGCCACGAATAGAAGCTGGTCAGCAGCGCGGCGATGGCGCCGGCCCAGAAGGCGAACTGCCCCGTCCCCGTCCCGCGCGCGAAGGCGACCTCGAGGATCGCGTCCTTCGACCAGAAGCCCGCGAACCCTGCGCCGAGGTGATAGACCCCGAGCCCGGTGATCGCCAGCGTGCCCATCATCATCGCCCAGAAGGTCAGCGGGATGTGCTTACGAAGCCCGCCATAGTAGCGCATGTCCTGCTCGTGGTGCATCGCGTGGATCACCGAGCCGGCGCCGAGGAACAGCAGCGCCTTGAAGAAGGCGTGGGTGAAGAGGTGAAACATCGCCGCGCCGTAAGCTCCGACGCCCGCGGCAAAGAACATGTAGCCGAGCTGCGAGCAGGTCGAATAGGCAATCACCCGCTTGATGTCCCACTGGGTGGTGCCGATGGTCGCCGCGAAGAAGCAGGTTGCAGCCCCCACGATGGTGACGATGGCGAGCGCGGTCGGCGCGGTCTCGAACATCGGCGAGAGGCGGCACAGCATGAACACGCCCGCGGTCACCATGGTCGCGGCGTGGATCAGCGCGGAAACGGGCGTCGGCCCCTCCATCGCGTCGGGCAGCCAGGTGTGCAGGCCCAGCTGCGCGCTCTTGCCCATCGCGCCGATGAACAGGAGGATGCACAGGATGTCCATCGTGTAGAGGCGCATGCCGACGAAGGTGATGGTCGATCCGCTCATGCCGGGGGCCGCCGCGAGGATCTCGGGGATCGAGGTCGTCTGGAACACCAGATAGGTGCCGAAGATGCCGAGCATGAAGCCGAGGTCGCCCACGCGGTTGACCACGAAGGCCTTGATCGCCGCCGCGCCCGCCGACGGCTTCCGGAACCAGAAGCCGATCAGCAGATAGGACGCCAGCCCCACCCCTTCCCATCCGAAGAACATCTGGACGAGGTTGTCGGCCGTCACCAGCATCAGCATCGCGAAGGTGAACAGCGAGAGATAGGCGAAGAAGCGCGGCTGGTCCGGGTCCTCCTCCATGTACCCCCAGGAATAGAGGTGCACGAGCGCCGAGACCGAGTTGATCACCACCAGCATGATCGCGGTGAGGGTGTCGACCCTGAGCGCCCAGTCGAAGGTCAGGCTGCCGCTCTGCACCCACTTGAGCACGGGCACGACTTCGGCCGTGGCAGTGCCGCCGAGAAAGCCGAGGAAGATCGGCCAGCTGAGGCCCGCGGCAAGGAACAGCGCGCCCGTGGTCACGCTCTTGGCGGCGACATTGCCGATCATGCGGTTGCCGAGCCCTGCGATCAGGGCAGCCACCAGCGGCGCGAAGACGATGATGAGGATCTGCGTGGACACGCGCGCTTACCCCTTCATCCGGTTGATGTCGTCGACCGCGATCGAGCCGCGGGTGCGGAAGTAGATCACGAGGATCGCCAGACCGATGGCGGCCTCGGCCGCGGCGACGGTCAGCACCAGCATCGCGAAGACCTGCCCGGTGAGGTCCTGCAGGAAGGCGCTGAAGGCGACGAGGTTGAGATTCACCGCGAGCAGGATCAGCTCGACCGCCATCAGGATGACGATCACGTTCTTGCGGTTGAGGAAGATCCCCAGCACGCCGAGCACGAACAGGATCGCGCCCACGACAAGGTAATGTTCGATCCCGATCACAGCTCGATCCCCTGGCCCACTTCGGGGCTCTTCATGACGGTGGCCTCTTCCGGCCGGCGGCGGATCTGCTTGCCCACATCCTGCCGCGCGCGCGCGCCGGGCTTGGGCGGCTGGAAGGTCAGCACGATCGCGCCGATCATCGCGACCAGCAGGATGATCCCGGCGATCTCGAAGAGGATGATGTAGCGGCCATAGAGCAGCGCGCCCAGGGCCTCGATATTGGAGGTGTCGGCGGCCTGCACGGCATCGCCAGCGGCCTTGCCGAGGGTCAGCCCGCCCGCGTTGTAGGCGCCTACCGCGAGCAGCAGCTCGGCGAGCAGCACCGCGGCGATCAGCAGCCCGAGCGGCGCGTTGCGCGAAAAGCCCGCGCGCATCGCGGCAAAATCGATGTCGAGCATCATCACCACGAACAGGAACAGCACCGCGACCGCGCCCACGTAGACGATCACCAGCAGCATTGCGATGAATTCGGCGCCGAGCAGCACCATCAGGCCCGCCGCGTTGAAGAAGGCGAGGATCAGCCACAGCACCGAGTGCACGGGGTTCCTCGCCATCACCACCATGACGGCGCTGGCGATCACGATGGCCGCGAAGAAATAGAAGGCGATGGCCTGTATCAGCATGATGCGTCTCCGCCGATCCGTCCCCCCGGCATGAGGCCGGGGCGAGAGAAAGCGGCATTTGATCCCTTAGTCCAAGTGTGAGCCGCAGCAGAACGCCCCGGCCCGGTAGCCCCATGTCCTCGTCGCCGCGCGCCCTAGCGGTAGGGTGCGTCGGCTTCAAGGTTGGCCGCGATGGCCCTTTCCCATTTGTCACCATTCGCGAGCAGCTTGGCCTTGTCGTACAAGAGCTCCTCGCGGGTTTCGGTCGAATATTCGAAGTTCGGCCCCTCGACGATCGCATCGACCGGGCAGGCTTCCTGACAGAAACCGCAGAAGATGCACTTGGTCATGTCGATGTCGTAGCGGGTGGTGCGGCGGCTGCCGTCTTCACGCGGTTCGCTCTCGATGGTGATCGCCTGCGCGGGGCACACGGCCTCGCACAGCTTGCACGCGATGCAGCGTTCCTCGCCATTCGGATAGCGCCGCAGCGCGTGCTCGCCGCGGAAGCGGGGCGAGAGCGGGGCCTTCTCGAAGGGGTAGTTGATCGTCACCTTGGGCTTGAAGAAATACTTCAGCGTCAAGGCATGCGCCTTGAGGAATTCCCAGAGGGTGAACGATTTGATGAGGTGGGAGACGGTCATTCAACAACTCCCCCACAATGCGCGGCATAAACCATATCTGCTTCTTCTTTTCCGTCGATAGCCCATAAGGCGACTACGGCGATCCATTCGCTCGAAATGTCGCGGCCGAAAATCTCGAACTCGCCCCGAGTATTGCCGTCCTTCGAGCTGATCCAGTTTTCGACCAGCTGCGGAGGCATGTTCCGCCGCGTGAACTCCAAAGCGGGCCCTTGCGCAGGGGAATTCTGCACCCGAGCCATCTGGATCGTGCCCGAAAGAGGCCCCGCGCCATCCGGCTCGAGATCGACAAAATTGCCGTTTGGCCTGGCAAGGAAGGTGAACCTTTCGCCCTTGCCGTTTACCGCATGGCAGCGCCCACTTTCCGCTGGGCGGCGCGCGAGCAGGTCGATCAATTCGAGAGGTGTCTCTTCCGGACCAGCTAGAGGCGCTAACTCGGAATCTGCGTTTCCGACTTTGCACATGCCTGCGCCGACGGGAAGATTGGCTCCGTCTCCGGTTATGTCACCCCAAAGCAAGGCTCGCCATGTCTGTTCGAACTTCGGGAGTGGTTCCAAGACAAGAACCAAATCGTCGCTCCCGTCGCTGATGCCGTAGGCAACAGCATCGCTCGGAAGCGTATCGCGGATCGACAGCCGCAGATTGCTGACATCCATCCTGCCACGCACGCTGTCGAAACGCATCACGCGGGCGCTGGACCCAGAGTCGAACTGAAGAACCGTAGCTTCACCGTCAGAAAGTGCGAAATTGCACGAGATCTGAGGCAGTGTCTCAGCCGCACTCGCTGCAACAGGCATGGCAGCAAGTACTGCGCCCAAAGCAATTCGTGACGCTAGGCGCATCATCCGAAATGCCCCGTCGCCATCAGGTAGCCGCTGGTCGCCGCGACAAACAGCAGGCTCATCGGCAGGAACACCTTCCACCCGAGGCGCATCAGCTGGTCGTAGCGGTAGCGCGGCACGGTCGCCCAGATCCAGCTGAACATGAAGAAGAACACGAAGGTCTTCAGCAGGAACCAGATGATCCCCGGCACCATGTAGAGCACCGGAATATCGAGCGGCGGCAGCCACCCGCCCCAGAACAGCAGCGTGTTGAGCGAGCACATCAGCAGGATGTTCGCGTATTCACCCAGCCAGAACAGCGCGAAGCTCATCGAGGAATATTCGGTCTGGTAGCCCGCGACGAGCTCGCTCTCGGCCTCGGTGAGGTCGAAGGGTGCGCGCGCGGTCTCGGCCAGCGCCGAAATGAAGAACACCACCCACATCGGGAAGAGCAGCGGGTGCACCGCATAGGCGTTGATCAGCCCGAGCCCAAAGCCCTGCTGGGCGTTCACGATCCCGCTGAGGTTGAAGGTGCCCGCAAACAGCACCACGCAGACCAGCACGAAGCCGATCGAGACTTCGTAGGAGATCATCTGCGCCGAGGCGCGCATGGCCGAGAAGAACGGGTATTTAGAGTTCGACGCCCACCCGCTCATCACCACGCCGTAAACCCCCATCGAGGAGATCGCGAGGATGTAGAGCAGGCCGACATTGATGTCCGACAACACCACGCCCGCATCGAAGGGGATCACCGCCCAGGCCGCCAGCGCGACGGTGAAGGTGATGATCGGCGCGATCAGGAAGATGCCCTTGTTCGCGGCGCTCGGGATGATGGTCTCCTGCAGGAACACCTTGAGGCCGTCCGCGAAGGACTGCAGCAGCCCGAAGGGGCCCACCACATTGGGGCCCCGACGCATCATGATCGCGCCGAGCACCTTGCGGTCGACATAGATCACCATCGCGACGGAGAACATGACGAGCAACGAGATCACGATGATCCCGGTCAGCGTGGCCACCGTCCAGGCCCATTCGTAGGGCAGGCCGAGGGATTGGAAGAAACCGGTCATTCCGCGGCCTCCTTGACGTCGGCGCCGTGGAGCAGTTCGTCAGAGCAACGCTGCATCACCTCGCTCGCGCGGGCGATGGGGTTGGTGAGGTAGAAGTCCTTGATCGGGTAGCCCGCGATCTCGCCTTCGAACTTGGCGCCGCTGTCCGCCTTGGGCAGCGCGCCGTAATCGGCGAGACCCTCTTCGCCCAGCGCGGGCACGGCGGCGATCATCTTGGCCTGCAACTCGCCGAAGCTGTCGAAGCCGACCGTGACGCCCAGAGCATCGGCGAGCGCGCGCAAAATCGTCCAGTCCTCGCGCGCGTCGCCGGGCGCGAAGACGGCCTTCTCGGCGAACTGCACCCGGCCTTCCGTGTTGACGTAGGTCCCGTCCTTCTCGGCATAGGAGGCGCCCGGCAGGATGATGTCCGCGTGATGCGCGCCCTTGTCGCCGTGGTGGCCGATATAAACCTTGAGGCTCCCTGCGTAGGGCGCATAGTCCATCTCATCCGCGCCGAGGCTCAGGAGCACTTTGGGGGCAGCCGCCGCGATGTCGCCCATCCCGCCCGGCAGCGTGAAGCCGAGCATCAGCGAGGCCATGCGCGCGGCTGAGATGTGCAGCACGTTGAAGCCGTTCCACACGCTCCCGTCCTCATTGGTGCGCACCAGATCGAACTTGCCCGCCAGCTTGAGCGCCGCCGGAAGCGCGCCCTTGGCGAGCGCCGCCGCGCCGAGGATCACAGCCGGGCGCTTGGCCGACTTCATCGCATCGCCCAAGGCCTTGGGCACGCGGTTCAGCAGCTTGAGGTCGCTGCCGAGGAAGGTCGCCGGATAGGTCGGGTCCCATTGGGGCCCGATGATGAAGACCTTGGCCCCGGCCTTCACCGCCTTGCGCAGGCGGACATTGAGCAGCGCGGCCTCCCAGCGGACATTGCTGCCGACGATCAGGATGGCATCGGCGGTCTCGATCCCGGCGAAGGTGCTGTTGAAGTTGACCGCGGCGAGGTTCGACACGTCATAGGTCATGCCGGTCTGGCGCGCCTCGGTGAGGTTCGAACCGCAGGCATTGACCAGCGCCTTGGCCGCAAACATCGTCTCGGCATCGAGCAGATCGCCCGCGACCGCGGCGATGCTCGCCTTGTTGCCTTCGAGCGCGGAGGCGATCATGCCGAAAGCCTCGGCCCACTCGGCAGGCTGCAAGCGGCCATCGCGGCGCATCCAAACGCGGTCGAGGCGGCGCTTGGTGAGGCCATCGACCTGATAGCGGCCCTTGTCCGAGAGCCACTCCTCGTTGACGTCGTCATTGATGCGCGGCAGCGCGCGCATGACTTCGCGGCCCTTGGAGTGGAGCGTGATGTTGGCGCCCACCGCGTCCGAGACGTCGATGCTGAGCGTCTTCTTCAGCTCCCACGGCCGCGCCTCGAAGGCATAGGGGCGGCTGGTCAGCGCACCGACCGGGCACAGGTCGATGACATTGGCCGACAATTCATGCGCCGCCGCCTGTTCGAGGTAGGTGGTGATCTGCATGTCCTCGCCGCGGTACAGCGCGCCGATTTCGTCCACGCCCGCGATCTCTTCGGAGAAGCGCACGCAGCGGGTGCAGTGGATGCAGCGGGTCATGATCGTCTTGATCAGCGGGCCCATATACTTCTCGGTCACCGCGCGCTTGTTCTCGTGATAGCGCGAACCGCCGCGGCCATAGGCGACCGCCTGATCCTGCAGATCGCACTCGCCGCCCTGGTCGCAGATCGGGCAATCGAGCGGGTGGTTGATGAGCAGGAACTCCATCACCCCTTCGCGGGCCTTCTTGACCATGGGGGAATCGGTGCGGATTTCCTGGCCCTCGGTGGCCGGCAGCGCGCAGGAGGCCTGCGGCTTGGGCGGCCCGGGCTTCACCTCGACAAGGCACATGCGGCAATTGCCGGCGATCGAGAGCCGCTCGTGATAGCAGAAGCGCGGGATTTCCTTGCCCGCCAGCTCGCACGCCTGCAACACAGTCGCGCCCGCCGGGACCTCGATTTCCTGACCGTCTACGGTGACCTTGGGCATTACTCGGCTGCCTCTTGGAATTGCGCGTTGTGCTCGTGGATCCGCCGCTCAAGCTCCGGCCGGAAGTGGCGGATCAGCCCCTGGATCGGCCATGCGGCGGCATCGCCCAGGGCGCAGATGGTGTGGCCTTCGACCTGCTTGGTGACCTCCTGCAGCATGTCGATTTCCTCGATCGCCGCGTCGCCCGTGCGCAGGCGCTCCATCATTCGCCACATCCAGCCCGTGCCTTCGCGGCAGGGGGTGCACTGGCCGCAGCTTTCGTGCTTGTAGAAATAGCTGAGGCGGCTGATCGCGCGGACGATGTCGGTCGACTTGTCCATGACGATGACCGCCGCGGTGCCGAGGCCGGAGCCCAGTTCCTTCAGCCCGTCGAAATCCATCGGCGCGTTGCGGATCTGCTCGGCGGGGACGAGCGGCACCGAGGAGCCGCCAGGGATCACAGCAAGCAGGTTGTCCCACCCGCCGCGAATGCCGCCGCAGTGCTTTTCGATCAGCTCCTCGAAGGGGATGCTCATCGCTTCCTCGACGACGCAGGGCTTTTCCACGTGGCCGCTGATCTGGAACAGCTTGGTGCCCTTGTTGTTCTCGCGCCCGAAGGAGCTGAACCACGAGGCACCGCGCCGCAGGATCGTGGGCGCGACCGCAATGCTCTCGACGTTGTTGACCGTCGTCGGACAGCCATAGAGACCCGCACCCGCCGGGAACGGGGGCTTCAATCGCGGCTGGCCCTTCTTGCCCTCGAGGCTCTCGATCATCGCGGTCTCTTCGCCGCAGATATAGGCCCCCGCGCCGCGGTGCATGAAGACGTCGAAATCGTAGCCCGAACCGCAGGCGTTCTTGCCGATCAGGCCCGCGTCATAGGCCTCGGAAATCGCCTTCTGGAGCGTCTCGGCCTCGCGGATATATTCGCCGCGGATGTAGATATAGGCCGCCCGCGCGCGCATCGCGTAGCCGGCGACCAACGCGCCCTCGACGAGCTTGTGCGGATCGTGGCGGATGATCTCGCGGTCCTTGCAGCTGCCCGGCTCGGATTCGTCGGCATTGATGACGAGGAAGCTCGGCCGCCCGTCACGCGATTCCTTGGGCATGAAGGACCACTTGAGCCCGGTCGGGAAG
>NZ_LSJS01000212.1 GCF_001557325.1 Erythrobacter donghaensis
GGGGGAGAGGGGGATGGGGGGGATGTGATCCGGACAATGGGTTCGGACGCATCAGGAGAAGTCCCCATGAACATCGGTACCCTCAAGGCCAACGCCGAAGGCGTTCTCATCGGCCGCGTCAGCACCATGGCTTTCAGCGCGACGCTGGCGCTGCGTGCCTTCGAATCCACCAACGAACGCGCCCCCAAGTTCGATCTGATGGCGCTGTCGGTCGACCGCCGCAGCTGGGTCAAGGTCGGCGCGCTGTGGGAATACAGCTCGAACGAGACCGGCGAATGCTTCCTCTCCGGCACGATCGACGACCCCTCGCTGGTCAACCCGATCCCGATCGCGTTGTTCCGGCAGAACGACGGCTCGATGAACGTCGCCTGGCGCCGGCCGAAGCAGAAGGCCAGCCTCGGCGGCTTCGCGGGCGAGAGCGAGAACGCGCTCCCGCCGCTCGATGCCACCGGCGACGAGCCGACCGGGCCCGCCAGCTCGGGCGTTGACAGCACCCCTGCCTCGGGCGACGGTCTCGGCGAGAGCACCGCGCCCGCCCCCAAGGGCAAGGCCAAGGTGCCCGAAACCGCGGGAGCCTGACCCAC
>NZ_LSJS01000213.1 GCF_001557325.1 Erythrobacter donghaensis
CATCGAGCGGGGGCTGGTTGACGATCGCGAAGTACTGCGGCGCCTTCACCTTCAGCTCGGCATCGATCGCCTGGATGCGCGCTTCGGCCGCCGCCATATCGCGCTCCATCGCCTCGCGCGCTGCCCGGTCCTGACCACCGCTCTGCGCCTGCGCGGCGATGTTGCGCCGTTCCGCCTCAGCCCATTGCTCGACCGCCTTCGCCCGCTCGCTCACCAACTCCCCAGCGCCCTCCCGCACCGCATAGCGCCGCGCTGCCGTCTCCGCGATCGCCCGTGCCGCAGGGCCAGAGCCCGCGCCCTGAAGCGCGCTGAAGCTCTCGGTGCGCAGGCCCGGCAACTCACCAGCAAACGCCGCGCCGCGTACCCACGCCGCGTCCGCAAATAGGCGTTCGGTCGCTTGCAGCCGCCAGCGGCCGCGTACCTGCTGCGCCTCGCCGCGCGCCCCGTCCTCGCCCGCCTCCGCGTAACGCGCGCGCAGCGCATCCAGCGCTTGGCGGGCCGAGGAAAATGCTTCGAAAGTCGCTTCTGGCGTCCCGAGCTGCGCGAATGCAATATTCTCGAATGCAACAATTGTATCGGGATGCACGGGACCCAGCACCTGCTCCCTGATCGCCAGCGCGCGGCGATAGAGTGGATCAGCCTCGCCGGAGCGGCCTTGGGCGTGTAGGTTGTACGCCAGATTATTGAGGCTAGTGGCAGTCAAGGGATGCTCGATGCCAAGCACCTTCTCGCAGATTGCTAGCGCGCGGCGAAGGAGCAGCTCGGCCTCCGCGGCGCGACCCTGAGCACCAAGGATAAGCGCCAGATTGATGAGTCCGCCCGCGGTCAAGGGATGCTCAGGGCTTAGCACTTTCTCGTAGATGACCAGCGCGCGGCGATAGAGCGGCTCAGCCTCCCCGGAGCGGCCTTGGGCCTGTAGGTTGTACGCAAGATTATTGAGGCTGGTGGCGGTATCGGAATGCTCGATGCCGAGCACCTTTTCTCGGATTGCCAGCGCGCGGCGCAAAAGTGGTTCAGCCTCTCCAAGGCGGCCTTGTGCTCCAAGGTCCACTGCCAGATTATTGAGGCTGGTGGCGGTATCGGGATGCTCGATGCCGAGCACCTTTTCTCGGATTGCCAGCGCGCGACGCAAAAGAGGCTCAGCCTCCCTAGCACGGCCCTGAGCGTCAAGGTTCTCCCCCAAACCGTTGAGGCTAGCAGCAGTATCAGAGTGTTCGGCGCCGAGCACCTTTTCTCGGATTGCCAGCGAGCGACGCAAAAGAGGCTCAGCCTCCCTAGCGCGGCCCTGAGCTCGGAGGTTCCCCGCCAGATTGCTTAGGGCGGTAGCGGTATCGCGATGCTCGGGGCCGAGCACTTTCTCTCGGATCGCGAGCGCGCGGCGATGGAAAGGCTCGGCCTCCCCAGCGCGGCCTTGCGCATCAAGGTTCACTGCAAGATTGTTGAGGCTGGTGGCAGCCAAGGGATGCTCGGAGCCGCGCACTTTCTCTATGAACTCCAGCGAACGGCGATATAGCAACTCGGCCTCCTCAGCGCGGCCTTGGGCACCAAGGTTAAACGCCAGATTGTTGAGGCTGGCGGCAGTCAAGGGATGCTCGATGCCGAGCACTTTCTCGCAGATTGCCAGCGCGCGGCGAAGGAGCGGCTCGGCCTCCCCAGCGCGGCCCTGGGCGCCAAGGTTCAACGCTAGTTTGTTAAGGCTGGTAACGGTCAAGGGATGATCGGAGCCGAGAACTTGCTCCAAGATCGTGAGCGCGCGGCGATAAGGTGGCTCAGCCTCCTTGGCGCGCCCTTGGGCTCCTAGGCTATCTGCCAAATTGCTAAGGATGCTGACATTGTTGGGATGGCGCTCGCCGAGCAATGCCCCGGACAATTCCAAAGCTCGCCTAGCGGTCGGTTCTGCCTGAGCAAATTGTCCTTGAGCAGCCCGCAATTGGGTCAGAGCGCCCAAGGTTCCTAAAACCTCCGGGTGCATTGGACCCAGTGTGCGCTCCTCTAACTCAAGAATGGCCTCAGCCTGCCCTATGGCTTCGGGCAACTTTTGGGCCGAGAGAAGTTCGGCGAACGAGCTCTGCAGCTGTTGCCATCGGGCTCCTTCTGCCTGAGTCATTGCGCGGAGCGGCGGGGTGCGTGCAGAAACCTCCGCCAACGTCGGGAACGGTTTGCCGGTCTCCGGATCAATTGGCATCTGTTCGGCTGCGGCCGGTGTTGGGGCGGGCGCCGCCGCCTCTGGTGCAGCCCCTGCCTCCTGTGCGCTCGCCCCGCTTGCGTGCAGCAGCATCGCTAGCACGATGCCCGATACTGTTACCTTGAACGCATTTGCCTGTGCCATCACGGACCCCACCCATTTGCTAGACAGCGCGAACCCCCTATCCGGAAAGGAGCGCTGACTTCTTGACATTCCCTAGTGAATTGAGCCGTCTGCCTAGCGCGGCGGGTGTTGCGGGCCTTGGGGGCGTTGCGGTGCCTCGCGCAGCAAGCGCTCGGCCACCAGCGGGCGGTGGGGTTGCGCCTGATAGGGGCGAGGCTGCTGCGCCTCGAACGGCGATGCCTGCTGAGGGCGCGGCACGAGCGGCTGAAAAGGCGACGCGCGTTGGACGCGCGGGGTCTGTGGCTGATACGGCGTCGCCCGATATTCCGGAATGACGATCACATTCTGCGATTGAGTCTGGGCTTGCTGCGCGAAGGCCGCAGAGCCGCCGGTCCCAGCGAGAGCCGCAAAGGCCGCAAGGTATTCGATGGCTTTGCTGCTCGCGATCGGGCCGCTCGCAATATTCTTCTTCGGGGGCATGGCGTGTTCCTTTCTTGATCTCGCTAGTGGTGATGCTGGCTGTTGGTTATCGATCATCTGATGGACCAAGACTAAGCCAAGCTTGCACCTGCGACAACTTACGGTTCCAGCAAGAATTGTCGCGATGACCAATTCTTGACAGCACTAGCGATTCGCTTGCATCTCAGTGCTGTAGGTGTTGCGAGCAGCAATAGGGGGTCGCGCAAACCGTCCGGGTCTTGCTTGCGGAAACCATAAGTAGGAACTGCCTCAAAATGCCCATACCAAAGTGGTGTGCCGGGCAGTCAACCGACCTGGCATTGTCACAGTTTTCTAATGAAGGATGACCGCCATGACCAAGAATGCCATTCGCCTGATGACCGCCGCCGCCGGGTTCGCACTGCTTTCCGGCCCCGTCCTCGCTGAGGATGCTGATCGCACCGGCACCAATCGCTCCGCCGAATCCACCGCCGCGACCACGCCGCAAGCCGCCGGGGTCGAGAAGGCCAAGCTCTCGGCTGACCTTGCCGCCTATGCCCGCCAGTCGTCCAATCCGGTGGCGATGCTGCTGGCCGCGCAGCTCGAATCGGAAGTCGGTGGAAGCGAAACCCCGCGCGAGAAGATGAGCGAGCCTGCCGGTGGCGCACCAGCTGGTGACACGG
>NZ_LSJS01000214.1 GCF_001557325.1 Erythrobacter donghaensis
CCCGCCATGGTGGCAAAGCTCCCCGCCAACGCGCACAGCACGCGGTCTCCGGCCGCGTGGCCGTGGCGGTCGTTGACCTGCTTGAAGTGGTCGACATCGCAGAAGGCGACCGTCAGCGGCGTGCCCGCGGCGCGCGCCTCGATCGCGGCGGTCGCCAGCCGTCGCTCGAAGGCGCGGCGATTGGGCAGGCGGGTGAGGTGATCGACCTCGGCCTCGGTGCGCGCCTGGGCGAGGTTGTCGCGCAGGCGGTCGATCTCGACCTCGCTGCGCGCCATCGCCGCCTCGACCTCCTCGATCCGCGCCAGCATCGCGCGCGACAGGTCGATCACCTGGGTGAGTTCGGCCGGCGTGCCCAACGCCTCGACCTGCGCGCCGATCGCCCCGCGATGGTCGTGGGTCTCGGTCTGCGCATCGCGCGCGGTCTCGGCGAAGCGTTCGAGGGTGTATTCGAGCTTCTCGGACAGCGTCTCGAGCGCGGCGATATGGCTGTGACCGTCGGGATCGAGCCGCGTCAGCGTGTCGAGCCAGCGCTGGTCGATCGGCTCTCCGCTCGCCTCGCGCCGCACCAGCGCGGCGGCAAGTTCGGGCTGGGACCCCGACAGCGCGCCGCACACGCTCGCCATGTTGGACGCGCTCACCTCGAGATCGTGGCGCAGGAAGAAATCGGTGATCCTCGCCAGCAGCGCGCGCCGCGCCTCCGCCGCGCGCGGGGCGGCATGCGGCACGGGGGTCGCAGCCTTGGCGCGGGCACGGGCGGCACGGGAGAAACCGGAGGGCAGGGGCATGGCGGGAAGACTGCGCAAGATGGGTGGAACGGTCGGTCCCCTCAAACCTACCTGCTTATGCTTAAGTGCCCGCGCGAAGTCCTTCCGGATGATTGCGTAGGGGAGCGCTTGGCATGGCCCTTGCTGCGTTCGGCCCGCATAAGCTTACGCGGATCACGAGGACATGATGCCGATGGAGACCATTATCGAGCGGCGCCGGACGCGGCGGTTTGCCGCACTGGCGCTTGCTGTGCCGGCGCTGATGCTGCTGCCCGGATACGGCGCGGCCGAGGCCCAGACCGTCCGGGCCGGCACCGATCCCGCCGCGATCGACCGGGCGGTCGCCGCCTTTACCGGAGCCGGCATCGGCACGCCGGGCGGCGCGCGCATGGCGAGCGACCCGCGCCTCCAGCTTGCCGCCTGCGGCGCGCCGCTGGCGGTCGCCTGGCACACCCCGGCGCGCACCGCGGTCGCGGTCGCCTGCCCGGGGCCGACGCCGTGGCGCGTGTTCGTGGCGATTCTCCCCGCGCAGGGCACCGCCGCCGCCGCAGCCCGCCCCGCGCCAGCGGTCAAGCGCGGCGATGCCATCACCATCCTGGTGCGCGGGCGCGGCTTCAGTGTCCAGCAGCCGGGCGAGGCGATGGAGGCGGGGGCGGTCGGCGACTGGATCGAGGTGCGCACGGCCCGCAAGGCGCAGGGCCTGCGCGCCCGGATCGAGCGCCCGGGCCTCGCCGTCGTCCCCGCCGGATAGACGGCTCGCGCGCCATGCCCCCCTTAAACCTTCGCGCCCTCCGCCGTTCTCGCTCACAGCAACCGCACACCAAGGATTGAGCCCATGTCTTCCGTCGAACCGAGCAAAGTGCCTGCCGTCGGCGCTGCGCGTGCCGTCGCCGCGGGCGAACGCGCGCAGATCGAGGCGCGCCCCCGCCCCGCTGCGGCAGCGAGCGGCAGCGCAGCCGCCTCCGGCGTGAGCCTCGAGGTTTCCGCCCCGGTCGAAGCGGCCGCCCCGCCGGTCGATGCCGAGCGCGTCAAGCAGATCAAGGCCGCGCTTGCCGACGGCAGCTACCCGCTGGTGCCGACCAAGATCGCCGACGCGATGATCGCGGCGCAGGTCAGCCTCTCGCTGCCCGAGCGGAACTGATCCGGTGGCCGAAATTCTCGTCCCCTCGCGCCGCCCCGCTCCCGCAGCGCCGACCGCGGCCAGTCCGCTTGCCGCGGGCCTGCGGCAGATGATTGCCGTGCTCGAACGCGAGCGGCAAGCGCTTGCCGCGCTCGATGCCGATGGCCTCGTCGGCGCGGCGCGCGACAAGGAAAGCCTGTGCGACACGCTCGCCGCGCTCGAGCCGGAGATGCTCGACGGCGAGACCCGCAGCCTCGCCGAGACCGCGCGCCAGCTCAACGAGGTCAACCGCCGGGTGCGCAACCTGCTCGCCGCCAATGTCGCCGCGCGGATCGATGCGCTGGGCGGCAGACACGGCCGCTCGGGCCGCCTGCCGAAGATGACCTACGCCCCGGCGCGCACCTGAGGGCTATCCCCTAGACGCGCGATCGCGCCCTGTCTGGCACGGCGTTTGCACTTCCCGCCCCGAAGGCCCCGCATCCCGCGGCGGCACACAGCAGGCGGACGCGCGCATGAGCCAGCCCTCCCCATCGATAAGCCTCCCCGCCGGGTCGATCCGCGCCGGGTTCGAAAGCGCCGCGCGTGCCCATGCGGCGGCGCGCACCGCAATGGAGGGCGCGGTGGATGGCGGCGCGGAGCCGGCCGCAGCGCGGCAGATCGCCGCGCCTGCCGGCTCGGTCGAGGCCGCGATCGCCCGCGCGTCGCAGGCGACCAGCGTCGATTTCAACTACCTCCTCGCCCAGGCCGAGGTCGAGAGCGCGATGAACCCCGCAGCCCGCGCCGCCACCTCGAGCGCGACCGGGCTCTACCAGTTCATCGAGAGCACCTGGCTCGACACGCTGAAGAAGCACGGGCACCGCTTCGGTCTCGGGCATGTCGCCGACCAGATCGACGTGACGTCGTCGGGCAGCGCCTATGTCGCCGATGATGCGCAGCGCGAGGCGATCCTCGCGCTGAGGAACGACCCGCAGATCGCCGCGCTGATGGCGGCGGGGCTCGCCGAGGACAACCGCGCGCACCTGATGCCGATCCTCGGCCGCCAGCCCGATCATGCCGAACTCTACCTCGCGCACTTCCTCGGCGCAGGCGGCGCGGGGCGGTTCCTGAGCGAGCTCCAGGCCGATCCGAACCAGAGCGCGCCCGCGCTCTTCGCCCGCCCCGCCGCCTCCAACCGGGCGATCTTCTACGCCCCCGACGGGAGCCCGCGCAGCCTCGCGCAGGTGATGCAGGTGATCGACGGCAAGATGGGCCGCGCCCTCGACCGCGCCACGGATGGCCGGGCGGCCAATTTCGTGCGCGCCGATTACGCCCCGCGCCCCACCGGCGGCGCGGGCTTCACGCCTTCGCCCTATCTGATCGCCGACGAGGCGGTGTTCGGCCCCGGCCTTCCCCCGGCCCTGACCCAGAACACCCTGCCCCCGTCCGCTGCTGTGCGCGCGCCCGCAAGACCCCCCATGTCGCAGATCCTCGGCAGCACCTTCGGCACCGATCCCGCCGCCGCGCCGCCGCAAGTGCGCCGTGCCTATGACCGTCTGAAGGCGCTCGGCCTGTGAGCACATCCGTGACGACTGCCCGCGCTTTCTCCCTGTCCCGCATCGCCGCCATGCCTGCAAGCCTCGCGCTGCCGGTAGGCATCTTCGCGCTGCTGGCGCTGATGGTGCTGCCGATCCCGGCGCTGCTGCTCGACATCTTCTTCGTGCTCAACATCGCGATCTCGATCGCGGTGCTGATGGTCGCGCTGAACGCGCGGCGCCCGCTCGACTTCTCCTCCTTCCCCTCCGTGCTGCTGTTCGCGACCCTCTTGCGGCTCGCCCTCAACGTCGCCTCGACCCGCGTGGTGCTGGTCCACGGGCACGAAGGGGGCGCGGCCGCCGGCCACGTGATCGAGAGCTTCGCGGCGTTCCTCGTGGGCGGCAACTTCGTCGTCGGCCTGTTCGTCTTCGCGATCCTCATGATCATCAACATGATCGTCATCACCAAGGGCGCCGGGCGCGTCTCGGAAGTCTCCGCACGCTTCGTGCTCGATGCGCTGCCGGGCAAGCAGATGGCGATCGACGCCGACATTGCCGCAGGCCTCGTCACCGCCGACGAGGCGCGCGAGCGGCGGCGCGAAGTCACCGTCGAGGCCGATTTCTACGGCTCGATGGATGGTGCCAGCAAGTTCGTGAAGGGCGACGCCATGGCGGCGCTGCTGATCCTCGGGGTCAATATCATCGCCGGCTTCGCCATCGGCATGATCAGCCACGGCCTGTCCGCGAGCGAGGCCGGCGAGGCCTATGTCACGCTCGCGGTGGGCGATGCGCTGGTGGCGCAGGTGCCCGCGCTGCTGCTCTCGATCGCCGCCGCCGCGATTGTCACCCGCGTCAGCGACCAGCGCGACCTTGCCGGGCAGATCGGCGGCCAGTTCGCCGATCCGCGCGGGTGGCTGCCGGTGGCGCTGATCCTCGGCGCGGTGGGAATGGTGCCCGCCATGCCGCAGACGATCTTCCTGCCTGCCGCCGCCATCGCGGGGACGATCTGGTGGCAGCTCAGGAAGCGCGCCGCGCTGCCTGCTCCGGTCGCCGAACCGGTGGAAGAGGTCTTCCCCGACACGATCGCGCTCGCCGATGTCGCCGATGCGACGCTGGTCACGATCGAGCTGGGCTTCGGCATCGTCGGGCTGGTCGATGCCGCGCAGGGCGCGCCGCTGATCACCCGCATCACGGGCATCAGGAAGCAGCTTTCGCGCGATCTCGGCTTCGTGCTGCCGCAGTTCCGGATCCGCGATTCGCTCGAACTCGCGGCGCAGGACTATGCCGTGCTGATGGGCGGGGTGAGCATCGCGCGCGGCAGCGTGCGACCGGCCAAGCTGCTCGCCATCGACGCGGGCGAGGTGCGCCCGGGCCATGGCCTCACCGGCGAGTCGACCCGCGACCCCTCCTTCGATTGCCCCGCCTTGTGGATCGCCCCCGGAAGCCGCGACCATGCCGTGGCCGAGGGCTTCCTCGTCGTCGACCCGGCCTCGGTGATCGCCACCCACGCCAACCAGGCGCTGATGGGCGAGGCGCATCAGCTGCTCGGCCCCGACGAGGTGCGCGAGTGGGTCGATGGCCTCAAGGCCCGCGCCCCGGCGCTGGTCGAGGCGGTGACGCCCGACCCGCTCCCGCTCGCCGCGCTGACCCGCACCCTGCGCGCGCTGATGGCCGACGGGATCGGGCTTTCGCATCCCCAACCGCTGTTCACGGCGCTGGCATTGGCGCTCCAGAAGACCACCGACTTCGATGCCGTCATCGACGCCGTACGAACAGATCTGGCTGCGCGTATCGTGGCGCGGATCGTAAGCCCGGACGAGCCGCTCAAGGTCGTCACCCTCGATGCGGGGCTCGAGAGCGCGATCCTCGGCGGGATGTTGGATCCGCTCACCGGAAATCCTCTGATCGAGCCCGATTGCGGAAGCATGATCCTGCGCGAGGTCAACGCCGTCGCCGATGCCGAGAAGGGCCCGATCGCGCTGATCGTCCAGCCCCCGGCGCGCCGCGCGCTCGCCGCGCTGCTCAAGCACCGGGCCCCGCGCTGCCTGGTGCTCTCGATCGCCGAGCTGCCCGCCAGCCAGCCGATCGCGGTGGTCGGCGTGATCGGCGCCCCGCCTGAAGCGCCCGCGCTCTCCGCACCGCAGGGGATGGCGGCATGAAGCACGATCACGCCGGCTTCGGGGCGCTGAGCCAGCCCTACGCCCCCTCGCGCGCCGAGGTCGAGGACCGCGTGCGCCGCTTCCTGCCGCTGGTGCGCCGCACCGCGTGGCACATCAACGGGCGCGGGCGCGAAGGTCTCGAGATCGAGGATCTGGTGCAGGCCGGCATTCTCGCGCTCACCGAATGCGCCCAGCGCCACGCCGGGCCGACCGAGGACGGCTTTGCCGCCTATGCCAAGATCCGGGTGCGCGGCGCGATGCTGGATGAAGTGCGCCGCGTCGCCCACGACAGCCGGACGGCGCGGGCCAAGCGAACGACCTACGAGCGGGCGCTCGCTTCGCTTCGCGGGTCACTGGGCCGCGAGCCGAGCCGCGCCGAGCTCGCGCGGGCGATGGAGGTCTCGGACGCCGAATTGCTCGCGATCGAGGCCTCGGGCGTCCGGCTCACCCCGATCGACGACGCCTATGACGAGACCAGCCTCGCCTTCGCCAGCGACGATCCCGACCCCTTCGAGGCGCTGTGCGCGGCGGAAGATCGCGAGCGGCTGATCGCGGCGATGGTGAGACTGCCCGACCGGCTGAAGCTGGTGCTCCAGCTGTTCTTCGTCGAGGAGCTGAACCTCACCGAAATCGCCGCCGTGCTCGAGGTGAGCGTGCCCCGCGTCCACCAGCTGCGCGCCAAGGCGCTGAAGGATTTGCGGGGGCTGCTGGAGGGGGATTGATCATCCCCCTCAAGCCTCATCCCGCGTCGCCATCCGCATGGCCACGGCCCTCGCTGGTCGTGCGCGACGACCCCGCCGCGCCCATCGCGCCCTCGCCTTCCCAGAAATAGGGGCGGCGCTTGGCGTCGCCGGTGCCGACCTCGTTCATCGTCTTGGCGTCATACAACCGCCCGCCGAGCATCACCTTCTCGATATTGTCCGAGTTGGCGATGTCCGCGCTCGGATCGTCCGAGAGGATCACGAGGTCGGCGAGCTTGCCGGCCTCGATGCTGCCGATGTCCTTCGCCATCCCGAGTGATTGCGCCGAGGTGATGGTGCCCGCCTTCAGCGCCTCGACCGGGCTCATCCCGCCGCGCACGAAGCTCCACAGCTCCCAATGCGCGCCGATGCCCGCCTGCTGGCCGTGCGCGCCGATCGAGACCTTCACCCCGCGCCGCGCGAGCTTGCGCGCCTCGCGCGCGTTGTTGTCGTCGACGAAGGCCCACTCGGGTGCCTTGGTGCGACGCGCGGTTTCGGCGAGCAGCATCTTGGGCGGGGTGTGGACCATCAGCGGGTTCTCCCACACATTGGTCGCCTGCCGCCAATAGGGATCGCCCGCGAGGCCGCCATAGGTGACCACCAGCGTGGGCGTGTAGTTGGTGCCCGACTGGCTGTAGAACTGCAGCACGTCCTCGTAGAACACGTCGACCGGCACGTTGTGTTCAAGCGTCGAGTTGCCGTCGGCGGCGATATTCATGTCCATGCCGAACAGCGAACCGCCCTCGGCCACCACCAGCATGTTCTCGGCAGCGGCGGCGCGGACCACCATCTGGCGCTGTTCGCGGCGGGGCTGGTTGTAGTTCTTGACCGAGATCCCGCCCTGCGCCTTGATCCGGCGCACGTGCGCCAGCGCGTCCTCGTAGGAGTCGATCCGCGCATAGACGTCCGGAGCCTTGGCCCCGTAGATGATCTCGCCGGTCGAGAAGATGCGCGGGCCGAGCGTCAGCCCCGCCTTCTGGCGCTCGGCGGCGGCGAAGACGGTGCTCGCCTGCGAGGAGGGGTTGTGGACCGTGGTCACCCCCATCGCCAGATCCTGGAGCAGCGACCAGTTCTGCTGCGGAATGAGGTCGCCGACGCCGTAGGCCCCGTGCGCGTGGGCATCGACGAGGCCGGGCATGATGGTCTTGCCGCTGGCATCGACGAAGCGGGTGCCTTCGGGGAAGGTCATCGCCGCGATCGAACCTTCGCTGACGGAGGTGATGCGGTCGCCCTCGATCACGATCACGCCGTCTTCGATCACCCCGGCATCGCCGGCGGCCAGCCCCGCCTTCATGGTCAGGATGCGCGCGCCGTGGATCACCGTGGTGCCGGTGGGCTTGGCCTTCTGCACCGTCACTCCGAGCGGGATACCGGTGGTGGGGGGCGTGAACGCGGGCGTCTTGTCGCTCTCGGCCTTGGGCGCGGCGGCGAACAGCGCGGGCACGTTGGCGCTCTGGAGCGAAGGCCCGATCGACCAGAACAGCGTCTCGCCGCCATTGGCCCAGCCGAGATAGTCCGCGCCCCCGGTGCTGACCTTGGTGACAGGGAGCGCGCCGCCCTTCTCGCTGACGTCGACCGGCTTGCCGCCGGGCACCAGCGGCATGGCGAAGACCTCGTAGTTCTGCCGGAAGGCGATGGTGCGGCCATCGGGCGCGATGCGCAGGTCGTTGGCGAGATCGCCCTTGGCATGGGTGCGCTTGGCCTCGCCGGCAAGGTCGGTGGAGATCAGCGCCAGCTTGCCGCTGTCGCGCGCGACCATGAACAGGCGGTCATTGGCCGCGCCCCATTGCGGGTTGGCGCCCTCGCGGGTGACGAGTGTCGCCTCGCCGCCCGCGACCGGCATGACATAGATGCCGGGGCTTTCCGAGAAATCGGGCGAGGTGAGATAGCCGCCCTCGCGCTTCTCGAAGGCGATCATCGTGCCATCGGGCGAGAAGGCGAGATTGCCATAGTGACCCGGCCCGGTGAGGACGCGGCGGTTCTGGCCCTGCGCATCGGCGATGACGATCTCGCCGAGCGTGGCGTCGCTCCAGCGGACATAGGCAAGGCTCTGCCCGTCGCGGCTGAAGGCGGGGAAGGCTTCGAGCACATCGGCGCTGTCACCCGTCAGCGGCGCGGGCGCGTCCTTGCCCTTGGCGGATTTGTTGTAAAGCCGCCCCAAGCTCTCGAACACCACGCGGCTCCCATCGGGCGAGAGCGTGGCGAAACGCGGCATGGTGGTGGTGAAGCTGTCGGGCGCGACCGCGATCACCGGGTGCGGCGCATCGGCGACGCCGCGGGTGTCGTTGACGCGGAAGGGGATCACCGCATGGCCCGATCCGTCGCGGCCCACGCGGTTCAATTTGCCCCCGGCCCAGAACACGATGGCGCTCGAATCCGGCAGCCAGTCCATGTTGGGATAGACCCCGGTGACCGCCCAGGTCTCCTGCACGTCGAGGTCGAGCTTGCCGTAGATCATCCGCTCGCGGCCCGAGGCGATGTCCTTGACCCACAGCTGGGTCTGGTCCTTGTCGCGGCGGACGAAGGCGATCTCCTTGCCGTCGGGCGAGGGCGCGGGGCGCACCGCGCCGCCATAGCCGCTGACCGCGGTGGTGACTTCGCCGGTGGCGAGGTCATGGCGTTCGATGGCGAAGATGCCCGCCTGGCTATCCTGCGCGTACTCGAAGATCGGCCCCGGGGTGGTGTTGCGGGTGTAGTAGATTGCCGAGCCGTCGGGCGCGAAGACCGGCTCGCCCAGCTCCTTCTGGAGCCGCTCGTTGGCGCGCTCGACCACCTGCACCCCGCCGCCGCCGCTGACGTGGTAGAGCCACACCTCGCCCGTCCCGGCGCTGCGTTCGGTGGTGTAGTGCTTCTTGGCCGCGATGAAGCGCCCGTCGGGCGACCAGGCGGGCTGGTTCAAGAGGCGGAAGTCCTCCTTGGTCACCTGCCGCTTGTCGCTGCCGTCGGCGTTCATCACCCAGATATTGTCCCCGCCGCCGCGATCGCTGGTGAAGGCGATCCGCGTGCCATCTGGCGAGAAGCGCGGCTGCACGTCCCACGACAGGCCTTCGCTGATCCGCTTGGGCGTCCCGCCCTCGATGGGGAGGGTGTAGATGTCGCCGAGCAGGGTGAAGGCGATGGTCTTGCCGTCGGGCGCGACGTCGACATCCATCCAGGTGCCTTCGTCGGTGTTGATCGGCACCTGCTTGATCGTGGCGCCCTTGGGGGCCTCGACGTTCCACTTCTCCTCGGCCTTGGCGTCCTTCTTGGGGGCTGCGCTGGCGGCGACGGGTGCGGAAAGGCAGGCGGCCCCGGCAAGCAGGGCGGCGGCGAGATAACGCATGGAAAGTCTCCCTCTGTCGGCGCGGGAGACTAGCGGGGCGGGGGGATAAGGAAAGTGGTCACAAATGTCGTTGGTCGATCATGGACGCAACTTTGCCCGAGGATCACCCGTACATCCCCCGCTTCGGCCCGAGATAGCCGAACAGGTAGGCCCCCACCTTGCGCATCTGGATCTCCTCGGACCCTTCCGTGATGCGATACCGGCGGTGGTGGCGGTAAATGTGCTCGAACGGCTTGTGGCGTGAATAGCCGATGCCGCCGTGGACCTGCATCGCGCGGTCCGCCGCCTCGCACACCAGCCGGTTCGCCCAGTAATTGCACATCGAGACCTTGTCCGAGATCGTCCGCTCGATCTCTTCGTGGGGCATGTTGTCCATCTCCCACGCGGTCTTGAAGATCAGGAGGCGCAGCATCTCGGCCTGCGTCGCCAGCTCCACCAGCGGGAACTGGATTGCCTGGTTGCGCGCCAGCTCTTCGCCGAAGGGCTTGCGCTCCCGGGCATATTTGACGCTCTCGTCGATGCAGTAGAGCGCCGCGCCGCAGCTTGAGGCCGCCTGGCGGATGCGGTTCTGGTGGACGAAGCTCTGCGCCAGCGCCAGCCCTCGGCCCTCGACGCCGAGGATCGCGCTGTCGGGCACCCAGACGTTGGTGACGCTGAGGCGCGGGTGGTCGGTGGGCATGTTGAAGGTCCACAGCCACTCCTCGATCTGGAGGCCCGGCGTGGGATTGGGGACGAGGAAGCAGGTGATCCCGCTCGCGTCCCCCGCCTTGCCGGCGGTGCGCGCGAACATCGCGCAGTGGGTGGCGGTGTGCATCCCGGTGATCCACATCTTCTCGCCGTTGATGAGCCAGCCGTCGACCCCGTCACGGGTCTCGCGGACGGCGACCGTCTCCATGTGCGTGGCGTCTGAGCCGTGGTGCGGCTCGGTGAGCCCGAAGGCGACGCGCCGCGTGCGCTCGAACCCGCCGAGGATGAATTCCTGTTTCTGCTCCTCGGTGCCCCACTGGTCGAACATGGCGACGAAGGGGAAGTTGCCGACGATCGAGTGTTCGTTCTGGAGATCATTGTGCAGGCCGAGGCCAGCCCGCGCAAAATGCTCGCGGATCACCGCCATCCAGAGGTTGCTGCCGTCCTTGCCGCCATAACGCTTGGGCGCGGAGAAGCGCCAATGGCCCGCCTTGTCGGCGCGGCGGGTGGCTTCCTTGAGCAGTTCCTCCCACTCGTGCCGGGGCAGCCCGCCGCGCTCCCAATCGGTGCGCGCGTGTTCGCGGCGGTGGTCGAAGAAGCGGATGTTGTCGTCCTGCTGTTCCAGCGGCTTGATCTCGGCGGCGATGAAGGCGTCGAGTTCGGCGAGATAGGCTTGAAGGTCGGCGGGGATGGCGAAGTCCATGGGGTTATTCCTCTCCGGTCCACTTCTTGCGCGCCGCTTGAAGCGCGGGATATTTGGGCACGTCCTGCATGATCGTTGCCAGGATCGCCTCGCGCAATTGTGCCAGCAGGCCGGGCTCCGCGAGGCTTCCCGCGCCCGACAGGAGGCGTGCGGCGAGCGGCGCGTTCTCGAATGCCGGGATAGCCGCCGCATTGTAGCGCGAAATCATCCCGAGCGCGTTGCGGGCGACAGCATACTGAAAGCGGTCGTGCCCGTCGAACCGGTCCTTTACCGTGCCCAGCCATTCGTAAATCGCGATCGCCAGCTCGCCGTCATTGGCCTCGCCTTGCGGC
Organism: Erythrobacter donghaensis; assembly: GCF_001557325.1. Classification (GTDB taxonomy): domain Bacteria; phylum Pseudomonadota; class Alphaproteobacteria; order Sphingomonadales; family Sphingomonadaceae; genus Erythrobacter; species Erythrobacter donghaensis_B. The sequence continues at coordinate 11,339 of NZ_LSJS01000214.1, forward strand.
GCGGGCGGCTGCGGCACCGCGACCAGCCGCACCCGCTCCGCCTCCGGCGCATCCTCCTCCAGCAGCAGCAGCAGATCGAGTTCCTGCTCGCTGGTGCGGCGCGAGATCACCACGCGTTCGAGCATCCGGTCCGCGCCCGAGCGCCATTGCGCCGCCATCTTGAGGCAGCCGAGCGCCCACCATACGGTGCGGTAGATCGTCCAGAAGCGGAAGCGCGCCGGATCGATGGTAACCCCCGCCTCGGCCTCGTAGGCGGCGATGTAGTCTTCGATTGCTCCCAGCCCCAACGCCGGGCGGTCGTAGCGGGCAAAGCGCCACACCGCCATGCAGCCAAAGGCGAGGTCTTCGTGGCGGTCGCCGAAATGGGCGATTTCCCAGTCGAGCACGCCAGTCAGGCGAGAGCCCTCGACCAGCAGATTGCCCATGCGGTAATCGCCGTGGTTGAGGACGGGCTCGACCTCAGGCGGGCAATTGTCCTCCAGCCACTTGAGCCCGAGCGCGATGATCGGGCGGTCGCCGCCCGCCTCCATGAACTGCGCTTTGAGGTCCGCGATGGCCGCGCGGTAGTCCATCACCGGCACGCCCTTGGGCACATCGCCGGGTCGCAGGCGGTGGATGCGCGCCAAGTCGCGAGCGATGCCACGCAGCAACCCGTCGGGATCGTCGCAGCCCAGAATGACCTTGGGATCAGCCGTCCCCGGCAGCGCGCGCATCACGAAGCCCGAGCCGAGCCCGTCGCCCTCCTCCAGCACCGCCACCACCTCCGGCGCGGTCACGCCCCTGGCGCGGGCCGCCTCGATCAGCGCCGCCTCAACGCCATGCCCGTAAGGCCGCCCCTCCATGAAGGCGAGGCTCGGGGCGCGGCGCAACACGTAGTCGGAGCCGCCAGCGGAAAAGCGCCAGCTCTCCATCACCGCCCCGCCCGTCAGGCGCTGCGGCGCCAATGACAAAGCGCCGAGGCCGACGCGGGCACACACCCGCGCCAGCCCGGCGCTCAGTTCTTCAGCCGTCACCGCCACCGGATCAGGCGGGAACCTTGTCCTTCTTGACGGTGATCACCTGCGCGTAGGTGAACTCCTTGAGGCCTTCCTTGCCGTATTCGGCACCGAAGCCCGACTGCTTGTGCCCGCCAAACGGCGCGAAGGGCGAGAGGTGGAGGTATTCGTTGACCCACACCGTGCCGGTTTCGAGCTGCTCGGCGATCTCGACGCCCTTGTCCGGGTTGCCGGTCCACACCGCGCCGGCGAGGCCGTATTCCGAGTTGTTGGCGCGCGCGATGACTTCCTCTTCGGTCGAGAACTTCATCAGCGGCATCACCGGGCCGAACTGCTCTTCCGCCACGATCCGTGCGTCTTCGGGCGGGTTGTCGAGGATGGTCAGCGGGACGAAGTAGCCGGTGCCGCTCGGATCGACGTTCCCGCCGAGCAGGAACTTGTAGCCGTTCGACTTCGCATCCTCGATCAGCTCGAGCACGCGGTCATACTGCTTCTTGTTCTGGATCGGACCGACCCCGGTGCCCTGCTGGCTGCCGTCGCCGACCTTCACCGTCTTGGCATATTCGACGATCGCGGCGCTGAGTTCGTCGTAGATATCCTCATGGATATAGACGCGCTTGGCCGCGACGCAGATCTGGCCTGCATTGGAGAAGCTCGACCAGAACAGCTGCTCGGCGACCTTCTTGGGATCGGCATCGGGGAGCACGATCGAGGCGTCATTGCCGCCCAGTTCGAGCGTGATGCGCTTCAAGTCGGCGCTCGCGCCTTCCATGATCTTCTTGCCCGTCGCGGTCGAGCCGGTGAAGGTGATCTTGTCGATATCGGGGTGGCTGGTCATCAGCGGGCCGAGGTCGTCCTCGCCGGTGATGATGTTGACGACGCCCGGCGGCACCTTGTCGGCGATCAGCTCGGCGATGCGCAGGGTGGTCAGCGGGGTGAAGGGCGAGGGCTTCAAGACGATGGTGCAGCCCGAGAGCATGGCGGGCGCGATCTTCTGCATCGCCATCATCACCGGAAAGTTCCACGGCACGATCCCCGCGACCACCCCCACCGGCACGCGGCGGGTGCGGGAGAGGCGGGTGTCGGAGTCCTCGTTGATCTCGTCATCGAGGCTCAGGGTGGACTGCGCCGCGCTCATCGCCGCGGCACCGTAGATTTCCCCCTTGGCCTGATCGTGAGGCTTGCCCTGCTCGCTGGTCAGCAGGCGGTAGAGTTCCTCGGCATTGGCCTTGATCGCGCCCGAGATCGCCATGATCGCGGCGCGGCGTTCCTCGATGGGGGTGTTCTTCCAGGTCTTGAACGCGGCGCGCGCGGCGGCGACGGCGCGGTCGAGCTCGGGCTTGCCGCAGGCCGGCACCTGGCCGATGACCTGCTCGTTGGCGGGGTTCACCACGTCGAGCCAGCGGTCGGTCGCGACCATCTCGCCGCCGATAAGGTTCTTGTACTGGGTGACCATGTGAATGTCCTCTCTGCGAATGGGGAGTCGTCTCTCTCTGCCCAAGGTTGGCGCGTTGCATTGAAAAACGCAATCGCTGCTTTGGCGCCACAGGTAGCGCGGCAGAGCGGCGCGATCACCTGACGATTGCGCTACGCCGCAGCCATTCTATGTGAGGCTCCCGGCTTGACGACGAGAGGACACGACATGACCACGACCCGCCCCGATCTGGTGCTTTACGGCAGCCCGCTCTCGCCCTTCCTGAGGAAGGCTGCGGGCGTGTGCCTCACCAAGGGCGTGGCCTACGAGGTCGAGGGCGTGAACGTCTTCGCCCCGCCCCCCTGGTTCCTCGACATCTCGCCGATGAAGCGCATTCCGGTGCTGCGCGACCGCAGCGTAGCCGAAGAGGGCGTCGCGGGCACAATCCCCGATTCCTCGGCGATCTGCGCCTATATCGAGAAGAAGCACCCCTCACCTGCGCTATACCCCGAAGACCCAATGGCCTACGCCGAGGCGCTCTTCATCGAGGAATTCGCCGATACCTCGCTCGCCGCGGCAGCCGGCCTCGGCATCTTCCGGCCGATCTTCTTCGCCATGTCCAAGGGCGAGGAACCCGGGCTCGACAAGGCGCGCGATGCCTGGGCGAACCAGTTGCCGCCGATCTTCGACATTCTGGAAAAGCGCCTCGATGGCCGCGCGTTCTTCGCGGGCGATGCGCTGTCGATCGCCGACATAACCGTCGCCTGCGTGCTGATGCAGATTTCGCTGGTGGCCGAGACCCCGCTCGAGCGCTGGCCGGGCCTCGCAGCGCATTTTGCCGCGATGCAGGCCCTCCCCGCCATCGCCCAGCCCTATGCGGCGGCGGAAAAGATCGTCCGCAAGGCCTTGCCCACTCCGTTCGACCTGACCTAAGGCGCTGAGACGAGTGAGAGGATAGCGGGGCGCATGGCCAGCGAGTGGTGCATCGGGATCATCGGCGGATCGGGCCTCTATGCCATCGACGGGCTGGAGGACGCGCAGTGGATCGCGATCGAGACACCGTGGGGCGATCCTTCGGACGAGATCCTGTGCGGGACGATCGGCGGGGTGAAGGTGCGCTTTCTCCCTCGCCACGGGCGCGGGCACCCGATCACGCCCACGGAGCTCAACGCCCGCGCCAATATCGACGCCCTGAAGCGCGCCGGGTGCACCGATATCCTCGCGATCAGCGCGGTCGGCTCCCTGCGCGAGGAGCTCGAGCCCGGGCGCTTCGCCGTGGTCGAGCAGTTCATCGACCGCACCGTGCACCGCCCCAGCACCTTCTTCACCAGCGGCTTCGTCACCCATGTCTCGATGGCCGACCCGGTCTGCCCGCGCCTGTCCGACATGGCCGCGCAGGCGGTGGTCGCGGCGCAGGGCAAGGTCGCGGTGGGGGCGACCTATCTCGCGATGGAGGGCCCGCAATTCTCCACCCGCGCCGAAAGCCGGATGTACCGATCATGGGGCGCGGACGTGATCGGCATGACCGCCATGCCCGAGGCCAAATTGGCGCGCGAGGCCGAGCTGCCTTACGCGCTGGTCGGCATGGTCACCGATTACGATTGCTGGCGCGAAGGCGATTCGGTCGATGTCGCGCAGGTCGTCCAGCAGATGCAGGCCAACGGCGCGCTCGCGCGGGCGACGGTCATGAACTTCATCGCCGCCCTGCCCGAAACGCGCGACCCTTCGCCGATCGACACCGCGCTCGATGACGCCGTGATCACCGCGCCCGACGAGCATGATCCGGCGCTGCTGGCCAAGCTTGACGCGGTCGCCGGGCGCTTGTTCGGCTGACGCCCGCAGGGCCCCTGCCGCGTCCGCGCAAGGCAAAGTCCCCGCATACCGACGTCCTCGCATTCGCACGTAGTTCGCCGCAAAGGGTTGCTTGGGCGCGCTGGGCCTAGGGATAGCGGATTGCCCGATCAATCCGAAAGTCCCGCCCATGGCGCACCGCCCGCTCAGTGAACGGCTCGAGTTCTACAAGGTCGCAGGCCAGCATCGCGATCACGCGATCATCGCCCGCGCCATCCGGCGCAGGATGGATCACGCGCTCGATGCCTTTTACCGGGAACTCAAATCCCGCGACGATCTTGCCAGGATGTTCTCGAGCGACGCGGCGATGGAGCGGGCGCGCAAGGCCCAGGGGCGCCACTGGCTCGAGGCCTTCGAGCAGGGGATCGACGAGAGGTTCCGCGACCGCGCGGCCCATATCGGCGAGGTTCATGCCAAGATCGGCCTGCCGCCCAAGTGGTACATGGGCAGCTATGCCCGCATCCTCGACGAACTGATCGAGGAGCTGGTGGCCCCGGGCTGGCGGCGCTGGCTGCCGTGGAAGCGCGCCGAGGCCCGCCGGGTCGCGACCCTGGTGAAGGTCTCGCTGCTCGACATCGAGATCGCGCTGTCATCCTATTTCTTCGACAGCAGCAGCAAGATCAACCAGCTCAACGAGGTGCTGGGACATGCGCTCGCGCAGCTGGCCGAGGGCAGGCTCAACATCGCGCCGGTGACCCTCGCGTCCGACTACGCCCAGGTCGCGCAGGACTTCAATTCCTCGATCGGGTCGCTGCACACCACGATCAGCGCCGTGATCGCCGGGGTGAGCACGATCTCGGCCGGATCGACCGAGATCCGCTCGGCTTCCGATGACCTTGCCCGGCGGACCGAGGAGCAGGCCGCCAGTCTCGAGGAAACCGCGATCGCGATCGCCCAGGCGAGCCAGCGGGTCAGCCAGACCAGCCAGACCGCCAGCGCGGCGCGCACCGCGATCCAGGAAGCCAACATCAAGGCCAGCGAGGGCAGCAAGATCGCCTCGGAGGCGGTGGTCGCGATGGACCAGATCGAAGCCTCGAGCAGCACCATCACCAACATCATCTCGGTGATCGATTCGATCGCCTTCCAGACCAACCTGCTGGCGCTCAATGCCGGGGTCGAGGCCGCGCGGGCGGGCGAGGCGGGCAAGGGCTTCGCGGTGGTCGCCAGCGAGGTGCGCGCGCTGGCCCAGCGCTGCGCCGAAGCCGCCGACGAGGTGAAGGGGCTGATCACCGCCAGCAACGGCCAGATCGCGCGCGGGGTCGATCTGGTGAAGCGCAGCGGCGATTCCTTCGCCGCCATCACCCACGGCGTCGTCGAACTCTCCGCCGCCATCCAGGCGATCGCCGAGGCGACCGACGAGCAGGCGAGCGGCCTGGTGCAGATCAATCAGACCGTCTCCGATCTCGACCGTACCACGCAGCAGAACGCGGCAATGGCCGAGGAGTGCAACGCGGCGGCAAGCTCGCTCGCGCGCGAGGCGGACAATCTGCGCGCGACGGTTTCGGCCTTCGAGGTGGGCGGGCAGCATGCCATGCTGAGCGCGCCGGGCGAAAGATATGCGCGCGCCGCCTGACCGGCGCCCGGCATCCGCCAGGTGCGGCTGACGCAAAGAAAGGGGCGGGCACCGGATCATCCGGTACCCGCCCCTTGCTGCGTCAGGCGTCCGCCTCAGAAGCCGAGCTGGTCGGTGGTGATGCGGATCCCGGCGTAGAAATAGCGGCCGAGCCAACCCACGCCCGACTGGCTGGCAATCCCGCGGATCGGCAGCTCGTTGGTGAAATTGTTCACCCCGACGTAGAAGCTCGCGCGTTCATCGTCGGTGGCGATTTCGGCACGGATGTCGTGGATGAAACGCTCGCCGATGGTCAGGAACTCGGGCGCGGCCACATCGGGGTCGCCCGCGATCACGTCACGCTCGAAGCGCAGCTGGTCGCCGACATACTGGAGCCCGTAATTGAACGCAAAGTTGCCGATCGACCAGGTCACGTCGGCGGTGCCGATCCACTCGGGCGCGCCGTTCTCGCCCTGGTTGTTGTCGACGATCCCGCCATTGGCCGGCAGCACCAGCAGCTTGTCGAGATAGCCCACGGTGCCGCGCAAGGCGAACCGGCCGAGACCGCCGTCACCCGGCGTGAAGGCGTAGTTCACCGTCACGTCCGCGCCCGCCGTCTCCACGAAGGCGACGTTCTGCGGCGAGAGCAGGTAGTTGGTGACGAAGCCGGTATCGGTCGAACGCGTGATCGAGTTGCAGAACACGTTGTCGAGCGAGGCGGAATCGACGCAGAACTGGGCGGTCTCGTTCAAGGAGGCGGTGCGCACCGCGTCGGTCAGGCGGATGTCGTACCAGTCGGCGGTCACCACCAGGCCGCGCAGGAAGCTCGGCTGCAGGATCACCCCCGCCGTCCAGGTGCGCGCGTCCTCCTCGGTGAGGTTGCGGTTGCCCTGGAACACCCCTTCGCGGCTCGCGCTCGAATTGATGTCGCTGGCCGGATCGAAGGTGTCGAAATCGACCCCCAGCCCCTCGATCAGCGCACGGCAATTGGCCGCCCGGAACTCGGTGCCCTGGTTGAGGTTCTCCGGCCCGCACGGATCATCGATAAAGGCGAAGGTGCCGCTGCGGGGAGCGAACAGCTCGGTGATGTTCGGCGCGCGCACCGACTTCGAATAGCTGCCGCGGAAGCGGATGTCGCGGATCGGCGCCCATTGCCCGTTGACCGACCAGCTCTCGGTGCTGCCGACGGTCGAGTAGTCCGAATAGCGGCCTGCGACAGTGAATTCGAGCAGCTCGAAGAACGGCCGGTCGGCGAGGATCGGCACGTTGATTTCGCCGAACACTTCCCAAACGTCGAACTGCCCGGTTTCAGGCGCTAGCAGCGCGAGATCGGCGAGCACGCCGCTGCCGTCATCGAAATCGGTCACCTGGGTGGAGATCGCGTCGGGCTGGAAGTTGCTCTTTTCCTTGCGGTACTCCCCGCCGAACGCGAAGTTCACCGCGCCGCCCGGCAGCTCGAACATATTGCCGAAATCGCCTGCGATGTAGGCGTTCGCGACGTGCTGTTCGATCCGGTAATTGTTCCGGGTGTCGGTCAGGACGAAGTCGAGCGCGGCCTGGCTCGGCGCGCCTTCGCCGAAGATGTTGAGCGGCACGCAGGCGCCCGGGGTGAAGGTCTGCGGCGCCTGGCCGTAGTTGCCGTTGCCCGCATCGGCCAGCGCCCCGCCGTCGACATTGACGCGGCAATCGAACACGCCGTTGGGGGTGCCGGTGGTGAACTGGCCGACATCGACCACGTCGAGCGCGGCGAAGTAGCGATCCTCGATGCGCTGGTTGGTCGAGATGAAGGTGGTGTCGTTGCGGCCGTAGACATAGCTCGCCTCGAACTTCACCCGGTCGGAGATGTTGCCGTCGATCCCGATCACGCCGCGATAGAGATCACGCTCGAAATTCTCGTTGCGCGTGCCGAAATCGAAGTTGTCGCGGTTGAACAGCAGGCCGCCGAATTCGTCGAGCCCGGCGGCGCGGACGTTGGCGGGGATGAACGGGTTGTCCTCGGAGATGAAGGTGAAGAAGTCGAAGGAAGGCTGCGCGACCGAGAAGTTCTCGGTGCGCACATACTTGCCCTCGGCGAACAGGCGCACGTCGGGAGTGAGCTCGAAGCTGAACAGCGCGTTGACGCTGTGGTGCTCGGTGCCGGCCTGAAGGTCGCCCTGGTAATCGTTCACCGGGGTGTTGTCGCCGCCCTGCGCGAGGAAGCCCGATTGCGGCAGGAAGATGCCCGGATCGTAGACCCGGCCATCGCCGTTGAAGCGGGGCGAGAAGCTGCCGTCGATCACCAGCGCGCCGCCGGGCGAGCTGTCGGCATAGCCGATGCGATTGAGGAAGATGTTGTCCGGGAGGTTCGGATCGTCAGGAATGTCGTCGGGGTTGCGCACGAGGGTGTCGGCGTCGAACCGCCCGTTCGGCCGGTCGCCAAAGCCGACCCGGCCATCCTTGCGGAACTCGTAGTTCAAGGCGATGTTGCCGCGGTCGTCGGCGAAGTTCTTCCCCGCGGTGACCGAGAAGAAGTTGCTCTCCGCGTCGCCGAAGTCGGAAATGCCGTTCTGCGCGCGGATGTCGAGGCCTTCGAAGTCGCGCTTCATGATGAAGTTGACCACGCCCGAGACGCCGTCGGCACCATAGACCGACGAGACGCCGCCGGTCAGCACGTCGACCCGCTCGATCAGGCTGATGGGGATCGAGTTGGTGTCGACCGCGGCCTCGCCCGATACGCCCGCGACGTGGCGGCGGCCATTGACCAGCACCAGCGTGCGGTTCGCGCCGAGGTTGCGCAGGTTGAGCAGGTTCACGCCCGCAGCGCCGGTGCGCGCCTGCGAGCCGGCGGCGTCGAAATTGGTCTCCGAGCCGAACAGCGCCGGGGTCTGGGCGAGCAGTTCGGTGACGTTGTTGATCCCCGACTGGACGATGTTCTCGGCCGTGATCGCGACCACCGGGGTGGCGGTGGCGGCCTCGGGGCGCTGGATGCGGGTGCCGGTGACGATGATCGCCGTGCCGCTGTCCTCTTCGGGTGCGGCGGCGGTCTCCTCGCCATCGACGGCCGCGTCCTGCGCGAGGGCGGCGGGGGCGAGGCCCACGCTCAGCCCGGCGATGCCGGCGGTGAGGAGCAGCTTCGTGCGCCGCATACCATTATGACTCATATGTATTTCCCTGTTCCTGACAGTCGTGTGAAGGCCCGCGGCGTCGGGCGCGAGCGCGCACCCGCTATCCGCGAAGACGGCCGTCTAGGATGCGATCAGGCCGCCACGCGCAACCTGCGCGGACGGCTTGTTCGACGAAATGACATATTTATATGATTAGTAGCATGAATGAGCCGACGCGCGTCGACGGGCGGATTCCGCGGACTGGCTACTGCAGCGTCACAATCTCGTCACCGCCATCGTGGCGGCCATAGAACTGCATGAGCTGGACCAGCAGCTCGCAGCGCGCGGCGAGTGTCTCGGCCTCGAGCAGCGCCTGCTTGCTCGCCGGATCGAAGGGGGCGATCTGCGAGACGCCGTTGATCAGCGAGCGATCATCGAGCCGCTCCACCGAATCCCAATCGACCGAATAGCCCTGCGAATCCGCGAAGTGCCGTGCCTCCCGCTCGAACCCGCCGCGCTGGGCGTGGGTCAGGATCTCGTCCTCGTCCTCGGCGAGGATCTCGGCCTCGACCTGGCGGTAGGCGGTGGTGACGTCGAGCTCGCGCACCAGCCGGAAGCGCGCGGTGCCTTCGAGGATGAGGTTGTAGCGCCCGTCGTCCATCGCTTGGATCTCGCCGATCCGGCCGACGCAGCCGACCTCGTAGAGCGGCGCGCCCTCGACCGAGCGGCGCGGCTGGATCATCGCGATCAGCCGGTCGCGGATCAGCGCATCGCCGACCATCGCGCGGTAACGCGGCTCGAAGATGTGGAGCGGCAGCTGCATGCCGGGAAACAGCACCGCGCCCGTAAGGGGGAAGATGGGAAGCCTCTTGGTCATCCGAACAATACGCGCGACAGGCGGCGGCGGACGCCGACCACCCATTCGTCTTCCAGCCCCGTGGCCTCGAAGATCTTGAGTAGCTTCGCGCGCGCGGCGCCCTCATTCCACTCGCGGTCGGCTGCGATCATGGCGAGGAGGGTGTCGGCGGCGGCATCGCGCTCGCCGGCGGCAAAGGCGGCCTCGGCATAGACGAGCTGGGCGTCCATGTCGGCCGGAGCGGCCTCGGCAGCAGCGCGCAGGGCGGCGAGCTCGCCATCATCGACCCGCTCGCCCGCCAGCTCGAGCGCGCTGCGGGCGGGGGCGATGGCGGCATCGGCGGCGAGACGCGGATCGCTGTCGATCACTTCCATGACCTGGCGGGCCTGTTCGAGCTCGCCCGATTGCACCAGCGCGCGCACCAGTCCTGCATGCGCCGGAGCATTCTCGGGGGCGAATTCGGTGATCTGGGCGAAGATCGACGCGGCGCGCTGCGCGTCACCGGCGGAGAGCGCCTCCTCGCCCATTTTCGCGAACTGCGCGAGTTCCTCGGGCGAGGGCCCCTGCGGCGCGCCCGGCTCGCCCGCCCCGCCCTCCACAGGCAGCTGGGCGAGCAGCTGGTCGAGGATCGCCTTCAGCTGCGATTCGCTCCGCGCATTGGTCAGATCGGCGATCGGCTGGCCCTGGAACATCGCATAGACCGTCGGGATCGAGCGCACCTGGAACTGCGCGGCGATGAACTGCTCCTCGTCGACATTGATCTTGGCGAGCACCACGCCCTTGTCCGCATACTCGCCCGCGACCTTTTCGAGCACCGGGGTAAGCGCCTTGCACGGCCCGCACCATTCGGCCCAGAAGTCGAGGATCACCAGCTTGGTCTGCGACGGCTCGACCACCGCCTTGCGGAAGCGGTCGACCGCCTTCTGTTCCTCGATGCTCAGTCCCATGCTGGCCAAGATACCTGCTCCTGCTGTCCGTTGACGCGTTTTGCGCCTGTCCGGTTCCCATGTGGGATGCGTCAATGCGCTTGTGAAGCGCTGCCACGTGCTGGCCGCTCGCCCCCTTGCGATCAAGCCCAAATCACGCCCGCCATCGCGTCCGGGGCGGGCGGCAATTTTGCGCTTGCAGCCGTTGAAGCGCGCTGCTAATCGCGCCGCCTCTCCGGCAGGAACGGCGCGAAAGCGGTTCCTGTCAGCGCCAGTGAGCGGGCGTAGCTCAGGGGTAGAGCACAACCTTGCCAAGGTTGGGGTCGAGGGTTCGAATCCCTTCGCCCGCTCCAGTTTTCTCCCAGAAAACCAACGGTTTGAACCTCGCGAAGCTCGCGAGGGCTTGGTGACAACGGCTAAATCTCCCGTGATTGTCACCACATTGTCACCAGTGCAAATCCAGCTCGGTACAATTCAGGCGTGCACACGTCTCAGCTAGCCCAATCATCCGGATTGATGATCAAGCGACCGGTGGTCGGGATAGGCCAATCTTGTTTGTGCACCGGTTACGCGAATTGCCTGCACGTGCGCATGACCAACCACTCGCATTAGCCGCTGATCCCTGGGCTCGAAGCCTGTCCTCCTTCAATCAACCCGTGAAGGGTCCGCTACGCTAGCGCGTGCGGCCGCAGCCGAGCTGCGGTGATTGCGGCCAGCCCCCGGCCCTTGGGGCGACTGTCGAGCGGGGTGGTCCCGCTCCTCGACAGGAGCCGCATCATGCCACTTGCAACCGCACAATCACTTGGCTTGAACCTTTCCCGGACGCTGATGACGGTCATCGTCCTGATCAAGACCGGTCAGGGCTATTTTGTGATCCCTGCCGACGAATTTGATGGCGACCCCGATCAGGTCGTGCGCGAATATGACCCATTCGCCCGCTGACATCAGGGACACTCGGACGTTTCGAACCGAGATCCATTGTGCTAATCTTGCCTTGCAGATTGCGCTGAGGTGGTGGTGGCGAGCGCGTCCAGACAAGGGACGCTTATGACCATTCTTCTCATCCTCGGGGGCATCGCCGGCCTCTACATGCTCTCGCTTCTGTTCCGGCTCGCCAGTCTAGCGCTGCCAGTCTACGTCGCCATCGGTACGAGCTTTGCCCTGCTTCGCGACGCGCACGGCTATCCCGCGGCGATTCTGACCGGCTTTTTCGCTGGAATCGCTACCCTGCTTATCGGCCAATTTCTGATCGCCTACATCCGATCACCCTCGGTTCGGCTTGCAATTGCGCTGCTCTTTGCGGTGCCGGCCGCCTTCGCCGGCTATCAAGCCGCCCACGGTCTGGCTTCGCTAGCGACGAGCAGCGATCCCGCATTGGCGATTCTCGGAACGATCGCGGCTGTCGCCACATCCATCTCCGCCTGGCGAAACGTGATGAATGGCAGCGATCGGTTCGACATAGCCTCTGCTACCGACCGATCAGATGGAAGCTATTCCCGATAGCGCTGCATTGGTTGGGACCGAATAGCAGGACGGCGTGGTTGGGGCGATTGCCTCCTGCATCGTCATCGAATGGCTTGGTTCGAGCTTTATTTGGGCCAGCCCTCCCGACATTTGACCTCGCGAACTATGCACCGGGTGTCATTTCCAGACGGAAAGCAACAGTACCGCCTCTTTCGATCCGCGCCTATGTCAGCCAGGCACTTCGCTTGGCAGGCTTGCCGCAACGGTGCGTTTCGGACTTTCTTCCCCCGGCGTTCCGCCGTTCCTCGCGCAACAAGAAAGCCCGGCCACACCGTCCTTCGCTGGCGCTACGGGCTGACGCTGCGGCGCCTGCCACTGGCTGACCTTCATCCGCGCATCGAGGCCGCACTGGAGCGGTCCGACCAACGGAAAGGAAATACCCATGGCAAAGATCGGCAACTTCAAGAAGGTTTCGGGAGAATTCCGTGGCCAGATCGCCACTCTCGCACTGCAAGCCAAGTCGGTCCGTATCGCAGCAGAAGAAAGCGCAAGCTCAAATGCTCCCAGCCACCGCGTATTCGTCGGCGATGTCGAAATCGGCGCGGCATGGGAAAAGCGCACCCAGGATGACCGGCCCTATCTCTCGATCAAGCTCGACGATCCGAGCTTTGTAGCCCCCATCTTCGCCCAGCTCTTCGAAGCTGAAGACGGCAGCTACGATCTGGTCTGGAACCGCCCCGCACGACGCAGCGAAAGCTGACCCGGCCAAGTCATCGCCCGGGTAACACCGGGCGATGACGAATCCCTAGTATATTGGGTGGCAGTATATTAGGGTTCCGCCGACCCACGGAGCATGAAGCTTCGGGAGATTTTTGCGACGAATTTAAGGCGAATGCGTCACGCCAGTGGGCTTTCGCAGGAGGAATTGGCGCACCGTGCTGGGCTCAACCGCAACTATGTCGGTCTGCTTGAACGCGCAGCGAATTCGCCAACGCTCGACACGGTTGAGCGACTCGCAGAGGAACTCGTCGTCGATCCAGCCCGCTTTTTCGACAAGGCCGGCGAACAATGATCGCAAACTAGCGCCCGTTCGCCGATTTGAAACTCCGACTTTACAATTTTTCAACTACGGCAAGCAGATGCTTGCTATTTCGGAGTGGTCGCCCAACCAAAATCCGACTCAGCTTATGCGGGAAAACGCATAATGCCCTGCGGATTATGGGGGAAGTGTCGACTGCTTCGCCACTCGTCTTGCGGCGTCACTGCGAGTATTATGGCTCCACGCTTAGGAGGGACCCATGTCGGCTCCTGACTTCGAAGATCAACCACCGCAGATGGACCGGCTCAGCGGCTATGACGAGCGCCACCTCGTCACCTATTTGCGTCTGCTCGACTCCGAAAAAGACGGCGCGCCTTGGGAAGAGGCGGTGGCGATCATCTTCGCCATTGATCCAACCAAGGAGCCTGAGCGCGCGCGCCAGGTTTACGCGAGCCATCTTGCCCGGGCGAAGTGGATGACCCAAAGCGGTTACCGGCATTTGCTGGTTCCGCGCACTCAGTGAACATACGCAATTCACACCGATGCGACACAATCGATTGTGCGTTCCCTGAGGGTATCGCAGCACTGACTCCAGCACTTCTCTGCCCACTGCCGTGACGTGATCGTTCGACTCCAAGAAGCTCACGGGAGAGCTGCGATGGAGGAGAAGCCCGACTGGCGTTCGGAGAATTACGCCAAGGCATTTGAAGACCACGACCGGGCCGATTTCGCGCAGGAATTCCTGCGCCGCAATCCGGCATACCGTGACGACTATGCACGCGCCGTTGATGCCGCGCCAATCGCCGGAAGGCGACTGGCAAAGCACTGGGGGTTGGTTTTTCGCTGCAAACCCTGAACTCTCTCCTACCCACTTCCCCGCCATCTGGGACCCCTCAGCCGCAGCGATTGTCGTCCAGTTGCGGCACGGCGGGATTGCAGATGGTGGCTTGAATACCCTGACAGTCACCGAAAATGCCTCAATCGTAGCGCGTCATTCCGACGACATGGCGACGCACATGGTGCTGGCATGCGAAGGGCGGCGCTACCGCCTGATCATCATTGGCGACATGGCCAGTACCGCACCGCTTTCCTTCATGCTCCCGGTCGACCACTTCTGGGACGTGCGTCGAGCGGCCATGTCGGCGTTTCAGGAACATGTTCATCTGGGTGTCCGGCGGCCTCGTCCAGCCTGTCTTGAGCCAGGTCACTCCGAGCGCTGGCGTCTCGTGCAATGGTTGCGAATCCTTGATGCTCTGCCGGAGGGCGTCAGTGCGCGTGAACTGGCAGTCGACCTGATTGCCCGCGACGCCGGACACTATTCATCCGCGGAGTGGGATAGTTCGAGCGAACGCAAACGGATCGCCCGCTGGCAGCGCAATGCTCTTGCCGTCCGCGATGGCGGATATCTGCGGCTTCTAAACGGCCACTGATCGGGACATTCGCAGCCCTTGCGCAATGTCCGTTCACCCAGACAGCTGAAAATCAGAACTCTCGCCTCCTGTCCGCCGGTCCGACCCTGTGTGTCCGGCACTTCTCAAGGAGGCACTTCATGGATGGAGATTTCGTACCGGTCATCCCGCGCTACGTCAGAACACCCGATGCAGCGGTTCATCTCGGCTTGTCGGCGCGCACGCTCGAAAAGCATCGCTGCTACGGAACCGGACCCGCGTTTCACAAGCTGGGCCGGCGGATTGTCTATGCCATCGCGGACCTGGATTCCTGGGCGCAGAACGGACGGCGAAATTCCACATCCGATCCCGGCAAAGGCATTTGCCTCTCCGCTCGCCCGGTGCGTCGCTGATGCGCCCTGCCGCAGCTTCTACCCAACTGGAGCTGTTCCACCCCATTCGCGGCGATATCGCCGCGAGGGACGCGCAGGATCTTATGGCGTGGCCGTTTTTCAGCCTCGCCAAGTCGAAGCGCAGCGCTCCCATCGACTTTTCCATGGGGGCGACCTGGATCTCGGTTGAAGCCGTGCCCGAGCACGGCATGGCGACAATCTGGGATGCAGATATCCTGATCTGGGCGGCGAGTCAGCTCGTCGAGGCTCGCGATGCGGGACGTCCCACCTCCCGGCTCATCGCTGCTCGCCCACATGAAATCCTCACATTCATCGGTCGAGGCACCGGCAAGGATCATTATGAACGCCTGCGCGCGGCCCTGGACCGGCTGCAAGCCACCACCGTTGCAACGTCGATCCGACAACAGCACCAGCGCCGCCGCCACCGCTTTTCGTGGATCAACGAATGGCGCGAGACGCTGGACGATCGCGGCCGCGCCATCGGGATCGAGATGATCCTGCCCGACTGGTTCTATGCAGGTGTCCTCGATCGCGCTCTCGTCCTGACCATCGACCGCGCCTATTTCGGCCTGACTGGCGGCGTGGAGCGCTGGCTCTATCGCATCGTGCGCAAACATGGCGGGCACCAACGCGGCGGTTGGAGCTTCGATGTTCCGCATCTGCACCTCAAATCCGGGGCTCTCTCACCGCTCAAGCAATTTGCTTTCGAGCTGCGTGCCATCGTCCGTCGGCAATCGCTCCCGGGCTACCAGCTGACCCTCGATCACAGTTTCGGGCGTGAACGCCTGATTTTCAAACCGATCCCCGTCGATCCGTTTCTCGCGGCCGCCCGGCGGGTCGGCTTGCCTGTGGAGAACTTGCCATGACGCTCGGCCTATCGAAAACCGTCAAGTTCGGCCCATTGCAAACCCGATCTTCGGCCTATCGGAAACCGAAGTCGTCCGGAACACCGCAGAAATCCGCCAAAAACACGCCATCCTCTAACGATGCTAATAGAAAAGAATCCTTCGGATTCTTGCTAACGGCCTCGTCGGTTGTGGACAGCTTAGCTGCGGCACCGATGCTTCCGTCTCCCAGAACAGCTGCTCGTCGCCTGTTGCCGGAGGGACGATCATGAGCCGTCCGACTTTGCCTCGACCTGCGAGCAGTTCGCGTTTCGCCAGCACGACGACTGAGGTCGAACTGACCTGGATCGAGAAGCGCTACGAGCAATGGATTCGCTTCGGGCGCATCGCAAATGACAGGATCATCAGCCGCAGCACCCGCATTGTCAGCTTCCGTCCTGGCGCAACCTTCGCGCTCGTGCGCTGGATGTCCAACGACTTCGGAACGGTTTTTTCGAGCATAGACATTGTGACCGCTGTGTCGTCAGGCCAGCCGTATACGACCTTGCCCTTCGTGCGTCCGGGCGGAGAAATACTCCTGCACATCGAAGGATGGCCCAAAGTTGCACAAGTGCTCGAGGCTATCGATAGCGTGGAGGCAGCCGGGCTCGATCCCAGCGACGCATCGCCTGACCATTGGCGCCACGTAAGCAACCGGCTGAGTGCCGGAATGCCATTTCGGCCCTATACGGCGGAGCGGCACGCGGCATGGCTCCGGCGCAAGGCGCTCGAAGCATGACCCGGCGCAGCTATCTCCGCGCCACAATGCTGCTGGCGGGCGTCTTCAGCGCTGGGTTTGCAGCCGTCGCTGTGCAGTTACCGCGTCCCCGGTTGATGTGGAACGCCAGCGCCAGCGCGCCAATCGGTCTCTATCGGATCGACCGCGCCGCACCTTTGCGGCTTGGCGATCTCGTAGCCATTACACCGCCCGACGACATTGCCCGGTTTCTCGACCGTCGTCGTTACCTGCCATCCGGCGTGCCGCTCATAAAGCATATTGCAGCCTTGCCCGGACAGCGGATTTGCCGCGTCGGCGCAGTTATCACGCGCGATGGACGAGCGATCGCCGTGGCGAAGATGCACGACAGGATGGGCCGCGCGCTGCCAGTCTGGCGCGGCTGCCGCCGATTGGGTTCTGGCCAGCTCTTCCTGCTCAATCCAGCTCCGGACAGTCTCGATGGGCGCTATTTCGGTTTGCTCCCGGCGACGGGTCTGATCGGCAACGCACGCCCCATCCTGACACGCGCAGCCCCCGGTGAACCGCTGCGCTGGCGCGCGTCCGACACACCCACCGTTTTTACAACCACCAAGCAGGAGACCAAGCCATGATGATTGGCGAGTTTCATTCCACTCAGGATGGGTTCGCTGGCCGCATCCGGACGCTCACGCTCGATGCTGCCGTAACTCTCGTTCCAGCCCCCGCGAACGACTGTGAGAATGCACCCGACTGGAGAGTTCTGCTCGGCGATGCCGACACCGGAATCGAAATTGGCGCTGGATGGAACCGGACAGGCGAACGTGCCGGGGCCTATGTCTCCGTACATATTGATGACCCGGCATTCGTACTGCCCCTTCGCGGAAATCTGCTCCGCTCGATCGGCCAGCACGACGTGCATCACCTGCTCTGGTCGCGTCCGACGCACCGCGATCGGAAATAGCCATGAACCGTCAATCACGGACCAGTCGCAAGTGGCGTCCGCTTTGCCTTGCGTATCGCCTGCACCGCGACCTTCTCCTTCCCGGCCTTTGTCTGGTCATTAGCGTCGGAACAATCATCGCACCGCAGGCGGCGATTGCATCCGAGACAGACCAATTCGCGGCGCATCCTTATGCACCGCACGTTGCTGAGGCGTCACAGCGCTTCGGCATTCCTGAACTCTGGATATGGGCGGTGATGCGCGCCGAGAGCCGCGGCAATTCGCGCGCTGTTTCTTCCACTGGAGCGATGGGTCTGATGCAGCTCATGCCTGGCACCTGGAGCACACTCACCGCACGTCATGGGCTCGGCTCTGACCCGTTCGATGTCCGCGCCAACATTCTTGGGGGAGCAGCATATCTGCGCGCCATGTGGGACCGCTATGGCGACGTCGGTCTGATGTTGGCAGCATATAATGCAGGACCAGGCCGTGCCGATGACTACGCCGCTGGTCGGCGGGGTTTGCCCGCAGAGACCATCAGCTATGTGGCTCAGATCGTGCCGGGTCTCGGCATATCGAGCACTGCCGCGCCTGCTGCAATGCCGCCAGCCATTACAATGTCGTGGCGCCAATCTGCTCTATTCGCGCCTCGCGACGTTGATGGCGGTGACCGCGCAGATCCTGCAACGCCAGAGCAACCAGAGGACGCGAGCGGCGCAATTCCTGTGCGATCACTACGGCGTGCTGACCGAGCACCGCATGCGCTGTTCGTCTCGCTTTCGTCACGGAATCCGTGATGACGTACACCCTGTCAGTTCCGGTCGCTCCGGCACCATGCAATGTGTTTCGTGCGGTTTGGTGGGCGGTTGGAATTCAGCAGAAGGTGGGAGGGCAAGATAAAAGGACAGCCAGCAGGCTCGTCCTATGTGGTTGGGATCATTGCCGAAAACCGTATGGCTCCCCGCCGGCACAGCCATATCGCAACGCAAATTTGTCATTGTTTTCAACGCCAAACTGTATGGCGCGCAGTCCATGAGCCGCGATGACGGTGATTTTCACGTCCGGCCGGGAAGAGGCAGGGATAGCGGCAAGGGTTCGGCGCAGAAGGGCCAAAAACTCGCTGCACAGGTCCGCCGTGCTGCCGCGCGATCAGGACAGACGCGCCTGCCGAGGACCGCTTCGAAACGCGGACAAGGCACTGGCAGAAGCGGTCGCGGCAGGCACGCACTCGCCTCAATGCGGCAGCGCTCGCCGATACAGCGCCGGGTGACGGTCCTGGCTCGCATAGTCCGGCACAAAGGAGCGCAATACCGAGCCGCACCACTCGGTCGGCACATCTCGTATCTCGAACGCGACGGCGTGACCCGTGACGGCTGCAAGGCAACGATGTTCGATGCCCGCAGCGACGCGAGTGATCGCGAGGCCTTTGCCAATCGGTGCGAGGATGATCGTCATCATTTCCGTTTTATCGTCAGTCCCGAAGATGCAGGCATCATGCAGGATCTGCGAGATTTCACGCGGGATCTGATGGGCGACATGGCCAAGGATCTGGGCACCGAACTCGACTGGGTAGCAGTTGGTCACTGGAACACCGACAATCCCCACATTCACATTCTCGTGCGCGGCGTGGCGGATGACGGCACCGATCTGGTCATTGACCGCGGTTATGTCAGCGATGGCATGCGAAATCGAGCCGAGGAGCGGGTCACGCTCGAGCTTGGGCTGAGAAGCGAACGCGACATCAGGACCGCCGTAGAGCGCGAGGTCGATGCCGAGCGATGGACGGGACTTGATCGGCAGCTCGTCAACCTCGGCGAAGATTCGGCAGGCCGCGTCGACTTTCGCCCGGGCGGAGAAGGCGATCCCGAGACACGGCGACTGCTTGTTGGTCGCGCCGCGAAGCTGGAGCAGCTCGGTCTGGCCACCCGCGAGGGGGCGGGAGTGTGGACCATTGATCCTGGCATTGAGCGCACCTTGCGCGATCTCTCCGTCCGCAACGACATCATCAAGACCATGCACCGCGCCCTGACGCGGGAGGGCGGGCAATTCGACCCTTCAGCTTTGGCTTTGCACACCCAAGCACCCAGCGACCCGATCCTGGGACGCCTGATCGCGCGAGGCCTCCAGGATGAACTGACGGGCAGCGCCTATGCGATCGTCGACGGCACCGATGGGCGCACCCATCACCTGCGCTTCGACGACATAGAAATGACCGGCGACGCACGGCCGGGATCCATTGTCGAGCTTCGATCTTGGGAGGACAGCAAAGGTCACACTCGCCTTTCACTGGCGACGCGTTCGGATCTGCCCCTTGCGGACCAGATTGCATCGCCAGGCGCAACGTGGCTCGATCGCCAGCTTGTCGCGCGCGAGCCTCCAATCACCGGGAATGGCTTCGGCCTCGACGTGCGGGCCGCGCTGGAAGCACGCGCGCACCATCTTGAAGCGCAGGGCCTCGCCAGAAGGCAGGGCCAAAGGTTGATCCTCGCTCAGGACCTCATTGCCACGTTGAAAAATGAGGAGCTGGCATCGACGGCAGAGGGAATCTCCGCGCGAACCGGACTCGAGCACAAACCGTCTGCGGCCGGCGACTATGTCAGCGGAATCTATCGTGACCGCGTGACGCTGTCGTCCGGTCGGTTCGCGATGATTGACGACGGCATGAGCTTCCAACTCGTGCCGTGGCGTCCGGCACTCGACAAGCATCTGGGGCAACACATCACAGGCACCATGTCACCGGGCGGGACGGTCGACTGGGCCTTGGGTCGCGGGCGGGGGATCGGCCTGTGAAGCACCTTTCCCGACAGGACCAAAACCCATGAACGACAAGATCCTTTGGGGCCAGATACTGGCCGTCTTCACGATTATCCTTCTTGCGATCTGGAGCGCCACGCAATGGACTGCAGCGGCGCTTGGTTATCAACCCGAACTGGGACAACCCTGGTTCTGGCTCGGCGGCCACCCCGTTTACGCGCCTCCTGCCTTCTTCTGGTGGTGGTTCGCTTTCGATGCTTACGCGCCGTCGGTCTTCCTGCATGGCGCCTTCATTGCCGTGTCGGGTGGCTTCCTGTCCTTCATCGTCGCGATCGCGATGTCGGTCTGGCGCGCACGCGAACGTCGTAAAGCCGAAACCTATGGCTCGGCTCGCTGGGCCAATGAAGCCGAGATCCGCAAAGCCGACATGCTCGGCGATGCCGGCGTAATGCTCGGTCGGTTCGGGCGCTCCTACCTCCGGCATGATGGCCCAGAGCATGTGCTCTGCTTCGCGCCGACCCGTTCGGGCAAAGGTGTAGGCCTCGTCGTTCCGACCCTATTGACTTGGCCAGGCTCGGTAATCGTGCATGATATCAAAGGCGAGAACTGGCAGCTCACCGCCGGTTTCCGCGCCCAACATGGCCCGGTCCTGCTCTTCGATCCGACCAACCCCAATTCTGCAGGCTACAACCCCTTGCTCGAGGTCCGGCGCGGTGAATGGGAAGTGCGCGATGTCCAGAATGTCGCCGACGTCCTGGTCGATCCGGAGGGTAGCCTCGAGAAACGCAACCACTGGGAAAAAACCAGTCACGCGTTGCTGGTCGGCGCGATCCTTCATGTGCTCTATGCGGAGAAGGACAAGTCCCTCGCAGGCGTCGCCGCATTCCTGTCCGATCCTCGCCGCGGGATTGAGACAACACTTCACCGAATGAAGGTCACCCGGCACCTCGGTGAAAAGGGCGTCCATCCAGTCGTGGCAGCAGCGGCGCAGGAACTGCTCAACAAATCCGACAATGAGCGGTCCGGCGTCCTGTCGACCGCCATGTCGTTCTTGGGCCTCTATCGTGATCCGGTCGTGGCGAAGGTCACCAGTGCATCGCACTGGCGCATCGCGGACCTCATGGCCGGACAACATCCGACGTCGCTCTATCTCGTCATTCCTCCCGGCGACATCAGCCGGACCAAACCGCTGATCCGACTGATCCTCAACCAGATCGGACGGCGCCTGACCGAGGACCTCAATCCTGGTAACCGTCCCCAGCGACTGCTCCTCATGCTGGACGAGTTCCCGGCCTTGGGGCGGCTCGACTTCTTCGAGAGCGCACTGGCGTTCATGGCGGGCTACGGGATCAAGGCGTTCCTGATCGCCCAGTCGCTGAATCAGATCGAGAAGGCTTACGGCCAGAACAATGCGATCCTCGACAACTGCCATGTGCGGGTGAGTTTCGCGACCAATGACGAACGAACCGCGAAGCGGATTTCCGACGCTTTGGGAACCGCCACGGAAATGCGCGCGATGAAGAACTATGCCGGCCATCGGCTTTCGCCCTGGCTTGGGCATTTGATGGTCTCGCGCTCGGAGACGGCCCGTGCTCTGCTCACGCCCGGCGAGGTCATGCAACTTCCGCCCGACGACGAGATCGTCATGGCTGCGGGGATTGCTCCTATACGGGCGCGCAAGGCCCGGTATTTCCTCGATCCCCGATTCACAGCGCGGGTAATCGACCCGCCTCAGCCAAAGCCTGCCAAGGATGCGAAACCTGCTGAGGATGACTGGTCGGGCCTGAAGGTCGCCGAAGTCGAACTGCCGCCCAAGGTAAGTGACGCCGGTGCCGCGGTGAGGAGTGCCGCCTCGCCCGCAAAGTCCAAAGCGCACGCCAGCAAACGTAAGCCCAAGTCCACCGCCGAGAGTCAGGCCGAAAACAGTGGCATCCGTCAGGAACCCGGCCTGCCCGATCATGAAAATGTGGCACCAGAAACGGATCGACCGTTCAACCCTTTCGACCCCGATGCTGACGCTTCGCAGGACGAGACAGCGCAGAATCGGCAGGCCATCGACCGCGCCTTTAGGCGTAATGCACGCAATGCCTCGCTCGATCCCGATGATGGGATCGAACTATGAAGAAGCCCGATCGCCAGAAAATGACCTTCCGGATCGACGCCCATCTGGCCCGCCAGCTCTCAGAACGGGCGCGCACCCGGCGGGTGTCGCAGACTGAAGTGCTTGAGGCCGCACTCGCGTCAATGCTGACACCTGACAGCGATGAACGGATCGAGGCGGTGGTGACCAAGCGGCTTGACCGTCTTGCTCGCCAGCTTGAGCGTCTCGAATGGCATGTCGAATTGTCGAACGAGGCATTTGCGATCTTCGTGCGTTTCTGGCTCACGAGTAATACGCCGTTGCCCGATGAAGCCATGCGGGCAGCGCAGGCGACCGGTAAGCAGCGGTATCAGGCCTTCGTTGAGTCACTGGCGAAGCGGATGGATGCAGGGCCAAAGTTGAGGGATGAGATCGACAGCTAGCGAGGCCGTTGCTCGACTGCTTCTACGCTCATCCCTGTTTTTCTGCGCTCCACTACTACGACGCTAAATCGTTGTTGAACCTGCCTGTTTTCTGCGTCTCTTAATCGACCCTGATGAGCCGGACGATGTTGTCCCGCTCTTGCAGCGGGGTATCCGATGGGCGCTGAGCCAGTCCGAATTGAAGCACGTTCGCGCGGCGCACGCATGTTGCGCACGGCAATGGGAGCGTCGATCGCGACCTGGCTGGCCGACCCGCAGGTCACCGAAATCATGCTCAATCCTGACGGGCGGCTCTGGGTCGACCGCTTGGGGATCGGGCTGTCCGACAGCGGAGAGCAGCTGAGCGCTGCAGACGGCGAGCGCATCATTCGCCTTGTCGCCCACCATGTTGGCGCCGAGGTTCACGGGGACGCGCCCCGGGTGTCAGCGGAGCTGCCGGAAAGCGGGGAAAGGTTCGAAGGGCTGCTGCCACCGGTGGTGGCTGCTCCAACCTTCGCGATCCGCAAGCCTGCTGTCGCGGTGTTCCTGCTGGCGGACTATGTCAACGCGGGGATCATGTCCGGGCCGGAAGCCGACGTGCTTCAACGAGGTGTAGCGGAACGCCTCAACATCCTGGTTGCCGGAGGCACCGGCACTGGCAAGACCACGCTCACCAACGCCTTGCTAGCCGAGGTCGCCAAGACCACGGACCGGGTCGTCCTCATTGAAGACACGCGCGAACTGCAATGTCGCGCGCCCAATCTCGTGGCGATGCGGACGAAGGATGGCGTTGCCTCGCTCTCCGACCTGGTGCGTTCGAGCCTTAGATTGCGCCCTGATCGTATTCCGATCGGGGAAGTGCGCGGCGCGGAGGCGCTGGACCTCCTGAAGGCCTGGGGCACTGGGCATCCCGGTGGGATCGGGACGATCCATGCAGGGAGTGCGATAGGCGCTCTGCGGCGCATGGAGCAGCTCATCCAGGAGGCGGTCGTCACCGTCCCGCGCGCGCTCATCGCCGATACCATCAACCTTGTCGCCGTCCTGGTCCGCGACGGCACCGGACGACGCCTGGCTGAACTGGCGCGCGTCACGGGACTGGACCCGATGACCGGTGACTACCGCCTCATCCCCGTCACCCAAACTCAAGGAGACACCCTATGATCTGTTCCATCCGGCGCGGCGCTGATCGCGTCGCTCTTGGCGCAACCGGCGCGCTTGTCCTTCTCGCTACCGCGACGCCGGCCCATGCCGGCGGATCGTCGATGCCCTGGGAAGCTCCCTTGCAATCGATCCTTGAAAGCATCGAAGGGCCGGTCGCCAAGATTGTCGCGGTGATCATCATCATCGTCACCGGCCTCAGCCTGGCGTTCGGAGATACGTCCGGCGGTTTTCGCCGGCTGATCCAGATCGTTTTCGGCCTCTCGATCGCGTTTGCCGCATCGAGCTTCTTCCTCAGCTTCTTCAGCTTCGGCGGTGGGGCGCTGATCTGATGCCAGCGGCTGACGACATCCCGGGCTTCTACGCGCCGGTCCACCGGGCGCTGGCAGAGCCGATTCTGCTCGGCGGTGCCCCTCGTGCTCTGGCCATCGTCAATGGTACGCTGGCGGGTGCGATCGGGCTCGGCTTGCGGCTGTGGCTCGCGGGCCTCGCGATATGGGCAATCGGACACGCGCTCGCTGTCTGGGCGGCCCGGCGCGATCCGCAGTTTGTCGATGTCGCGCGCCGTCACCTCAAATATCCGACGTGGGTGCGGCCATGATGTCGCTCAGCGAATACCGCGCCAAATCCGCCAGTCTGGCCGACTTCCTCCCCTGGGTCGCACTAGTGGGGCCGGGCGTGGTGCTCAACAAGGATGGATCGTTTCAGCGCACGGCGCGCTTTCGCGGTCCGGACCTCGACAGCGCCACGCCCGCAGAACTGGTCGCCGTGACATCACGCCTCAATAATGCGCTGCGGCGACTGGGCTCGGGATGGGCCGTGTTCGTCGAAGCGCAGCGTGTCCCCGCAAAGGCTTACCCGCACAGCAATTTCCCCGATCCTGTTTCTGCCCTGGTCGACATGGAGCGTCGTGAGCAATTTCGCGAAGAGGGAGCGCACTTCGAGAGCGGCTACTACCTCACCCTGCTGTGGATGCCGCCGCCGGAGGATGCGGCCCGCGCCGAAAGCTGGCTCTACGAGGGCAAGGCAGCGACGGGTGTCGATCCTAACGAGCTGGTCAAATCCTTCGTCGATCGGACGGACCGCGTACTGCACCTTGTCGAGGGCTTCATGCCCGATGCCGGTTGGCTCGATGATCGCGCAACTCTGACCTATCTGCACAGCACGGTTTCAACCAAAATCCAGCATGTCCGCGTTCCCGAAACGCCCGTCTATCTCGACGCCTTGCTGGCCGACGAGCCGCTGACCGGCGGTCTCGAACCGAAGCTCGGGCATGCCCATCTGCGCACGCTCACTATTACCGGCTTCCCGACCGCAACTTTCCCCGGACTGCTCGACGAACTCAACCGGCAGGCATTTCCATACCGGTGGTCGACCCGTGCGATCATGCTCGACAAGACCGATGCAACCAAGCTGCTGGCAAAAATCCGCCGCCAATGGTTCGCCAAGCGCAAATCGGTCGCCGCCATTCTCAAAGAGGTGATGACCAACGAGCAATCGGTGCTCATGGATTCGGACGCTTCGAACAAGGCAGCCGACGCCGACATGGCGCTTCAGGAACTGGGCGCAGACCATGCCGGCATTGCCTACGTTACGGCAACGGTCACCGTCTGGGACCGCGATCCGGCGCTCGCCGTCGAAAAGCTTCGTCTGGTCGAGAAGGTCATCCAGGGCCGCGATTTCACCTGCACGATCGAAGGCATGAACGCGATCGAGGCGTGGCTGGGATCGCTTCCCGGCCATGTCTACGCGAATGTCCGCCAGCCCCCCATTTCCACCCTCAATCTCGCCCACCTGATCCCCCTGTCAGCGGTATGGGCGGGAGCGGAACGGGACGAGCATTTCGGTGACGCCCCCTTGCTTTACGGCAAGACCGAAGGCTCGACCCCGTTCCGCCTTTCCCTTCATGTTGGCGATGTTGGCCACAGTCTTATTGTCGGGCCGACAGGGGCCGGGAAATCGGTGCTGCTGGCGCTGATGGCGCTGCAATTCCGGCGCTACCCCGGCTCGCAAATCTTCGCCTTCGACTTCGGCGGTTCCATCCGGGCCGCAGCACTTGGAATGGGCGGCGATTGGCAGGACCTGGGCGGTGCCCTCAGCGCAGATGCGGATGACAACACGGCCGTCGCGCTTCAACCGCTCGCCTGCATCGACAATCCGGGTGAGCGCGCCTGGGCCGCGGAATGGCTGGCAGCGATGTTCGCGGGCGAAGGCGTGCATGTTGACCCGGCGGCCAAGGAGCACCTCTGGTCGGCGCTGACGTCTCTTGCGTCCGCCCCGCCGTCCGAACGTACCCTGACCGGACTAGCCGTGCTGGTGCAATCGCAGGAGCTGAAACAGGCGCTGTCGCCCTACCTCGTCGGAGGCCCTTGGGGCAGGCTGCTTGATGCCGAGCAGGAACGACTTGGTGAGGCCTCGGTCCAGGTGTTCGAAACCGAGGGGCTGATCGGCGCGTCGTCGGCTGCGGCCGTTCTCGCCTATCTGTTTCACCGGATCGAAGGTCGGCTCGACGGCTCGCCAACCATGATCATCATCGATGAGGGCTGGCTGGTACTCGATAGCCCAGCCTTTGCCGCACAACTGCGCGAATGGCTGAAGACGCTGCGCAAGAAGAATGCCAGCGTCATCTTCGCCACGCAAAGCCTTGCCGACATCGAGACCTCGGCCATCGCGCCGGCCATCATCGAGAGCTGCCCGACGCGGATATTTCTGCCTAACGAGCGGGCCGCCGAACCCCAGATTGCTAAGGTGTACGAGCGGTTTGGACTGAATGGCCGGCAGATCGAGATCCTGAGCCGGGCCACGCCGAAGCGCGATTATTATTGCCAGTCACGGCGCGGCAATCGCCTGTTCGAACTTGGCCTTGGCGAGGTCGCACTCGCCTTCAGCGCGGCATCCTCCAAATCCGACCAGCTCCGCATTGCCGAACTTGTCGCTGCCCATGGCCGCGACGGTTTTGCGGCGGCCTGGCTCCGGCATCGCAGCCTCGCATGGGCGGCCGAACTGCTTACTCCCCCGCCGCCCGCACTCAACGGAAAGGAAATCCTCCCATGAAAATTCCCGTCCTCCGCCGCACCCTCATGGCGACGGCAATCGCCACCTCGCTGGTGGCAGGCACCATGATCGCCGCGCCAGCGCGGGCCCAGTTCGGCGGGATTGTCTATGATCCCAGCAACTACGCGCAAAACGTGCTGACCGCCGCCCGGACGCTGCAGCAGATCAACAACCAGATCCAGCAGATCCAGAATCAGGCGACCAGCTTGATCAACGAAGCACGCAATCTAGCCAGCTTGCCGGTTTCGACGATCCAGACGCTTCAGCAACAGGTCGATCAGACCCGCCAGTTGCTGAACCAGGCGCAGCGGATCGCCTACGATGTGACCGACGTCCAGCAGGTGTTCAACGGTCGCTACAAGGGCGCGGCCCTGTCAGCGGGACAGGCTCAGATGGTCGCCAATGCCGATGCCCGTTGGCAGGACAGCGTCGGCGCCTTCGAAGATGCCATGAAGGTTCAGGCCGGGATCGTTGGCAATCTCGGCGCGACCCGCAGCACCATCACGACGCTTGTTGGTGCTAGCCAGTCGGCAACAGGCGCTCTTCAGGCAGCACAGGCGGGAAATCAGCTGCTCGCGTTGCAGACCCAGCAGCTTGCCGATCTGACAGCGGCCATCGCGGCACAGGGCCGCGCACAAGCACTGGAAGCTGCCCGCAGTGCAGCGACTGAGGCTGAAGGACGCGAGCGCTTCCGCCGCTTCCGGACCCGCAACTGACATGAGCCGGTCGGTCAAGTTGGCGGCGGCCGCAGCGCTTGGCGGGCTCCTCATGGCGATCGCGATTGCTTCGGCAACGCGGTCGCCAGTGGTGCCAACGACGACCGTCCTTGTTGCTGACGAGGCAACGGCTCCCGACCCTCATGCCGCCGAACTCAGGCGCTGCCGGACAATCACCATGCCGGAATCTGGGTGCGACGCCGTCTGGGATGTCGAACGCCAGCGATTTTTCCATGGAAGGGATGATCACCGATGAATGACACCGGCGTGATCGACCAGTTCCTGGCGGTCTTCCTCCAATATATCGACAGTGGCTTTGGCCTGCTGGGCGGCGAGGTCGGATTTCTGTCATCGACCCTGATCGTGATCGACGTAACCCTGGCGGCCTTGTTCTGGGCATGGGGCACGGATGAGGATGTCCTGCAGCGTCTGATCAAGAAGACACTCTATATCGGCACTTTCGCATTCATCATCGGCAACTTCTCGAACCTCGCCGGGATCATGCTCCAGAGCTTTGCCGGTCTCGGTCTCCAGGCCAGTGGCAGCGGCATGGCCATCGGCGATTTCATGCGCCCGGGCGTTGTCGCCGCCACCGGGCTTGATGCTGGACAACCCCTGATCGACGCGACCGCAGACCTCGTCGGACCGGTGGGGCTGTTCACCAACTTCGTGCAGATTCTGATCCTGCTGATCGCCTGGGTGATCGTGGTGATTGCCTTCTTCGTATTGGCAATCCAGGTCTTCGTGACAATCATCGAGTTCAAGCTGGTCACGCTTGCAGGCTTCGTCCTGCTACCGTTTGCCTTCTTTGGACGCACCGCCTTCATGGCAGAGCGCGTCCTTGGGCATATCATTTCCTCGGGGATCAAGGTCCTCGTGCTGGCCGTCATCACCGGTATTGGCACCACTCTGTTCGCTCAGTTTATCAACGCCGGGCTTGGCGCCGAACCTGACATCCAGCAGGTCATGGCCATCGCGCTTGCCGCGCTGACCTTGCTTGGCCTCGGCATTTTTGGTCCCAGTATCGCCAACGGCATCGTCGCCGGAGGCCCCCAGCTCGGCGCAGGCGCGGCGGCGGGAACGGCGATTGCTGCCGGCGCGACATTGGCCGGTGGTGTCGCTGGCGCCAAGCTTGCTGCGGGTGCCACCGGATCGGCCATGGCAGGAGCTGCCACCGGAAGCGCTCGCGCTGCTGGTGGTGCCTCGCGCGCCTATGCAGCCGGCGCCGCCGGAAAAACCGGCGGGGGCGCGGCGGCTTCGGGTCTTGCCAACGTCGCGAAATCGGCCGCCGACGCTGCAACCTCGCCGCTCAAACGCGCCGCCGATAGCCTCAAGGCCAACTATGCCTCGGCGAACGCTGCCGCACCCAAGGACGAAACTGCGACGCCTGACAGTCCACCTGCCTGGGCGACAGCAATGCGGCGTCGGCAGACCATGAGCCAAGGCGCCTCCATTGCCACGCACACGCTGAAGGGCGGCGACAGCCATGGCAGCGGCTCAGGCCCCGACATCACCGACAAGAGCTGAAACCATCCACGAGGACATCACCATGTTTCGACGCCCGACTATCCGATACGGGACCAGTCCCGAACCCGCCACGCCATACCAACGCGCCGCCCAGGTGTGGGATGACCGCATCGGTTCGGCCCGGGTTCAGGCGAAAAACTGGCGTCTTGCCTTCTTTGGCTGCCTCGCGCTCTCAGGGGGCCTTGCTGGCGGACTGGTCTGGCAATCGGCACGCGGAACGATCACCCCCTGGGTGGTCGAGGTCGACAAGTTGGGGCAGGCGCAGGCTATCGCGCCAGCCGACGCGGACTATCACCCGACCGATCCGCAGATGGCCTTTCACCTTGCCCGCTTCATCGAGCAGGTTCGGGCCATTCCTTCCGATCCTATCGTCCTGCGGCAGGATTGGCTCCGGGCCTATGACTTCACCACCGACCGCGGCGCGCAGGCTCTGAATGACTATGCGCGCAACAACGATCCCTTCGCGCAGGTGGGAAAGGTCCAGGTTGCCGTCGACGTCTCCAGTGTCATCCGCGCCTCGAACGACAGCTTCCGCGTGGCCTGGACCGAGCGTCGCTATCAGGATGGCGCTTTGATCGAGACCTCACGCTGGTCCGCGATCCTGACCACGGTCGTGCAGCCGCCGCACAATGCTGACGCTCTGCGCAAGAACCCGCTCGGCCTGTTCATCAACGCCATCAACTGGTCAAAGGAGCTTAGCCAATGATTCCCCGTTCGCGCCTGTTGCGCCTTTCTGTATTGCTGACGAGCGCGACCCTCGCCAGCTTTCCCAACGCTTCGACGGCCCGCGAAATGCGAGTGCAGCATTCACACGGCGAAATCGCAAGTGGCCCCGCAGCCGAAGCTGTTGACCCGCGCACGCGTATCGTGCGGGCAAACGCTGCGGCGCGCGTACAGCCGGATCGGAGCAGCTATTTCAATGCGATCCAGCAATATCCCTACGCCGAAGGGGCTCTCTTCCAGATCTACACCTCGCCAGGGCACGTGACGAGCATCATGCTGCAGGAGGGCGAGGAGCTGGTCGGGCCGGGACCGGTCGCCTCGGGCGACACGGTGCGCTGGATCATTGGCGACACGCTGAGTGGAAGCGGCCCTACGCGCCGCGTCCACATTCTCGTGAAGCCGACACGGGCGGATATCAGCACCAATCTCGTCATCAATACGAACCGGCGCACCTATCATCTGGAGCTGAGCGCCACGACGGCCACCTATATGGCGGCCGTATCGTGGACCTATCCGCAAGACGCATTGATCGCTTTGCGGAGCGCGGCCGCAGAAGCCGAGCGCACCGAACCGGTCGCTGCCGGGATCGATTTCTCGGCCTTGAACTTTGATTACCGCTTGTCCGGTGATCGGCCGCCCTGGCGGCCCGTGCGCGTGTTCGATGACGGCCGCCAGGTCTTTGTCGAATTTTCCGCCAGCATCGCCACCAACGATATGCCTCCTGTTTTCGTGATCGGCTCCGACCATTCCGCCGAACTCGTCAATTACCGGGTTCAA
Source organism: Erythrobacter donghaensis (assembly GCF_001557325.1). Classification (GTDB taxonomy): domain Bacteria; phylum Pseudomonadota; class Alphaproteobacteria; order Sphingomonadales; family Sphingomonadaceae; genus Erythrobacter; species Erythrobacter donghaensis_B. The sequence continues at coordinate 42,052 of NZ_LSJS01000214.1, forward strand.
GGCCGCTACATGGTTATCGACAGGCTGTTCGACACGGCGGAGCTTCGCCTGGGCGCCGGCACCGGTGCCCGACGTGTCCGAATTGCCCGTGAAGGCGCGCGCCGCAGGGGGCGCGTATGAGCGGGCCGCAATCGTTCGATCCATCGTCGCTCGACGAGATCCCTGAGGAAAATCCTGATCGAGCGGCAGGGGAGGCACCCGCCGCAGCGGCCAGCAGCGACGGCTTTCGTCTGGGCGGCGAGCCACCACGCGTGATGCGCCTGTCGCGCAAAGCGCTCGCTGCGATCGGCCTAGTAGCGAGCCTCGGCATTGGTGGATCGCTGATCTACGCTCTTCAGCCAAAGACGCACGCACCGCCGGAAAACCTCTATGACACCAACAGCCGCAATCGCGCGGATCAGGTGACGGGTGCGCCTGCCAATTACGGCGACGTGCCGAAATTGGGGCCACCACTCCCTGGAGATTTGGGCCGCCCCATCGTCGCAGCCCAGCAGAATGGCCAGAATGTTCCCATCCCGCCGGTCGGACCAGTTCCCAATAGCGCGCCGCGGCCCGATCCGAGGCTTGCTGCCGAACAGCAGGCCCGCGACCGCGCGGCGCAGGAACGCGACAGTGCCAGAACCAGCCAGCTGTTTCTGGCAGGGGGCACCCGGGGGAACGAAAATCGCACGGAAGTCACGGCTGGAGCATTACCCTCTGTTGCCAATCCCGCCGGGGAGGTGGCTCAGGCCGCTCCTGCCACGTCGTCGACCAGTCGCCGTGCCTTCCTCGAGCGAAGGGGGGATCGTGGGACAGAGAGCCCCGAGCGCATTGTGCGGCTTGGGTCTCCCAATGTCGTACAGGCTGGAAGCATCATTCCCGCTGCGCTGATCACGGGAATTCGCTCAGATCTCCCTGGCCAGATCACGGCGCAGGTCACGCAGAATGTCTATGACAGCCCTACCGGACGCATCCTGCTGATTCCGCAAGGGTCGCGTCTGATCGGCGAGTACGACAGCGACGTTGCATCCGGGCAGAACCGCGTACTCCTGGCCTGGGACCGGCTCATCCTCCCGGGTGGCCACTCAATCCTGCTCGACCGGCTTCCTGGTGCTGATGTAGCCGGTATGGCCGGCCTTCAGGATCGCACCAACTTCCACTGGGGCAACATGCTGAAGGCTGCCCTGATCTCGACGCTGCTGGGTGCCGGCACGGAACTGGTCGCCAGTGACGAGAGCGATATTGTCCGGGCCCTGCGCTACGGTACGCAGGATACCGTCAGCCAGACGGGGCGGCAGGTCGTGCAGCGGCAGCTCAATGTTCCGCCCACCCTTACCATGCGACCGGGGTTCGCTCTCCGGATCATTGTCACGCGCGACCTGATCCTTGAGCCTTTCCAGTCAGGAGAAGCGCGATGACCCGGCTCAAGCTGACCGATCTTGCTGACGAAAAGCCTGTGCGTCTGACAGTCGAACTCCCAGCGCGGCTGCATCGGGATCTTGCCGCTTACGCCCTTGCGGTGAACGGAGGCGATCCGAAGGGCGCGCCCACGGTCGAACGTCTTGTCCCGCCCATGCTGGAGCGGTTCATTGCCACCGACCGGGGCTTCGCCAAATGCCGTAGGACTTCTCAGGCGGGGTAACGCTCGTTGATGAGCGTGAAGAAGCGTTGCAGCGCTGGATTTTCATTGTCCTCGCGCCAGTAGACCGAAAATTCCAGGCGGGCCGTTCCGCCCTGATCATGGATTTCCCGGAAATTAAGCCCGGGCCATGTCACCCCCTGCGACGCTTCGGTCGCGATCGTGATGAAACGTCCGACCGACACGATGCTGAGGACGCTTTCAAGGCTGGTATCCTGGACAATGATATTGGGGCGGTAGCCTTGCTCGGTCAGACGTGCGGCCAAGAGGTTAGCCACGATCGGGCCGATCCCGCTGCCGGGAACGACGAAAACCTCACGGCGCAGGTCAGTCCAGTAAATCCGCTCATTCTCGAGCAGTCTGTGTCCGTCGAGCAGCGTGACCAGGAGCCGATCAGACCAGACCCGGCGCGAGACTACGCCGCTCTCTTCCATGCCTGTCGGCGCCACCGCAACATCGATAGTTCGCGACTGCAGCCGATGCAGGAGCGTCTCCGGGCCAGCCTCGACGCCGTCGAACTGGACATCAGGAAACCGGGTCAGATAGTCCGAAAAGGTCTGCTTGAGATTTCCCGCCATCAACGATGAGCTGTACCCAACTGCCAGGCGGCCCTGTTCGCCGTAGCTGACGGCCCTTGCCGTCGTCTGGAGGTTGTCGATATCCGTGATGATGCGGCGCGCAGATTCGATGAAAACTCGGCCCATTTCGGTCGGTTCTGCACCGCGCGTTGACCGGGTGAACAGCTTGATTCCAAGTTTGTCCTCCAGTTGTGTGACCCGCTGGCTCAGTGTCGCCTGTCGCATATTGAGGGCTGACGCCGCACGCGATAGGCTGCTCATGTCTGCCGTGAGAACGGCGTAGCGCAGTTGCCTCACCTCGATCGTCACGCAGTTGCATCCCCCAATCGCCAATTTGGTCTATTGAGGCTCTATCAGAGTATGCCCGCAACTAAAAAATGATCTCCAAGTCATGCCTGGTGATAGAAATGCGACGTAAATAGACCAATTTACATGTAGAATCTTCGCAGCTCACCTATCGGCCCATTTTGGACCAATAGGTGAATAACCTTATCAAGGTGCGAGAGCGAAGTCCTACTCTACGGATTTTTCTGAAAATCCGAGAGTGTTAGCATTCTCAACCAGGGTGCGGACCTTGGCGCGGTCGAGGCCTCCGGGGACTTCCGCGTCAATTTCCAGCCTGAGAGTTACCTTGCTGCCGGGGAGTGTCGTCAACTGTTCGACGATCGCCTCGACAATCTGATGCATATCGCGCGCCGGACGTTCAGGCGAGATCATGACAGTACCGCTGAAGCGGGTCGGGTTTCGCTCGACAGGTGGCGTCGGGCTGGTTTCGGGCGGCAGCCCTCCCGGACCCGGAGGCGTCTCAGAAGTAGGCGCGCCCGGTGAAGGATCAGAAGGTTGCGAAGGGGCCGGTCGATGCGACTCTGCAACCTCTGGCCTGATGATCACGCTATCGCCATCAATGACGATCATCGCATTGCTTGCGTGGTCAATCGCAAGGCCCAGATACTTGCCCGACGCTTCGTCCCAACGCTCTGCATAGGCAAACGGCCCAGGCAGCATGCCACTCACAGCAGACTGGACAGACTTGACCAGCACATCCTGATTTTTGAGGCGTGGCAGGTAGATGTAGCGATTGAGGTACTCGCGCAGATCTCTCAAAGAGAGGTGCGGCTTGTCGTTCCAGATGTATTTCTGAAGGTCTCGATCAAGGCGCGTTGGGCCAAGTTCGGTCAGCAAACCCTCTTCGCCAGTCAGCTTCTTGCTGGCACGGGCGAGCAATCCGTCCTGTGCCGGAATTTTGCCGGAAGACCATTCGAGGTCGGCTTGGGCGCTGGCCTGGGCCGGGTAGTGCAAATAGCACCAAGCTTCCTTCAGCCGGGTCTTCACCGTTTCGTTGGCCTCAGAAAGCTTCGCCTTGGCCAGCGCGCTGTCGCTTTGAGTGAGGTTCAGGCGATCAGTGTCGCGGACAATCTCGTTCCAGGCGAGTGCAGCGCGCACGGCATCCTTCAGGTTGTCGAGCTGCTTCGCGTCGGCGGCGATGAACACGAGCATATTGCGATACACACGCGGCGTACTGCCGCGCTGCATCAGGATTTCCTTGGCTTCGACCAACGCTTCGGACCCTTCCCGGCCGTTATGCGGATGCGCTACGCCCAGCACCACTGCTCTGACACCGCCGGCTTCGTCCGGCACCTCGGCCGACCCTGCTGGCGCGACCTGTACGGCGTCGAAATGCCCGCGGTCTGTCAGGCCGGCGACATATTTGGTTAGCTCGGCGTCGATTGTGACATCGACCAGCGCCGCCTCGATCTGCGCGGCCCGGTCAGTCGCGATACGGTTCAGGCTTGCCGCCATCGAATACCAGTACCGACCGAGGTCTGAATGCATGAACTTGGCTTGGTTGGTCAGTCGGCGCAGCGCGTCACCGAAAATTGCCGGGCGCTCGCCAGGCTGGACTACGCCAAGGTTGATCTGCTTGTCGTCCAGGCCAGTGTTCTGCTGCTGGTGAGTCGGCGCTGTGCCCATGAAGATGGCCCGCGCGACGCGGCGGGTGGCCGAGTAGCGGTTCAGGTTCGGCGCCGACTGGTCGATCTTGTAGGGTGTCGAGGCCGCGCCATCGACATCACCGGCGATAATCGACTGCCAACTGACATCGAGATAGTGCAGTAGTTCCGGTTCAACGCGCGGCGAATTGATCGCGACGCTGCCCGGCATAATCATGACCGACGGATCGCCGCTCATCCACAATTCGTGGATGGCCTGAGCCATCAATCGAAGCACGCCGCGCGTGCGCTGGAATTTTTCGAGCGATCCCCAGCAGGTGTAGAGCTGGTCGAACAGTTCGGGATGGATCGGGTAAGCCTTCTCCAGCTTGCGCCGATAGTCCTCGTCGGCGCAGCCCTGCGGGAATTCATTGGCGTTCTCGCGATAGAGCTTCGCAAACTGCTTCAGCGTGTTATCGCGATGGTGGAAGCGGTCGCCCGGGATTTCCTTGAACAGGCGACGGCGGACGATCTCGTAGCTCTCCTCCTGGCTGGCAGGTCGCCACGAGGACTCAACGCGGCTGAACGTCTGTTTGAGGCGCGCCAGGGCCTCCTGGCCACCTTCACCGCCCACCTCGATCTGCGATGCCGGCAACGAAGCGACCAACAGCGTGCCTGGGCTGGCCTTCACCGCTTCGGTGAGGGCCTGCACGAACGACAGATTAGAGTCGAACGAGCCCGAAGGCAGGCCATCAACCTTATAGATCTGGCGGAGGTAGGCGACCCATTCGTCGATCAGGATGAGGCACGGGGCGCACTTGTTGAAGATCGCTTCGAGAAGGTTTGATCCAGGCGCGATGCCGGTTGCGTCATTCTCCGCGATCATATCGAAGGCATCGGCGCCGCCGAGCTGCCATGCCAAATCGCCCCACGTGGTGCGGATCTTCCGGCCACCATCGGCATTGAGCACGTCCTGCGGCCCGCGCGATGTGCCGACGAGCACCGCCCTGTTGATTCCATTGGGCACTGTCAGGCCGTTGGTTTCCAACAACTGATCGAGGCCTGACAAATCCTGCGCCGGCGTCGGACCTGCCATGTGGTAGAGCGCCAGCATCGAGTGCGTCTTGCCGCCACCAAAGTTGGTTTGAAGTTCGACCACGGGGTCGCCGCCACTTCCCGACAGGCGCTTTGCAGCGCCAATAAGAAGCGTACTGAGGCCTTCGGTCAGATAGGTGCGGCTGAAGAACTGCTTCGGATCGCGATATTCGGCTGGTGCGCTCCCTGAATGCACCTTGGCGAGGTCCGCTGCGAACTCCGCTTGCTGGAATTCGCCGGTCGCGACGTCCTGATGCGGTTCGACGACTTCGCGCCAGGGTTTGAGGCCAGCGACCGTTTCGACCGAAATCTCCAGCCGCTGGGTCTTCCGGCGTTCCTCATTGCGCTGAAGTTCTGTGAACTTGGTGCGCAGGATCGTGTCCCGCATCCGGCTTAGCTGCTCGGCAGCATCCCCGGCGCTGATCGCTTCCATCAGGCGGCGCATGGAATCGAGGGCACGCTCGGCATCATCGTAGGTGAAGGTCTCGTTGTGCGAGAGCTTGTTCCGCACGTCGAGCAGTTCCGACACGTAGGACCGCTCAGGATGGCCCAGCACAGTGGCGAAGGCGTCCTTCCAGAAGGCCATCATGGTCTTGAGCAGTCCCTGCTGGTCCCAACCCACGTCGCCTGTCGAATTGGGGCGCAGTCCTTGGACGCGCTGAACCACTTCCAGCTGCCAGTGGCCCTTGATCGAGCTTTCCAGACGCTTTTCCACGAAGGGAATCAGCGCAGACGGCAGGAGTTCCATGCCTTCGAACACATACTGGCGGGTGCTTTTTGCCATGATAATTCCCTTTAGACGTCGAAGCGCATTTGGCCGTCGCGGCGCGTGTCGTGGACAGCGGCTGCCTGCCGCGTGAGTTCGGTCCAATCGGCAATAAGCCCGTTATAGGCCGTCGCTTCCTTGGCATCCTTCCGCTTGTTGGCGCAGATGTCGTAGAGGCAGTAGGCCAGATCCTTTACCGCCTCGGCTTGGGCATTGAGCTTTTTGAGAAGCACTGCAGTGTCGTGCGAAATGCCGCCCTTCTCGTGCAGGCGAACCAGGTGCTGGAGGCACTCCCACACCGTCAGGTGGCGGTCCTCCTCCGGATCCCAGTCCTCGTCGAGTTCATCGCGGCCGAGGATACGGACTTTACCGGCAGCGCTTTCGATGATCCCGGCGTGTTTGACGCTTTCAACCGAGATGCCGCGAGCGCGGGCGAGATTGTCGGCAACACCGTAGTCGCCCTTGCCGATCCCATTCTGCTCAAACCAGGTGATTGCGAACCGGGTGTCTGCGTCAAACTCACCTTGGATGCCACCCAGATATTCGTCCAACTCCCGGTTTATGAGTTGAAGAGCTGTCTTCACCGCCATCGGGCTGTCATCTGATTCAAGGACGGCCCCATAACGCGAAAAAACGCCCATGCCGGGGCCGATCGCTGATTGGGGCATGTCGGCTGGAGCTATGTTGGCAACCTGCAGTTCAGCAATTGCCGAAGGCAGCTCGCGCTTGAGGGCACGAATAAACTCGGCCCTTGTGATGACTTCAGCCGTGACATCTTTTGTTCGGCAGACGAGAACCACTGAGGTCGCAAGCGCATTAGTTCCCACGCTGATCGTGCGCCCGGCCCTTTCGGTGCGGACCGGCCAAGTCCCAACAACGGCTAGACCAGAAGAAATTACAGCATCAAGGAAGGTTGCCCAGCCAGTTGATGTCAATCCCTCATCAGAAACCTCACTTTGCTTGAATGCGTAGTAAATTGTTGCAGGGATATTTCTATCAATCTGAGAAACTATGTTGGCAAAAGCCTCCGACATGCCGCTCAAGAAATAATCTTCGGCAGCACGACGGTTTTTATGTCGATGTGGCATAGCCACCAATTCATCGGATTTCGGGACCGTGATCGTCGAAAAAATCTCTGGGTAAATGGTGCCAACCGACTGCTTCAACCAAACGTAGAAATAGTCAGACAGGTCAGCATATCCGATATTGTCATAATATGGCGGATCAGTCGAAAGGCAGCTTGCAGATGGCAAGACGGCATAGCGAGCATCAGCTTGCTTCACGCTGCCAGTGCCATTTGCGGGGAGCTCCGACAAAGATTTGACGACCCAATCGACGGCGCCGCTGAAATTTCCCGTAGACGAGCTAAATACATTGCATTCAGCAAAATCCCAAGTCATCGCAATTGCCTGACGGGCGAATGTAAACCGTATGAATCCACTTGTGGCCCAAGTTGCGATAGTGCTCCAAGCGTCCGCACATCTGTCAATCGCGCAGGCTAGATACACACGAATTGCATTAACGTACTCATCTATAGAGATTCCGTTTATGGACGAGCTTCCTGCCACGTCGCTGAGAATTTTTTCCCTGAGACCTTTGGCAACATCGACAAATGTTGTCAGAGCAGTTGCTTGGCGACCTGTAAATGCGTCGCCCCACGTTGTCATGCCGTACATCGGCAATCGGTCAACCTCATGGGAAGGTGTCGTAACCAGTTCTTCTGGCAGCCATTTCGGCTTTGCAAGGAACGCCGTTTCTTCCATCTCGGTTGTTGCCGAAATGAAGACGCGTCCTCGGGTGCCTTCAACGACGACCGCCATTAGCCGCTGACCAAGGTGGCCCTTTCGCGCCATTTCTCTGATATAGTTCAGCGGCATCGCGCTGTTCGACACCAAGCATCGACCACCCTGCCTGCTGACCGTCCCCGCGAGCTTGGCTGCTTCGGGTAATCGGCCTGTTCGCACTTGAAAGGTGTACTGCTTGCCGGTCACAATTGGTTCGACCCAAGCGCTGTCGCTCAGCTGAAATGATCGAACCAATGGAACTTCGACACCAGCAAACGCAGGGTCTGGGCTTGGAACGGTCCGCGACCAGATCCAAGCCACTACGGTCCCTTTACCGCCGCCTATCTCCTTCGGCAGATCGACCTGAGGATATAGATGCCCAATTTCACCCCAAGCTTTCTCCCGCATCCAATCGCCGTAGTACTTCACATCTTCGGCTAGGCCTTCGGCGTTGCGATAGAACTGCCGGTCCTTCGCGCCAGGATGGATGGGTTCCTTGTCCTTGAACTTGGGCGGGATCTCAACCATCGCCTTGCCGATCATCACCGCTACGGGGTTCAGGTCCGACCCGTAAGCGGGCAGTCCTAACCGCTGTGCTTCGAGTGGAATCGAGCCACCGCCTGAAAATGGGTCATAGACCGGCGGGAGTTCGCCACCGCAGCTCTTGCGGATTTCGGCACGTGCCTCTTCCAGGACCTCTTCGTTGGTGGAATTTTCCCACTTCACCAGCTTCTCGATGATCGCGAACAGCCGCTTGCGCTCGGCCTCCTGATCCTCGTGGGTGGGAAACTTGTCGGGATGGCTCGACGGATCATCCACCAGCTGCGCGAACAGGACTGCACGGCATGCAGCGAGCGGTCGGCGTGCCCACCACAGGTGCAGCGTGGACGGATGGCCATGGCGGATCGACTTCTCGCGCGCGGACGCCTCATTAATCGCCTCCAGCGGAATGGCGACCTCGATGAGCTTCTTCTTATAGGTAGTCTCGGACATCGGATTCTTTCTTACTTAAGTCGCGCGAGTATCGAGGTGCGAGGGTAGCCAGCCAACCAGGACATGCTGATCGTCGTCCACCCATGTGAAATACAATCGGAAACAGAAGCGCTCCTCTCGACTGTTTCCCTTCTTGAGGTGGCGGTCGAGCAGGAGACGGCTTTTCCCCCAGCGAACGAGATAGGTGTCACCGTGCTCGCCCCATCCTGCCCCAGCGAAGGATGGCTGTTCGTCGATCCCCAGGCGCCCACATTCCGCATCGTATGCAGCTTTGGCAGCATCCCCGCCGCCACGGCGCATCGGAACGTAAAAGTCCCGCAGCAATAGCAACGAATTATAGATCAACTGGACATCTTCGAATTGTGACTTCTTGATCCCTTGGAACGCCCGGCTGTGCAGCTCGACCGAACCTGAAAGGTGTTCTCGGCACCAGTCCTCAAAGCCATCAAGGCTATTTGGAAGTTCGGTTTGAGGCGGCGCGGTCTGGGCCAGACGGCTTTCGAGCAACGAGATTCTATGCCGCAAGAACGCGTTGCTTTGCCGCTGCTGTTCAGCCTGCTGTTCGGCTTCCTCGCGCTCTTGGTCGGCAAGCGCGATGTAGCTGTCCTGCTCTTCCTTGATCTGCTCAAGCGATGAGGTCAGATCACGAATTTCCTGCTCTGCAAGCGCGAGCAGGTCACGATCAGACTCGCCTTCAATGCGCGCTGATTGCCGACGAAGCTCGCCCGCCACCCGTTTCACTTCGAGGAATGGCGGGAGCTGCCGCTGGCTATCCCGACCACTTACGGTCCGGTTCAGCGTCTGGTTGACGAGAAACGACCGATAAGCTTGCGGGCCGCCAGCCCAGTTCGCGATCCTGCCGGGAAGGCCGAGAGGGTGTGCCGCAGCCTCGTCGAGCGAAGGGTCAAAACCAGGTCGATAGGTGCGAACTGCCTGCCGGTATACGGACAATGCCTTGCCGACCTGATCCGTTAGTCGATAGCTCGCCGCTTGAGACACGATCGCCACATGTGCGGCGCCTGCAAGGCGGCGCGCTACATCACGAGCCGGAATGATGGTCTCCGACCAGTCGTTTGAATCCTCCGGCAACGAAAATACGATGACATCGCTTCGGCGCCCACGATTCCAGAGCAGCTTGCAGAGCTCGTCTGCATCATCCTCTGATTCAACGAGCATCGGTTCTGCGGAAATGTTGATGCCATCAAGCCAGGCATGGCCCGACTCTACGACCTCACGGACGAAGTTTGGCACAGATGCGTCAAACTCCTCATATTGGCCGCGCGACACACATTGGAGACGGGTGCCAAAAAGAACCCGACCGTCCGCCTGGGGCGCCAATGCAATTTCAGTCGTCCAGGTCCGCTGGGGCACACTTTTATCTGCGTCGTCGATGCGCGCAGCCCAATAGCGCGGAGCTTCTATCGAGATGGCTTCAGTCCGCTGCGAGCCTATGTCATCGATTACGAACGACTTTCCGTCGTGAGCTTGGCTTGGGAGCGGACGCCCTGAGCGCCGCTCCATCCAGCCAAGTACCGATTGCATTAATCCGTTAAAGGCCGAGCCACTCCCTTCGCCGTCGATCAGCAATGCACACTGACTGACCGGCTGAATTGCCGGACGTCGCGATCGATTGGCGCTCAAGCGAAGCAGCGATTCACCCATGATCATCTCCCTTGTCGGCCTCATCCCGGAACCTCGGCGCGTTCCAAGAGGCGCGGAAGGTGGAACTGGATGGCGGTTTCGAGGAACGACGGCTCGCGCTCGACCAGCGGGCCGCGGATGTAGCGCGGCTCATGGGCGTACCCGTTGCTGACCGACACAACCGCGAGGATGAACTTTTCAGGCTCGTGCAGCGAGGTGATGATCTCCTGCCGCGTGATCATCACGTTGTCGGCGCCATCAATCCGTCCCTTGACCTCAATGAAGCGCAGATGCCCGGTCGTTGGATCGTGCGAGGCGATGTCATAGCCGATCTTCTGCATCGAGACATCGGTGGGCGTGTTGCCCAGCGTCCGCTCGGCCGCCATCACCGCCTCCATCGCCGCCAGCTCGATGGCCCGGCGCGCGGCCGGATCTTCCGAGAAATGGTTGCCGATGGGCGCTGCGTTCTGCGCGTCGAGGAGGCCGCGCGGGATCACGACCATGCCGCCGCGAACCCGTGGCGGCTGCGAAGAAATGAACCGCTCCTTCTCCAGCTGGTCCATCCGCCGCTTCTGCCGCTCGGCGAGATCCTCGGCGCGGCGCTGCGCGTTCTGCCAGTTCAGCCGTGTCTTCTTGCCCGCCTTTTCCTCTTCCTTGAGTTCGAAGGCGCGCGAATCCCAGTAGTTGATCTCCTTCTTGAGCCGCGCGCGCACTTCCTGCTCGACCTTGTCGATCTCGGGCAGCCGCCGCGCCTTCACATCAGCAACATGGTGCTGCGCCAGCTCGACCGTCGCGAACCGGATTGCGGTCTTTTCAAGATCGGTGGTGAGCCAGCCCTCGTCGAGCTGTCCGCGCACCGCTGCGACCTCTTCCGGGGTGGCAGGTCGAAGGTTGAGGTGCGGCGCGATCCCGGCATTGGTTGCGTGGCCCGCCTTGTCGATTGCCGCGAACTGCAACTTTTGCGACAGCGTATGCGGCTTGCCGAGGCTGGTCAGTCGGCCATCCTGCACGCTGTGTTCGAGCAGGAATACCACTGACAGGGCTTCCCCCGCATCGGTGTCGTCGACCAGAATCGCGCCCTGGCGCATGATCTGCTCATACTGCTCGCGGATCAGGCTGATCACGGCTTCGAGCAGCGGATGGCCTGGGCACACGAACGCGGCAACGGGCTGCTGGTTGATCTTGTCCTTTTCGAAGCAGATCCGCTCATACTGCTTCTGGATCGGCGCGCCGGTCCCGATCTGGCGGTCCCGCTCCCGGATGCGGACCGGGACGTGAGAAATCTCCCACCGGCCTTCCTCCCGCCGCTTGATGCGTCCGCCCAGATGCTGGAAGGCCTCGACGAAGAAGCTCTGGATATGGTGCGGCTGTAGCCGCAACGCTTCGGCTCGCTCCATCTCGAGCCGCAGCTCTTCGACCCGGGCTTCGGGCATCGTGTCGTTGGTGAGCGCGCGGCGGCGCAGCAGTTCGAGCAGATGCGTCTGGTCAACCGCACCGTCGACCTGGCGGAACAGTCGGGCCTTGACCTCGTCCTGTTCGCCATACTGGATCGCCTGAAACAGAAGATCCTTGAGCGCTGTCCCTTCGAACAGCTCGCCCAGCACGTCATAGACGCGCCCGCCGAGTGCTTCGCGCGCAGCTTCGAGCTTTTCCAGCAGGCGAGCATAGACCTCGCCCTCGCGCGTGTCTGCAGCAACCAGATTCCACAGGTGGCACACTTCTGTCTGGCCAATACGGTGGATGCGGCCGAACCGCTGCTCGATCTTGTTCGGATTCCACGGCAGGTCATAGTTGACCATCAGGTGCCCGCGCTGAAGGTTGACGCCTTCGCCCGCCGCATCATTGGCGATCAGCACCAGCAGGTCCTTGTCCTGCATGAAACGCTCGACCACCTTGCGGCGCTCCTCGCGCGAAACCCCGCCATGGATGACGTCGACGGCCTCGGCATTGCCGATGCGGGCACGCACCTTGTCGAGCAGATAATTTAGAGTGTCCTTGGGCTCGGTGAAAATGATGAGCTTGCGCCGGTTGCCAGCGGAATCGACCATTAGATCGTCATCGAGGATCCGGTTGAGCTGGCTCCATTTGGTATCGACGCCCGAGCGCAGCACACCGAGCGCCATCGACTCCAAGCCCTTCAGCGTCTCGACCTCGAGTGCGAGCTGCTCGACGGTCTCGGCGGTCGTCGCCCCGGTCGAGATCAGGTCTTCGAGTTCATCGATCTCGTCCTGCCCATATTCATCAATATTGCCGAGGATGTCGGCATTGACCTTTGGGACGGCGAAGTCTGCGCGCCGACTGGCGTTGGCAAGGCGAGCTTCGCCAAGTTCTGTCTCAAGGCGCTCGCGGCGACGTTTCAGTGACTGGTAAATCGCAGCGGGGGATGACGCGAGACGCCGCTGCAGGATCTGCAGCGCGAAGCCGACATTGTTCCGCTTCTTGCCGTCGCCCTCGGCAAAACGCTGCACGCGGTTCATCTCGGTGCGCACATATTCGGTGACCGCCGTATAGAGCCCAGCCTCGCCCTCGGAGAGTTCATATTTGACCGTGTAGGCCCGGCGCTCGGGGAACAGCGGGCGCCCGTCAAAACGCAGCAGCTCTTCCTTGGTCAGTCGCCGCATCATGTCGGCCGTGTCGGCATAATGCACGCCGTCGCGGAACCGGCCCTCGAACCGGTCGCCGTCGAGCAGCGCCATGAACAGCTGGAAATCCTCTTCCTTGCCGTTGTGCGGGGTCGCCGACATCAGCAGGAGGTGGCGGCAGACCTGACCCAGCTTCTGGCCGACCTGGTAGCGGCGGGTATATTTGACATCGCCGCCGAAGTAGGTCGCCGACATGCGATGTGCTTCGTCGCAGATGATGAGGTCCCATTCGCGGGCGCTCATCAGCTTTTCCTGCAAATCCTCGTTGCGCGCGAGCACATCGAGCCGGACGATCAGCCGGTCGCGATCGGTGAACGGATTCCCCGAACGCGACGTCTCGATCATGTCGCGGGTTAGAATGTCGAACTCGAGGTTGAACTTCTGGCCAAGCTCGTCCTGCCATTGCTCGACCAGGCTGCCGGGTGCGACGATCAGGCAGCGTTCGAGATCGCTGCGCGCAATCAGCTCCTTGATCAGTAGCCCGGCCATGATCGTCTTGCCCGCGCCGGGATCGTCGGCGAGCAGGAAACGCAGCGGCTGGCGCGGCAGCATCTCGCCGTAGACCGCCGAAATCTGGTGGGGCAGCGGATCGACCAGACTGGTGTGGATGGCGAGATAGGGATCGAAATAATGCGCCAGCTTGATCCGGTTGGCCTCGGTCACCAGGCGCAGCAGTGCACCATCGGCATCGAAAGACCACGGACGGCCATTCTGCTCGACCTCAAGGCGATGCTCGTCATCGCGATAGAGGACGGCTTCGGCGACGGTGCCGTTGGGATCGCGGTACACGACGTTGATCGCCTGATCGCCGATCCAGTCGACCGAAATCACGTGGACGGGCTGGCTCGAGGCGACGCCGCGCACCGATGCACCGTTCTTGATCTCTTCGAGTTTCGCCCCCATCGGCACTACCGTCCCCTACCTACGCTCTAAAGGTGAAACTCGGCGCGCTCCAGCGCCGCCAGCGTTTCCTTGCGATTTACATTGACGATATGCTGGCTCCGCGAACTGCGCTTCGCCGCATCATCAAGCAAACCGAGCCTTTTCAATACATAAAACAACATTGCATAGCGCACAGAAAGTACCGTTGTGCCGATTTCAAGGCCATAATCCTTGGCGACAACTTTCTTTTGACCTTCGGTCAGGTCAGGATGTGGGCCGACGACAACATCGAAATAGTCGTTCCACAGCCAGTCGTGCTCGCCGGATTGGCCGGGTTCGCTCTTTTCTCCCACTTCGAGAATTCGGGGAAGCAGGAAGTCCTTAAACTTCGTCTCTACGTGGCAAAATGCGCGAACGTGCCAGCGAAAGCCGTCATAGCCAAAGGCGTGCGGCGTCATCCGCCGCCAGATCGGGTCAGGCCGGGCACTGTTCATTGACTGGTACAGCACATCGATCGACTGGTTTTCGCGCACGGCTTCGAGAACCCTGCGCAGGATACCGATGTCGATTTCGCGCTTCGGCGTAAGCGCGACGTCCGCACTGGGCATGGCCGCAATCCACGATTCGCTGGTCGGCAACATTCCTTCCGCCACCGCACGCAGCTGCGAGAGATATTTATAGGGATCAGGATCAAGGAATCGCAGCACGAAGGCATGGGCCGCGACGTATCGCTTCGCCCGCGTGTCGTAGAGCATGTTGCCCGGCGCACGCGCCTGATAAAGCGCCAGATCCTTCGAGGCCTGCGGCGTCGAAACCCCGAAACAATCGATGATATCGGCGCGGTTGATCGTGCCCTCCCAGAAAAGGCGGAACTCGATAAATTCCAGTCTTTGCTCGACACCCCAGCGCACCTTGGCGACTCTCCATCCGTATAGAAACTATGCGAACATTGACGTTCTATGAGAATAGTTTATATGCGGTTTACGAGAGTCGAGTCAAGGAGATGAAGCGTGGCAGACCGGTACGTGACGAAGCATCCGAACGGATGGGCGGTAAAAGCGGCGGGCGCGCAGCGCGCCAGCAGCGTGCATTCAACCCAGCGCTCGGCAGAGCAGGCCGCCAAGCAGACGGTGCGCAACCTCGGCGGCGGCGAGGTCCGTATCCAGGAGCGTGACGGCCGCTGGCGCGATTCGGACACGGTAGCGCCCGGCAACGATCCGATGCCGCCGCGCGACAACAAGCACTGAGCGAAGGACTGGGGGCAGTGAAGCGCATCCTGACCATCGATGGCGGCGGCATTCGGGGCACGTTCCCGGCAGCCTTTCTTGCCAATCTCGAACAGGACCTGGAGCAGCCGATCGGGCGCTATTTCGACCTGATCGCTGGCACATCGACGGGCGGGATCATTGCCATCGGCCTCGCCCTGGGGCTGCGCGCCGCCGACATTTTGCGCCTCTACGAAGAGGAAGGCCCGGCGATTTTTGCTCAGAGCCGGAAAGGCTTCCTTGGCTGGCTCGAACGCCATCTGCGGACCGGTCGCTGGGCCTTTTGGGGTCCGAAATACAGCGCAGAGCCGCTGCGCAAGGCTCTTCACGGAGTCCTCGGCGACCGGCTGCTGGGCGAAGCGCAGACCCGGCTCGTGATCCCGGCCTGGCATCCCCAGACCCAGGGCGTCTATGTCTTCAAAACTGCGCATCATCCCCGCCTGCAGACCGACTGCCGCGAGCTGGCAATCGATGCTGCCATGGCGACGGCGGCCGCGCCGACCTATTTCGCCCAGCATGTGACAGCCAATGATGTCGGACTGGTCGATGGTGGCCTCTGGGCCAACAACCCTGCCGGGCTCGCTGTCGTCGAAGCCATTGGTACGCTTGGCTGGCCTGCCGATCAGCTCAACGTCCTGAGCGTTGGCTGTCTCGACGATATCAAGACCCTGCGCGCCGCCTATGGTGCGGCGAGGATCGCACCGCAGCTTTCGAGCATTTTCATGGCGGGCCAATCGCATGGTTCACTCGGCATCGCCAGGATCCTGACCGGCGACGAGCATGTGCGTCGCGCCGTGTTCCGTGTCAGTCAGCCGGTCCCTGACGGTTTCTACTCGCTCGACGACACCCGCCGCATTCGCAGCCTCAAGGACCGCGCCTTCGCCGAAGCCCGTGTCCAGAAGCCGATCCTCCAACCCTATTTCTTCGGCACGCCCGCCGACGAATTCACTCCCTGTCACAAGGTGCCCTGATGACTGTTCATGACAAGCGGCTGGCCAGGTCGCACGACGATATCCTCGAAGCGATCGCTGCCGCGCTCGACATCCCGCCCGCCAAGTTCGAAGAGGCCAAGGAGCGGTACGAGGCGCTTGGCGGCTGGCTCGACCGGCCCGAATCCACTCTTGCGGATCTCGATCCGGCCATCTCACCGCACGGGTCGTTTCTTCTGGGAACGGTCACCCGCCCGTTGACCGACGCGGACGAATATGACGTCGATCTGGTTTGCCGCGTCAACGGGTCCAAAGCCGCGCTTACCCAGAAGCAGCTCAAGGATGCGGTCGGTCACGAGGTCGCGCTCTATGCGCGGGCACGCAACATGGCCCATCCGGACGAGCGCCGTCGTTGCTGGACGCTCAACTATGCCGAAGGTGCGCAGTTCCACATGGATGTCCTGCCGGCGCTGCCTGATGCGCAGCGCTATCAGATGCAGTTGCGGGCCAAGGGATTCGGCACGCTGGCATCGGATGGCGACCTCAGCGGCCACGCGATCGCGATTACCGACAACCAGCGCAGCGACTATGCGGTGATCTCGGATGACTGGCTGCAGAGCAACCCTTACGGCTACGCCGCCTGGTTTCGGAGCCGGATGCGGGTGCGGTTGAGTGAGGCCAAGCGGTCGTTCGCAGCACGCGAGCGCATCACCGCAAGTGTCGACGAAATCCCCGACTACAAGGTCCGCACCCCGCTTCAGCAGGCAATCCAGCTCCTGAAGCGCCACCGCGACTGCATGTTTGCCGAGGATGGCGAGCACAAGCCGATCTCGATCATCATCACGACGCTGGCGGCGCATGCCTATAACGAGGAAACCTCGCTGTCAGCGGCGCTTCAGACCATCCTGACCAACATGCACCTTTACATTGAGGAGCGTGACGGGATTGCTTGGGTGCCCAACCCCGTGAACCCGGTCGAAAACTTCGCCGACAAATGGCCCGAAGAGCCCATCAAGCGGGACAATTTTCTCCGCTGGCTCGCCCAGGCCCGGCAGGACTTCGCCCAGTATCTGCGGGCCAGCCCCTTCGATACCGTTCCCGCCGAGCTGCAACGGCGCCTTGGCCCGACGCTCGTGAAACGCGCCGTTGCCAGCGTCATGTCGGACGAGGCTGCCATTGGCGCGCCGGCACTGCTGCTGGGCGCCGGGCACGATGCCGATCTGGAGCGCGCCCGCCGCGCGGTCGACGACGTGCAGCGCAGCGGTTCGCAGTCCCGCCCCTGGGTGCGCTGAGGGGGTTCACTTGCTGAGACTGTCCGAGGTCGAAGGCGCAATCGGCTTCGACCAACCCGGTCTTCGCGCCTCGCGGCATGATGGCGGGATCGTGATCGAAGGAACCTTTGTCGTCACCGACGGCAGTCCCGGATGTGACCCGCAAGGTCCGCTGGCCAGCTATGCGGTGAGAATCGAGCTGTCATCGGCCTATCCGCGCATCGAACCGCGCGTGTTCGAAACCGGTGGGCGCATTACCCGCGATCCCGATCACCATATCAACGGTGATGGCGATTGCTGCGTGACGGTCTGGGAAAACTGGCTGGCGACCGCGAGCGACACCGGCATCGCAGCCTATCTTTCCGGCCCCTTGCGAGAATATTTCCTTGGGCAGTTCTGGTTCGAAAAGACCGGCAGCTGGCCTTTCGGCGAGCGCGCGCACGGCTTGGAGGGCATGGAAGAAGCCTATGCCGACGCACTCGGCATCGCCAACCGGCGCAAGGACATTCTCTATCACCTGCGAATACTGAGACTACCGAGGCCGAAAGGCCATTGGCCCTGTCCTTGCGGCAGCGCACAGCCCTTGCGCGCCTGTCACGAGGCCGATTTGTGGGCCCTGCATCGCCGCATTCCGCCATACCTGGCACGCGCCATGTTGGCGCGTCTGCAGCCGCGCAAAGGCGAATTGTGCAAGGGAGGCTTCTAGCCGCAGTTGGGGAAAGCCTTCCCCTGCCGCCGAGCCCGGTCCGGTCTCGGCGGACCCCTTCAAGCGGGACTGCCGCCCCGCAACGCCTCGCCAGAGCGAGAGTGCGTCCCGACAATCCGTGACGGATAAAGAGCGGCGAGAGAGGCTTGCCGCGGTCCGTCGCGGAGTTTCATGCGATGGCATCTCGAACTGCATCGCGTCCGTCCACCGGGCGCGCCAACCTCTACCAGCAGATCACCGACCGGATCATTGCCGACCTCGAGGCCGGGCGCGTGCCCTGGGTCCAGCCATGGACCAGCACCCAGGCGGGCGTTGGTATGCCGCACAATGCGGTCAGCCAGCGGGCTTACAGCGGCATCAATATTCTGGCCTTGTGGGATGCGGTCGTTTCCAACGGCTATTCGGGCCACGCCTTCCTCACCTTCCGGCAAGCATCGGTCCTCGGCGGCACCGTGCGGCGCGGCGAGCACGGCGTGTCGATCATCTATACACGGCGGTTCGTACCCGGCTCGGAGCAACGCCGTGCAGCTGCCGAGGGACGCGATCCGGTCGGGGGCATCCCGTTCCTCCGCACGTTCACGGTGTTCTCGGTCGATCAGTGCGAGGGTCTCCCCGAACATGTCTGCGTCCCGCCGCCGCCCGTGCCCGCTGGGCTCGTCCTGCCCCAGGCGGATGCGCTGATCCGCGCGACTGGCGCAGATTTCCGGATCGGCGGCGCCTCGGCCTATTACAGCCCGGCGCATGACTTCGTGGCCGTGCCCCGGCCCGACGATTTTCACGATCCGGTCAACTGGCACCGCACGGCTTTCCACGAGCTGGGGCATTGGACCGGCCATCGCAGCCGCCTCGATCGCGACCAGACAGGTGCGTTCGGGTCGAAGGACTATGGGCGCGAAGAGTTGGTCGCGTTATCTGGACAGTCTGCACCGCATGGCACTTTGCAGTAGGATGTGGTGATGGACG